>JBJMQX010000154.1:0-75420 GCA_045802455.1 Phenylobacterium sp. | reverse complement strand
TTTCCCTGGCTCTGGGGCCTGGCGAAGGACGCCACCGGCGACTACCGCGCGGGCCTCGCGGCCCTGCCGTTCGCCTTCGCCGCCTCGGGCCTCACCGTGCTGGCGCTTCGCTGGGTTCGGCGCAGGGCGATCCCTGCGCCGACCTGAAGCCCTACTTCCCGCCGGTCGGCGTCGCTCCGCCGGCAGGCTTGGCGCCCGGGGCCGGCGCGGTGTCGCCGCGGCGGTTGCGCATGCCCATCATCTGCTGGGCCGCGGCCAGTTCGGCCTTGTCCAGCCCGCCATCATGGTTCTTGTCGAGCACGTCGAAGTACTTGCCGAGCTGCTCGCCCAGCCGGCCCTTCAGCTCCGCCTTCTCGATCTTGGCGTCGATGTTGTCGTCCAGCATGCCAAGCAGGCGGTTGCCCTGCAGCTCGGCCTCGTAGTTCACCCGGTGCGACGCGGTCTCGTCCAGCCAGCGGTAGCGGACCGAGGTGAAGAACATCTCCTCCCAGGACTGCTCGCCCCAGGTGATGGTCCGGTTCGGGTCCGGGTTCGACGGGTTGCGCTTGGAGTTGTCGTAGACGTAGTGCGCCACCAGCCGCGAACCCGCCGGGATCTTCAGCGGCTCGGCGAAGGTGTACTCGCGCTGCCAGTTGAAGTCGTAGCGCGGCAGCGACAGGATCATCTTCATCTTGCCGTCGGGCGTCTGCAGCCACAGGTCCGACGAATAGGCCCGGTAGTGCGCGTGCGGGAACGCCGAGTAGAGCAGCGCGTCGTGCGGGAACTCGACGTAGGCCACCTCCTTGTGGCGGCCCTCGTTCGCCGGGATCGTGATCGAGTTATCGATCACCACCACCGAGTGCATGATCAGTTCCGGCGGCTTGTCGTAGAAGTAGAGCGCGATCTGCGACTTGTCGGTCTCTTCCTTGCCGAATGGCGTATAGTGCGCCTGGAAGCCGATCGCCCCGCCCGGCGGCACGAACGAGCCCGTATTGGCCGGCATGACCTCGCTCTCGGCGCCGACGGCGTAGCCGCCGACCGAGCCGCGCCACTGGGTCTCCGACGAGCGCCCGTTGGCCGGCATCTGCTCCATCCAGCCGGTCAGCAGGTGGTGCACGCCCTGGCGCGAGCCGGGCTTCACGGTGGACGCCCGCAGCCACTTGCCCTCGGTCAGCGGGTTGGCCACCGCCGGGCGCTGGTAATCGACAACGCCCGAGGCGGGGATCGTGTAGGCCGGCACGTTCAGCACCAGGTCCGGCTTGCCCAGCGGCCACTCCTGGGCGACGTGCTTGGTCGCGCCCAGCGTGTCCAGTCCGTCGCCGCGCGGCGCGCCGGCCTCGATCCAGTGGACCAGCGTCTTCACCTCGTCGCCCGTCAGCCGCTTGTCGTCGCTGAATTTCCCGACGTGCGGATCGGCGTGATAGGGCGGCATGCGGTCGGTCCGGATGACCTCGCGGATCATCGGGGCGAAGCCCTTCACCGTGGCGTAGTCCTTCATCGCGAAGGGGCCGATGCCGCCTTCCTCGTGGCAGCCCACGCACTTGGCTTCCAGGATCGGCGCCACATCCTTCGAATAGGAGACCTGGGTCACGCCCCGCTTCGGGAACGCGATGCCGGCGCCTGTCCCGGCCGTCGAGGCGACCTGCACGGGCTGGCCTGCGGTCAGCGCGTCCAGCGCCTTCGCCGCCGTTCCGCCCGCCAGGCCGCCGCGCCAGGCGACGGTCCAGGTCTTCGGGTCGATGACGATCGCCTCGGCCGAGCGGGTCACGCCCAGGCTCTCGCCGACCAGCTGGTAGCTGTCCATCAGGATAGGGGTGTCGAAGCCCGCCTTCTTGGCCTCCGCCTGGATCGCCTCGCGGCTGTCCTTCAGGCTGGAGTTGAGCATCATGAACTCGACGCCCTTCGCGACGTAGGCCGCCTTCAGCGCCTTGAGCTGCGGGCTGAGCTTCTGGACCGCGGCGTCGCCGTTCGCCTGGGTCACCAGCACGACGGCCTTGGCGTCGGCCAGGCGGTAGAGCTCGTGGGCCTCCATGTCGGCGTCCACCAGCATGAAGTTGTCGACCCGCGCGGTCGTCGCCCCGGCGTCGGTCCCGTGCGCCTTGGCGCTCGGCGCCGAAGTGTCGCCGGTGAAGCCGTAGAGGGCCGCCGCACTCGCCAGCAGCGCCAGCACGCCCAGTTTCGCACCGTTCATCGCGTCAGCTCCCGTCCGAATCGAATTTCAGCACTGCCCGTAGGAGCGCCGCCTTACGCCGTATATCGCGCGACCACGTTACACGATTATTGCTGCGCCCGCGTGCGCCGCGGCCGTCAGGACGCTTCGGCGATCTGCTCGGTGATCACGGTGAAGCCCGCAAGGGTGCTGGGCCCGAAGGTGGTGACCATGGCGGTGTCGGTGGCGTCGCGCCCACGCGCCATCAGGATGCGGCCGATCCGTTCGCGCCGGTGGCGCGCGTCCAGCGTGTGCCAAGCCCCGCCGAGGTACGCCTCGAACCAAGCGCTGAAGTCCATCGGTCCGGATGGCGGCACGCCGATGTCGCCCATGTAGCCCGTGCAGTAGCGGGCGGGGATGTTCATGCACCGGCAGAGCGTGATCGCCAGGTGCGCATAGTCGCGGCAGACGCCCTGGCCTTCCTCGTGCGCCTCGAAGGCGGTCTTGCTCGGGCGGGCGTGCTCATAGCCGAAGCTGATCCGCTGGTGGGCATAGGCGACGATCGCCTGCGCACGGTCCCAGCCGTTCTCGATGCCGCCGAACAGGCTCCAGGCGAGGTCGCTCAGCCGCTCGGTCTCGCAATAGCGGCTGCCTAGCAGATAGAAGATCGCGTCGTCCGGCAGGTCTTCCACGGCGTGCTGGATCGCGCCGGGCGCCACGGCGTCGGGTAGGCCAGAGTCGCGCACCACGAAATCGGCGCTCATCACGAAGCGGCCGGCAGGCGCCGTCAGCCGGGTGCAGAGGTTGCCGAACAGGTCCCGGTACTGCCGGAAGGGGACGTGCGGCTCCGTCTTCAGAAGGTCCGGCGTCTCCATGTCGCCGATCCGCTCGTGGCGCACATTGAGCATCAGCAGCATCGGCGTCGGCGCCGGACATTCGTAGGCAATCTCGTATCCGGCTCGGATGCGCATGCAGGTCCTCTGGACGATCAGCGTCCCCCCGCAACTCGCCGAGCGGGCGCGGGTTGCCCATCCGCCTCGGCGCCCAGTGTAACCTGCACCTCGACATCCATGCCGAGGAAATCCGCCGGAAGGCCCGACCACGTGCCGTGCAGCGGCGTCGCCTGGCGCGGATCGCGCGCGATCGCCACGCGCACGAGGTCGGCGTTCCCGACGATGCCGTTGGTCGGATCGAATTCCACCCAGCCGCAGACCGGCAGGTAGACCCGAACCCAGGCGTGGGTGTGGCCGCCGCCGGCTCGCCCGCCCTTCTGCGAGGACGAATAGACGTAGCCCGACGCAAACCGCGCCGCGAGGCCCAGGCTGCGGACCGCCTCGATCATCAGCATGGCGAAGTCGCGGCAGCTGCCGGACCCCAGCGCCAGGGTCTCCAGGGGCGCCTGCGGCGCGCCCATCAGGCGCGTGCCGTAGCTGAGCTCCTCGCGGATCGCATGCGTCATGTCGGTGAGCAGCGTGCGCAGGCTGGTGGGTCCTGCGCGCCGGACGAAGCGCCGCGCCCAGGCCTCGATCTCGCCGGCCGGGTCTGGGTGCTGACGCTCCATCGACCGGGTGAGGTCGGGAAGGTCTTCGGCGCTGTAGGCGAACGGCGCGCCGCGGTAGCACGCCTCCTCGCCATCGAGCTCCGCGAAGGGGGGGTGCGGCGTGTGCTCCAGCACCACCCGGCTCTCCACCGACAGCCGGTCGGTGCGCCCGGCGAACCGGGCGATCCCGACGCAGTTGCCGAACACATCGTGGATGTTGCGCAGCGCCGCCGGCTCCGGCGTGATGTCCAGCTCGGCCGAGATCAGCCGCTGGTCGTAGCTTTCCAGGGGGCGAAGCATCATGCGGTGCTCGCCCAGGGCCACCGGATTGCGATAGCGGTACTCGGTCAGGTGACGAATGGAGACAACTGGCATTGGCCGAGGTTGCGGGCGATTCCGTTAACCCGTCGATGACGCTGCTCGGCCCGGGCGAGGCCGAGGTCGCGCTTGTGCGAAATCCAGGCGCCGCCTCGCCCTTCCTGCTGCTGGGCGACCACGCCGGCCGCGAGATCCCCCGGGCGCTGGGGACCCTCGGCTTGCCCGCCTCGGAGCGGAAGCGCCACATCGCCTGGGACATCGGCGTGGCCGGGCTCGGGGAGCGGCTGTCGCAGGCCCTGGACGCCACTTTCATCCGCCAGCGGTACTCGCGCCTGGTGATCGACTGCAACCGCGACCCGGCGCGCGCCGACGCGATTCCCGAGGTGAGCGACGGGGCCGGGATCCCAGGCAACCGCGGCCTGGGCGCCGCCGCCCGCGCCGCCCGCATCGCCGAGGTCGCCCGGCCCTACCACGCCGCCATCGCCGCCGAGCTCGACGTCCGTGCGGCCCGCGGCCTGCCGACGACGCTCGTCGCCCTGCATTCCTTCACACCGCGCATGGCGGACTTCGACCGGCCCTGGCGGTTCGGGGTGCTGCATGCCGAGGACTCGGCCTTCTCCCGGGCGGTGCTGGCCCGGCTGCGCGCCGAATTCGGTGACGCGCTGGTGGGGGACAACCAGCCTTACCGCATGGACGAGGTCGACTTCACCGTGCCTCTGCACGCGGGTGGGCGCGGGCTCGACTACCTGGAGCTGGAGATCCGCCAGGACTTCATCGCCGACGCCGTCGGCCAGGCCGTGGTCGCCGCCGTGGTCGCCCGGTTGCTCCCCGAGGCGCTCGCGGACCTGCCATTTCCCTAGCCGGGCGGCTTCGGCAGGCGCAGGATGGTTCGCCTCAACCGGAGGATCGCACCATGACCGACACCGCCGGCGCCCCCAGCGTCAAGACCGCGTTTGCCCCCTCGGTCCGGTTCGGCTTCGTCAAGTTCGTGGTGCAGGATCTGGCCGCGATGCGCCGGTTCTACGAGCGCGCCTTCGGCCTGGCGGTCACCCAGACCGTCGACCTGGAGGACGCCACCGAGCTGCTCATGCGCCGGGCCGGCGAAGACGCCGGTTTCATGCTCATCCTCTATGGCTACAAGGACGGCCGCAGCGTCGCCGTCGGCAGCGCGCACGGGCCGCTCGGGCTCTACGTCCGCGACGTGGACGCCGCCTACGCCCATGCGGTGGCCGAGGGCGCCGCGCCGCACCGCGAGCCCTGGGACACCGACGCCATGCGGGTGGGCTTCGTGCGCGACCCGGAAGGCCGCGAGATCGAGCTGATCTCCATGCGCCGCTGAGGACGGCGACCGCGCCTATCATGTCCGATAGCCGCGAGCCTCCGGCCCACGGCTGAGCTATCACGGGTCCACGACAACCGCGGGACTCTCTGAAGATGCTAGGCCTGTTACTCGCCGCCGCGCTTGTGGCCGGCGCTGCGAAGACTCCCACCGCGGCCCAGAACGTCGCCAAGGACGCCGCCGCTGTCGGCGCGCTCGACGTCGCCTATCAAGCGGCCGTAAAGATCAACGACGCCAAGGCCATGGCCGCGATCCTTCATCCGGATTTCGTGCTGGTGGTCGGCAGCGGAAGCGTGGTCTCCCGCGAGGCGCTGCTGAAGTCGGCGCGCGACCGCCAGGCGGTCTACGAGCGCCAGGACGAAGACCCCGGAACCCAGACGGTGCGGGTCTATGGCGATACCGCCGTGGTCACTGCGCGCCTCTGGCTGAAGGGCGCGAGCCCTGACGGCTCGGGCGCCTTCGACCGCAGGCTGTGGTTCTCGGACACCTACGTGCGCACGCCGGCCGGCTGGCGCTACGCCTTCGGCCAGGCCTCCACGGCGCTTCCTTCGAACTGACCCGGAACCCGCGCGGCGCGGGACGGTTGGGGAGGACCCACGAGAAAGGGTCTTTCCCCATGTTCATGCTGCCGGACCTTCCCTACCCCTATGACGCGCTGGAGCCCGCCGTCTCGGCCGACACGCTCCAGTTCCACCACGACAAACACCACAGGGCCTACGTCGAAAAGACCAACGCGCTCGCCGCGAAGGCCGGCCTGCAGGACCGGAGCCTGGAGGACCTCGTCCGCCAGGCCTCCAGCACGGGCGACAAGACTCTGTTCAACAACGCTGCCCAGGCCTGGAACCACGCTTTCTTCTGGAACTGCATGACGCCGGACCGCGGCGCGCCCTCGGGCAAGCTCGCCCAAGCCATCGAGCGGGCGTTCGGCGGCCTCGACGCCTTCAAGGACGCCTTCGTCGAGGAAGGCGTCGGCCACTTCGCCTCGGGCTGGGTGTGGCTGGTTGCGGGCTCCGACCGCCTGAAGGTGATCTCCACCCACGACGCCGACGACACCCTGGTCAGGGACGGGCTCTTCCCGCTCCTGGTCTGCGACCTCTGGGAGCACGCCTACTACCTGGATTATCAGAACGACCGGCAGGCGTTCCTCGAGCGCTGGGTGAACGAGACCGCGAACTGGGACTTCGCCGCCCGCCAGCTCGCCGCCAGCAACGGCCACGGCGAGGGCTTCCGGTATCCCGCGCCCGGCGCGAGCCCCGCTCAACCCGCCGACCGCCCGGCGCCCGGCGCCGCCGACCAGTATCCGGCCTAGGCAAAGCTGGTGGGGACCCCGGGACTCGAACCCGGACGGATTGCTCCGAGCGATTTTAAGTCGCTTGCGTCTACCGTTCCGCCAGGTCCCCGGGCGCGCCAACGCCCTATCGCATAAGGCTTTTTCCGTCGAGGGTGCGACGGGAAGGTGAAGGGCCCTAGGAGTTGGCCGCCGAGCGTCGGTGGTCGGGTGCGCTCGCGAACCCTTCCAACCGCTTGTGTATGATTTCCTCGGCCTCACCCATGATGCGGTCGATGAGTTCGGCGACCGTGGGTACGTCGTGGATCAGGCCCACCACCATGCCGCAACTCCAGCCGCCGGCGTCCATCTTCCCGTCCTTCATGATCGCGGGGTAGACGCCGGCCACCTCCGGGGCGATGTCGGCGAAGGTGATCTTGTCGCCGAGCGTCCGCTCCTTCTCCAGCAGCCGCTCGACGCCGGCGTTGGTCAGCACGCGCTCGGTGTTGCGCAGCGGGCGCATGATCAGCCGGGTGTCCAGCTCGCTCGCGGCCAGGATCGCCTGCTTCACGTGCTCATGCACCGGCGCCTCCTTCGTGGCCATGAAGCGCGTGCCCATGTTCATGCCTTCGGCGCCCAGGGCCAGCGCCGCCACCAGCTGGCTGCCGGTCGCGCAGCCGCCGGACGCCACGAACGGGATCTTCAGCTCCTCGGCCGCGCGGGGCAGCAGCACCCAGTTGCCGACGTCGTCTTCGCCCGGATGGCCGCCGCACTCGAAGCCGTCGACGCTGACCGCGTCGCAGCCGATCGCCTCGGCCTTCAGCGAATGCCGCACTGACGTGCATTTGTGGATCACCTTGATCCCGGCGTCCTTGAGCGCGGGCAGCCACTTCTGCGGATTGTTTCCGGCGGTCTCCACAGCCTTGACGCCGCTCTTCACGATCACCTCGACGAAGCCCGGATAGTCCGGCGGGGTCACCGCCGGCAGGAAGGTGAGGTTCACCCCGAACGGCCTGTCGGTCATCTCGCGGCAGCGGTCGATCTCCTTGGCGAGGTTCTCCGGGGTCCCCTGGGTGAGCCCGGTGATGATGCCCAGGCCGCCCGCGTTGGACACTGCGGCCGCCATCTCGGCATAGCCGACCATGTGCATGCCGCCCTGGATGATCGGGTGATCGATGCCGAACAGCTCGGTGATCTGCGTCTTCATGGCGTTCCCCCTGGGTCGTACACTTCTGAATCGGGATCTCGACCGCAGTCTGCCCCGCCTGGCTAGCATTCCATGCGGGACAGCGTCTCACCAGCGCGCGCAGGGTCCAGTTCCTGCAGCACCTTCGCCTTCAGCCAGCAGGTTCTGCTTCACGTAGGGCAGCGCCACGCCGCGCCCATCGGTTACGGCAAGATCTAAATCAGTATTCGAACGGCGGCGGAAAAGTTGTTCAGGGCGATTCTTCTTTGGCGTTAACCTAGAATTCTTATGTCGGCTTAATGACTCAGGTGCATATCTAAAGTTGCAAGCCGAGGGATTGCACCTATGCATATCAGTGTTCGCCGAGTGGATGGCGGCTGTGTGCTGCTCGACCAGCGAGCACCCGTCTCGCGTCGCTTCGACAACGTCCACGATGCGCTCGGTCGCGGCGACGGATCATGAGCGCCTTGCCGCAAACATTGCCGGATCTGGCCTTCGAGCCGTTGGTCAAGCGGCTGTTGTCGCCGGGGCTGGATGCCGCGCTTGAGCATTTTGCCAATCCGGAGGTCTTGGCCAGCGGCAAGGTCAACCTGATCGGCCTCGACGCCGTGGCGCAGCGCTTCGGAAGCCGATGGCCGGCGCGCGGCGAGCACGTGCACGCCCACATCCACGCACTCCTCGATCGTCAGATCGGATTGCATGGCTACCACCTGCGCATCTCGGAAACCGACATCCTGATCTGCCAGCCGGAGCTTAGCCGGCTGGCCGGCCAGGCGTTCTGCGTGCGTGTGCTGCGCGAGATCCTGACCCACTTCCTGGGCGCCGCAGAGCCCGCTGATCTTACGGTGCACGAGGTGCTGCAGGTCACGCCGACCGGCGTTGAAGCCCGCCCCATTGATCTGCGGACCAGTGAGGGCGCGGAGGAGGAGGCGCCGTCGACGCCGTCGCTGTCCGCCGACACGCCGAATTCGCTGCTGGGCCCCGTATCGGTGTGGACGCCGTTCGTGGCCTCCAACGGATGCCAGGTCGACGTCCGGTGTTCCGTCGACGTCGTCCGCGAGCTGAAGGGCAACCAGGTCATCGGTCTTCGGTTCAGGCGCTCGGTCGCCGATGGAGTCTCCGGACGGGAATTTGAGGGCGCCGAAATAGCCCGGCTTTCGCGGAGCGACCGGCTGCGGATCGACCTGGGCACCATCGCCATCGGCCTGCGGGACGTGCGCGCCAGAGCGGCAAAGCAACCGCCGCCGGCGCTCATCTTGCCGGTCTCGTTTTCCAGCCTCTCGAACCTCGACGACCGCGCCCGCATCGTGAGCGCCTTCCAGCAGGCGCGCGGCTACGCAAGCCGTGGCCTGATCTGCGAACTGCGGGAAATCGAGGGCGTACCGACGACGACGCTGCAGTCCGCGGCCATGATGATCGCACCCTCCTCGCTGTTCGTCGTCGGGCACCTGGAGGACTTCACGCCGGCTGAGGCCCGCGTTCTGAAGGAGGCGGGGCTGAAGGGCATTTCCACCGAACACCCGCAGTATCTGCCGGAGGAGTCCTACCTGGGATGGGTCAAGCGCACCGTCACGGCCGGCAGGCATGCGGCCCGTTCGGTCCTGCTCTACCGCCTTCCATCGGTTCAGAAGGCGATGATCGCGGCGGCCATCGGCGCGACCCATGCGCAGGTGGAGACCTAGGGACGCCTTCGGTTGGTCGCGCCCAGGCATTCAGGACCGGGCCGTCTTCAGGAGGCTGTGGGCGGTCTCTTCGGCCGCTTCCAACGCCCCCTCGAGGAACCCGGGGTGCTCGCGCGCCGTCTCCGTACCTGAGACAAGGATGCGGCCGCCCCAGACGCTGTTCAGGGCCATGTCCCCCTCGCCCGCCGGGTGCTGGCCTAAGAAGGTGAGGTCATCCGGCGTGGCGGTGAGCGGATCGAAGGCCCAGTCCTTGAAGATCAACTCGCGGGGATGCAGCGCCGCGTCGCCGAATATCCGCCCAAGCTGGCGCCGCGCCATGTCCAGCATCTGCTCGCGGCGGGCGCGCCGCACCGCCGGGGCGATCCCGACAAAGCCGAACAGGGCGGCCGGACCGTCGCGGCCCGAGGCGTCGTGGATCTCGATCAGCGGCCCCTTGCGGCTGACCGCATCGCCCGACAGGCCCGCCGCGCGCCAGAAGGGTTCGTCGTAGACGGCCACCAGCTTGGCCTGTCCCGCCATCCAGGTCGGGACCGCCGCCAAGGCAGCCCGGCCGGCGGGCGGGAGCGCGGGGGTCAAGGCGATGGAACCCGCCAGCAGCCGCGGCGGCAGGGCGAAGACCACCTGGTCGGCCCGGATCGCGTCGATCCCGCCGTCGCAGTCGATGCGGATGCCGCCGCCCAGGTCGGTCAGGCCGCGCACAGTCGCGCCCAGCCGGATCCGCTCCGCGGGCAGGCGCGCTGCGAGGGCGTTGGTCAGGCCCGCCATGCCGCCATCGATCCGTAACGATCGCGCCATTGCGCCGGCGCTGGCGGCGCGGATCACCTTTCCGTCGGCCTCCTCCAGGAGCAGGTCGCCGTCAGCGTACTGCTCGAACACGCCGAGCCCGAGGCGGTTGGCCAGGTTGGCCATCAGGCCCTGGCTGGGCCAGAACCAGGTCGGGCCGAGGTCGAACGCGCCGTGTCCCGAGGCCTGGGACAGTACGCGGCCGCCCAGGCGGTCGCGGCCTTCGAGCAGGAGGTAGTCGGCGCCCGCGCGCTGCAAGCGCTCGGCCAGCGCAAGCCCGCAGAGGCCGGCGCCGACGATGACGATCCCGGCGCGCACCTCAGGGGCCCAGGTGACCGGTCTTGATCCACAGGCGGGCGCCCCGCGGCCCGGCCGCGGCCTCGAGGTCATGGCCGGGCGGAAGACGCAGCCAGGAATGGCGCGCGAACGCCTCGCCGGCCTCTTCGAACCCACCTTCCAGGACGAACGCCTCCAGGCCCTCGTGCGAGCGGATGTGGACGTGCGCGTGAGGCGCCCAGATCTGCAGGCTCACCGATTCACGGGCGTCCAAATGAAGCGGCTGGACCCAGGCGCCCTCAGCGAAGGGGAGCTTCGGCACGGCGGCGGTGTCGAGGCGCACCGTCGTGCGGTCGTGCGGATCGAACTGCCACAGCTTCACCAGGATCGTGGCGCCGACCTCCGTCCGCGGCTGGTGGGCGCTGCCGGGCGGATTGCGGACGTAGGCGCCGGCGGGATAGTCGCCGTGCTCGTCCTGGAAGACGCCTTCCAGCACCAGGATCTCCTCGCCGCCGCCGTGCACGTGCGGCGAGAACCGTGCGCCGGGGGCGTAGCGGACGATGCTGGTCGCCCGCGCAATCTCGTCGCCGACGCGGTCCAGCATCCGGCGCTCCACGCCCGGCATCGGCGAGGCGACCCAAGGCATGGCGGCGGCGTGGACCACCGCGGGGATCGTGAAGTCGGCGTTGATCTCCATGCCGGCCGCGACGTTCAGCGCGCGGCCGCGGCGAGCACGATGAGCACCGTCATCGCGATCATCGCCAGGGCCTGGACCGTATAGAAGGAAAACCGCACGCCGATCGTCAGGTTCGATTCCGGCAGGCCCATATGGATCGAGGTCTGCACGACGCGCGCGGCCACGGTGGCGACGGCGAGCGGCCCCATCTGCGGCGGCGCGATGCCGGCTGCGGCCGCTGTCAGGATAATGGCCGCGAACACGGGCAGGTTCTCGATGCAGTTGGCGTGCGCCCGCGTCGCCCGGCGGTAGGCCGGCGCGCCATGCGGCGTGTCGCCCGGGAAGCTGGTCAGCATCGCCCGGCCGGTGAGGATCAGCTTCCAGCGGTACACGCCGACGCCGACCAGCAGCACCATCAGCGTCCAGCCGGCGAACGCCAGCAGCATCCAGAGGGAAAGGTTCATTGGGTTCGGCTCTCGACCATGTGTGGCGGCGAACCTGGGCCGGGCGGGGTCGGGAAGGAATGACCGAGCCCCCGGCATTCTTGGCCGGGACGCCGGGCCGCTAGCTCACGGCTTGGCGTCGCCAGGTGGCGGGTGGTTGTCCGCACTCGCGACGGAACGCGCGGCTGAATGCGGCCTCGGACTCGTAGCCGACCTCGAAGGCGATCTGGGCCACGGTGCGGCGGGTTTCGGCCAGGTAGGTCCGGGCCAGCTGCATCCGCCAGCCGGTCAGGTAGCGCATCGGCGGCTGGCCGGTGATGGTCGTGAAGCGGTCGGCGAAGGCGGAGCGGGACATGTTCACCTCCCCGGCCAGCGCCTCGGCCGTCCAGGGCTCGGCCACCCGGGAATGCAGGACGGACAGCGCCCGGCCGACCACCGGATCGCGCAGCCCCGCCAGCCAGCCCGTCTGCTCGTCCGGCAGACCAGCCAGGTAGCGGCGGACGGACTCCACGAACAGCAGTTCCGACAGCTTGGCGAGCACGGTCGCGGCGCCGGGGTCGCCGTCGCTCAGCGTCTGGGCGGCATAGCTGAAGGTGCGGCCGATCCAGTCGCCGCCGGGCAGGTCGGCCACCTCGATCTTCATCGCCGCCGGCAGGCTGTCCAGCAGGGGCCGCAGCTGGGCGTTGCCGCCCATGAAGCCGCAGACCAGACGCGTCCGTGCGCCGCCGCCGCCGTGCACGACCGTGGCCACGCCCTGCGCGCCCGGCGGCTGAATCAGCTCGCTCATGCCGACAGGCCGGGTGCTGACGCCGGGCGTGCCGAACACGTGCAGGTCATTGCGCGCCATCATGATCGCCTCGCCGGCGGCGACGCTCAGGGCAGGCTCGTCGCACAGCCGCAGCTCGAAGCGGCCCTCGACGACATAGTGGAACGACACCACCTGCGCCGGCGGGACCATGAACGGACGGCACGATTCCGGCGACACCTGGCCGGCCACCCACCAGGGATCGGTGAATTCCGCATCGATGAACACGCCGCCGGAGAGATCGACGATCCTGAGCACATCCGAGAGGGCGTCCATGTCCAGATTCGCGACAGCCCAGGCGGAACAGTCAAGTCATTAGGCGGACCAGTCATTCGGCCCCGTCGCGCCTGCCCCTAGAAGGTCGGCCCCGCAAACGGACGCCCGGCGTCCCATGGAGCGACCCGCGATGACCTATCCCTACACCTTCAAGGACTGCCTGGAGCGCGCGGAGCGCATTACCTGGCGGGTCGAAGATCTGATCAACGACGACAAGCGGCTCGACTTCTCGAAGGCGTTCATGCCTGAGAGCCTGGCGCGGGCGACCCAGCTGGTCTTCCTCTCGCCCAATGAGCAGCTGAAGCTCAACCAGATCCGCGGCCACGCCTATCTGGGCATCTTCGGCCTGGTCGAGGAGTTCATCCTGCCGTTCGTGCTCGACCACGCGCGTCCGTACATCAACGGCGAGGACTACCGGGCCCGCGCCTTCCTCGAGTTCGCCGCCGAGGAAGCCAAGCACATCCACCTGTTCCGCCGCTTCCGTGAGGCCTTCACGGCCGGTTTCGGCGTCGCCTGCAACGTGATCGGTCCGCCCGCGGACATCGCCGCCAACGTCCTGTCACGCCCGCCGCTTTCGGTGGCCCTGCTCACCTTGCACATCGAGTGGATGACCCAGCGCCACTTCCAGGAGAGCGTGCGCGACGCCGGCGACCTGGACGCCCAGTTCAAGGACCTCCTGCTGCATCACTGGATGGAGGAATACCAACACGCCCAGCTGGACACCCTGATGGTCCGCACCATCGCCGATGGCATGAGCGAGGCGGATATCCAGGCCGGGATCGAAGGCTACCTGGCGCTGGGCGCCTTCCTGGACGAGGGCCTGAAGCACCAGGTGCTCTTCGACATGGTGGCGCTGGAGCGGGCCATCGGCCGCACGCTCGACGAGGATCAGAGCGCCGCCTTCACCCACGTCCAGCACCAGGCCAACCGGTGGACCTACATCGGCTCGGGCATGTCGCACCCGAAGTTCCTCGAAACGCTCGGCGAGCTCAGCCCGCGGATGCGCGACACGATCGCCGCGGCGGCGCCGACCTTTTCCTGACCGGGACGGACTCCTTCCATGAAAACTGCCTCCCGCCTCGAGCAGGGTGCGGGGGCGAGCTCGTCCGCGCAGGCCGGCTCCGCCCACCACGCCCACTTCGCCCGGGCGCTCCACCATGCGATCGGGTTTCGCAACGCGCTCACAGACGGTCCCCCGCGGCCGACCTGTCCCGCTGCGGAGCTGCATCGCCGCTTCGACGGCCCCACGCCGGAGGCCGGCGAGGATGGCGTCAGCGTCATCGACAGCCTCGCCTGGGCCGCGGAGCCGGGCCTATCGGGGGTCGGCGGAACACGCTTCTTCGGCTGGGTGGTGGGCGCCTCGCATCCGGTCGGCGTCGCCGCCGACATGATGACCAGCGCCTGGGGCCAGAATGCCGGCAACTACGCCCTCGCGCCCTCGGCGGCGATGGCGGAGAAGGTCAGTTCCCGCTGGCTCTTGAATATCCTGCGCCTGCCTCCCGAATGCTCCGTGGGGTTCGTGACGGGCGCGACGATGGCGAGCTTCGTCTGCCTGGCCGCGGCGCGCAACGCCGTGCTGGCGCGGGTCGGCTGGGACGTCGAAGAGGCGGGGCTGACCGGCGCGCCGGCCGTGCGGCTGTTCCTCGGCGCCGAGGCTCATTCGACGATCACGTCGGCCCTGCGCTACCTCGGCTTCGGAGCCCGCACGGCGGTCATTCCTTGCGACGCCGAGGGACGAATGGACGCCGACGCCCTCTCGGCGGCGCTCGCGGTCGGCAACGGCCCGGCCATCGTCATGGCGCAGGCCGGCCAGATCAACACGGGCGCGTTCGATCCGATGCCGGCGATCGCCGAAGCCTGCAGGGCCCACGGCGCCTGGCTTCACGTCGACGGCGCATTCGGTCTGTGGGCCCGCGCCGTCCCCGAAATGGAGCCTCTGACAGCCGGGCTCGACCAGGCCGACTCCTGGTCCACGGACGGCCACAAATGGCTCCAGCTCCCGTACGACTGCGGCTTCGCCATCGTCCGCGACCGCGGCGTTCACCGCGCCGCGATGTCGATTGTCGCCAGCTACCTTCCACCGGCGGCGGACGACGAATATGACCCCGCGCAGTTCGCGCCGGAGCTGTCCCGCCGCGCGCGTGGCTTCGCCGTCTGGGCGATGCTGCGGACCCTCGGGCGTCAGGGCGTCATCGAGATGGTGCGCCGCCACTGCGCTCTGGCCCGTCGGCTGGCGGAACGGCTGGCCGGCGAGGCCGGTGTCCGGGTCATCAATTCGGTGGTCCTCAACCAGGTCATCGTCGGCTTCGGGGAAGGCCCGGCGGATGAGCGCGACGCAGCGACCCGCGCGGTCATCGCGCAGCTGCAGGAAGAGAACGTCTGCTTTGCCGCGGGGGCCTCATGGCGCGACCGCTGGGTTCTGCGGTTCTCGATCATTTCAGGCCCGCTGACCCCGGCCGACATAGACCGCCTCGCCGGCGCCGTCCTGCACGCGTGGCGGCTGGTGCGGAACCGCAAGCACGCCAACACCGACGTCCTGGTCATGCAGGACCAGGAGGAAGCCCGATGAAACACCGCTCGGTCCTGCACACCATCGGCGACACCCCAGTCGTCGAGTTGTCAAAGCTCGCGCCACCCGGCGTCCGGCTCTTCGGCAAGCTGGAATGCTTCAACCCGATGGGCTCGGTGAAGGACCGCCTGGCGCTCGCCGTCATCGAACGGGCGGAACGAGAGGGTCGGCTGCAGCCCGGCCAGACCGTGATCGAAGCCACCAGCGGCAACACCGGCATCGGTTTGGCGATGGTCTGCGCGGTGAAGGGCTATCCGCTGGTCATCACCATGGCAGAGAGCTTCAGCGTGGAGCGCCGCCGCCTGATGCGTTTCCTGGGCGCGCAGGTGGTCCTGACGCCGGCGGCCCAGAAGGGCAGCGGCATGTATCTGAAAGCCGTTGAGCTTGCCGAGGCGCACGGCTGGTTCCTGACGCGGCAGTTCGAGAACGAAGCGAACGCCGACGCGCACACCGAATACACCGCCCGGGAAATCATCCGTGATTTCGAAGGCGAGCGGCTGGACTACTTCATCACCGCGGTGGGCAGCGGCGGCACCCTGAAGGGGGTCGCGCGAGGACTGCGCGCCGCCCGGCCCGAGACCCGCATCATCGCGGTCGAACCGGACAATGCGCAGGTGATGGGCAGCGGCGTTCCGCAGCCGGCCTCGGCGGGTCCCGGGCTGGCCAGCCACCCGAGCTTCCGACCGCATCCGATCCAGGGGGTGAGCCCCGACTTCATCTCCAAGCTCACGTCCGACGCGATGGCGCAGGGCCTGGTCGACGAGATCGTGCCCGTGGACGCGGCGCAATCCGTTCGCCTGGCTCGCCAGCTCGCTCAGGCGGAGGGCGTGTTCGTCGGCATTTCGTCGGGCGCCGTGCTCGCCGGCGCCCTGAGCGTTGCGCAGCGTGCGCCGGAAGGCTCCTCGATCCTGTGCATGCTCGCCGATACCGGAGAAAGGTATCTGTCGACCCCGCTGTTCGACGATGTGCCGGCCGACATGTCGCCGGCCGAGCTGGAGATTTCGCGCTCCACCCCGTCGGCGCGGTTCGACGCCGCGCCCCAGCTCCCAGCGACCGCGCCGAACAGGGCGCCGCAGAACGCCATTGTGGCCGATCCGGAAGCCGAAAAGCTCATCGGCGAGGCCCTCGCCGATGCGGACCAGCCGGTGGTCCTGTTCAGCCTCAAGTGGTGCGACTTCTGTTCGTCGGTTCGCGAGCTGTTTCGCCGACTGGAGATTCCGTTCCGCTCCGTGGATATCGACTCCGTGGCGTTGCAGAAGGACGAACTTGGCCGGCGCATCCGCCAGGCTCTCGAGGTCAGGACCGGCTTTGCGACGATCCCGCAGGTCTTCGTGGGCGGTGAGTTCGTCGGCGGGTGCGGGGAAACCTTGGGTGCCTACAGCAGCGGACGGCTCCGCAAGCTCATGGAGCGCACTGGCATGACGTTGAGCGCGTGGCCCGACGTCGACCCCCATGATCTCCTGCCGAAGTGGTTGCATCCAACGGATTAGTCCGAGCGCAAGACGCTTCCAGCGACCCGATGCATCCCGAGCCTCGGCGGCGGTCGCCGGGCGGCGCTGCGTCAGCGGAACAGTGGAATGTCGCTCATCCGGCGCCCGGGGCGCGGCCCGCGGGCCGGCGCAGGTCGTCGTTGGCGGTGCGCAGCGCCGGCTCGGCCGCGCCCGTGAGCTTGCGCCAGACCTGGCCGAACAGCTCGCGGACCTCGGTCGCGGCCGAGCCCTCCAGGTCGATCTCCAGGACCGAGCGGCCATAGGCGAACGCGGTCTGGTAGACCAGCCGCGAGCGCAGGGCGACCGGAGTGACCGGCAGGCCCACGAAACGCAGGGCGTCGAACGCCCTGACCACCGCCGGCGGCTCGACGCCGCCGCGCGCCGGGGCGCACTGGTTCAGCACGATCATCCCGTCGCGGCCAAGCTGCTGGATGATGGCGACGGAACGCACGGCGGCGGCGAGGTCCAGATAGGTGGGCCGCGCGACCGCCAGCGACAGGTCGGCCACCTTCACGGCCTCGGCGACGTCCTGTTCCGGCGCCGCCGGGGTGTCGATGATCAGGAGGTCGACGCCGCCGCGGCGGCAGGCCTCGGTGAGCGCGAAGAGCTTGGCGGCGCTGGTCTCGAAGAGCACCCCGTCCGCCTCGGGCCGGCCGCGCAGCACCTCGCAGGCCGAGCGCAGCGGGTCGGCGTCGGCCAGCACCGCCTTGACGCCCATGGCGCGCGCCGCCAGCGCCAGGTTGACCGCGACGGTCGTCTTGCCGGCCCCGCCTTTGCGGGACATCACCGTCAGTGTCTTCACTCTGAGGCCTCCCAAACAGGCCAGCCGAATCTAGGACCGAGAGCTATCCACAGTATGAACAAAATGAGACGGAGTCGGTCCGGTACTGAAGCGCGGTCTTCTAGTGTCCCGATTCCGAAGTTCGCAGGCGCTTGTGGCGGGCTCGGACGAACTTCGGAATCGATGAGGACACTAGCAAGCTTATATTTCTAGTGTGCTTCTTGGGATTTGAAGTTCGCAACAGCGCACGACCCTGAATGATGCGAACTTCAAATCCAGCACACTAGTGCGGGTTCTGCGCCATCGCGCCCTGGGCGCGCTCGAGCTCCTCGCGGGCCGCCTGCTTGTCGGCCTTGGCCTGGTCCGAGGTGCGGCAACGCTTCACCGGCATCCGGGAGCCGAGCACGGGCTCGCTCTTGCACACCAGGTTGGCCTGGTCGCCGGCCTTCTTGGCCGGGGCCGCCGCGGTGGCGGCAGGCTGGGTCGCGGTGGCCTGCAGGGCGGCCGTGGAATCGGCCAGCAGGACGGTGGCCGCAAGCATCGCAACGATCATCTTTACTCTGACGCTCCGAGAACATGTGAGCCGGACGCATACCGGAAGTTCGGCGTTTGGCCAAATGACGGGGGGCCAGCCGCCGCTAGCTTGCGTCGATTTCCCGCACGTTCTGGACGCCCACGCCCGCCAGGACCGCGATCAGCTCGTCCACCGTGGCCGCCACCTCGTCAGGGTCGCGCCCGCGCAGCACCAGGTTGGAGCCGAACACGCCCTCGTTGAAGAACGGATAGCTACCCAGGCTCATGGCCGGGTGCGCCTTGGCGACGGTTTCCAGCGGCTCGGCGATCACGCTCTCGCCCGAGCCCTCCACCCGCACCGTGCGCGCCACCGTCACCACGCCGCCCTTCAGCCGGTGGCCCACGTCCTCCAGCATGGCGCGCATGATCGTCGGCACGCCTGCCAGCACGAAGACGTTGCCGATGGTGAAACCCGGCGGCGCCGCCACCGAGCTGCGCACCAGCTCGCCGCCCATCGGGACGCGCGCCATCCGCCGCATCGCCGCGTTCATCGCCAAGCCTGGCCGCGAGCGTACGCGCGCCTCGATCTGGGCGATGATCTCGGGATGCTCATAGAGCTCCACCCCGAACGCGGCGGCGACCGCGTCGGCGGTGATGTCGTCGTGCGTCGGCCCGATGCCGCCGGTGGTGATCACATAGTCGTAGCGGCCGCGCAGCGCGTTCAGTGCGGCGATGATCTCCTCGTGCACGTCCGGCACGGTGCGCGCCTCGGCGAGGTCGATCCCATGCACGCCGAGATAGCGGGCGATGTCGCGCAGGTTGGTGTCCTGCGTCCGCCCCGACAGGATCTCGTCGCCGATGATCAGCACCGCGGCGGTGACCCGCCCCTCCTGCCCGCCGCTCGCCATCCGCCGATCCCTCGCCTACATCCGCTGCCTTCAGGTCGGACTAAAGCCATCGATGGACTTCCCGCAACCGCTCATCCGCGGCACGCTCGTCAGCCGCTACAAGCGCTTCTTCGCCGACGTGGTGCTGGACGACGGCAGGCCGGTCACCGCCCACTGCCCGAACCCTGGCGCGATGCTGGGCCTGAACACGCCGGGCCTGCCCGCCTGGCTCTCCCGGTCCGACGACCCTAAGCGCAAGCTCGCGCACACGCTGGAGCTGGTGGAGGCCGACGGCGGCCTCGTCGGGATCAACACCCTGCACCCCAACCGCCTGGTGGCCGAAGCCCTGGCCGCGGACGCGATTCCCGAAGTCGCCGGCTACGCCACCCACCGCCGCGAAGTGCGCTACGGGAGCAACTCCCGCGTCGACTTCCTGCTGCAGGCCCCGGACCGCGCGCCCTGTTGGCTGGAGGTCAAGAACGTCCACCTGATGCGGACGCCCGGCCTGGCCGAATTCCCCGATTGCGTGGCGGCGCGGTCGACCAAACACCTCGGCGAACTCGAGGCCATGGTCGCGGCCGGCGATCGGGCGGCCGTCCTGTTCGTCGTGCAGCGGACGGACTGCCAGCGCTTCGCGCCCGCCGGGGACTGCGATCCCGCCTTCGCCCTCGCGCTGGAGCGGGTGCAGGCCGCCGGCGTCGAGGTCTATGTCTACGGCTGCGCGATCGACGTCGCCGGCGTCCAACTCGGCGCCCGCATCGCCTGACCGCTCAGAAGGCCAGCCGGTTTTCCGTCCCCGACATCAGCCGTCGGATGTTTTCCCGGTGCTTGAAGACGATCATCAGCGCCATCAGCAGCGCGAACATCTGGAAATAGACCGTCGCTCCGAACACCGGCGCGAACGAGATGGCGACGAAGAACACCGCCGCACAGATCGTGCCCAGGGAGACATAGCGGCTCAGGGCGACGACCAGCACGAAGACGCCCAGGCTGATTGCGGCCATGCGCCAATCGAACATGAACATCACGGCCGCCGCCGTCAGCATCCCCTTGCCGCCCTTGAACCCGAAATAGACCGGCCAGTTGTGGCCCACGACGACGCCTGCGCCGGCCGCCAGCAGGCTCACGCAGTCCCTGGCCGCGCCCGAACCGACATAGACCCCGAACCCCAGCCCGATGAGACAGGCGGCGATCCCCTTCAAGACATCGCCCGCAAGGACCAGCGCCGCGGCCGGCCTGCCGAGCACCCGCAGCGTATTGGTGAGCCCGGCGCTCTTGCTGCCATGCTGGGTTATGTCCTTGCCGTAGATCCTGCCCACGATCACGGCCGTGTTCAGGCTGCCCAGCAGATAGCCCAGGGCCAGGGCGGCGAGGGTCTTCAGGATATCAATCATCGACCCTCCCTCCTCACGCCTCTCGTGGCGCCGGCCCGGCCAGCTCCGACCCGGGCTGTCGCGGCGTAGGTAACCTGACGTTGAACTTCCGTGCTATCGTGCCACTTAAAGGGACCGAGCCCGCGAAGCACCACAGCATGACCCTCTCCGCCACCGACATCCTCGACGCCGAGTACCGCACCGGCCAGATCAAGATCCACAAGCCCGAGGACTTCGAGGGCATGCGCCGCGCCGGCCGGCTGGCCGCCGAGTGCCTGGATATGCTGGTCCCCCACGTGGTGCCCGGCGTGCTGACCGAGACGCTCGACACGCTCGCCCGCGAGTTCATCCTGGACCACGGCGCGATCCCCGCCTGCCTGGGCTACCGCGGCTACACCAAGACGCTCTGCATCAGCCCCAACCACATCGTCTGCCACGGGATCCCGGGCGAGCGGGCGCTGCGCGAGGGCGACATCGTCAACATCGACGTCACCGTGATCGTCGATGGCTGGCACGGCGACACGTCGCGGATGTACGGCGTCGGCCCGGTCGCGCCCCGCGCCAAGCGGCTGATCGACGTCACCTACGAAGCCATCGCCCGCGGCATCGCCGCCGTGAAACCCGGCCTGCGCACCGGCGACATCGGCCACGCCATCCAGACCTATGTGGAGAGCATGCGCTGCTCGGTGGTCCGCGACTTCTGCGGCCACGGGGTCGGCCGCGTGTTCCACGACGCGCCCAACATCCTGCACTTCGGCCAGCCGGGCACGGGCGAGCTCCTGCGCCCCGGCATGTTCTTCACGATCGAGCCGATGGTGAACCTGGGCAAGCACCAGGTGAAGCTGCTCTCCGACGGCTGGACCGCGGTCACCCGCGACAAGTCGCTCTCCGCCCAGTGCGAGCACTCCTGCGGCGTCACCGAGGACGGCATCGAGGTCTTCACCCTGTCGCCCGCCGGCCTCTTCAAGCCGCCGGTGATCAGCGCCTAGGAGCTGTTGCGATGACGCTGCACCAGTTCGCGCCGATCTTCCCTGTCGCTATCGCGATGGCGATCGCCGTCGGCGCTTCGGGTTGGAGTGTCTGGCACGTCAACTTCGCCTACCGCGCGCGCGGCCGGCGGGCGGTCGAGCGCATGCTCGAGAGCCGTGGCGAAACGCTGCTGGCGTTGCGAAAGCTGCCTTTCCGCGAGGCGCCCGTGCGGACCGGTCTCACCTCACTGGTGGTCTTCGAGGTGCGCGCCCGGACCGCCGACGGTGAGGAGCGTGCGTACGAATGGGCCTACGAGCCCCGCATCTTCCCCTGGCAGACGGAAGGCCTGAAGCGCCTGGCCCACGGCATCTGGATCGCCGCCTAGAAGCAGCCGCCCCCGACCCTTAGGGGCGGGCTCGGGCGGATTTTCCCGTCAACCCATGTCGGGCGGCTGAAGCCTTCTGCGTCCTCAGGCCGTATCTCCTGGGACGAGGGAGCTTCCCGATGCTGGTCCGCCGATATCTTGGCCTCAAGGCCTTCGCCACCTGCCTGATGGCGGGACCGGCTTACGCCGCGGTCCAGCCTGCGCCCCTGCACGCCCAGCTCGCCGCGCCCGCCGCCGCCGTCGCGCCCCTCCTGCCCGGCGCCGCCGCCCGCTGACGCCGAGCCGCCCTTGCGGGCGGGGCGAAAACGCCCGACCCTTCCGGCCTCGGGAGGATGTCCATGAAGCTCGCCGCCGCCGCGCTCGCCGCCGCCGTCCTGGCGGTCCCCGCTGCGCCAGGCGCCGACGCGACCCAGCTGGGCGTCGGCTACATCTGCGGCGCGGAACAGGCGGCCCGCCCGGGCGTCGCCGAGACCGCGGTGATGCTGGCCGGCGTCGGCAACGGCGCCTCGCCCGCGGACACCGCCAACGCCCGCGCCCAGGCCTGGTTCGACGAGGGGCTGAACCTCTACCACGCCTTCAACCACAACGAGGCGCGCGACGCCTTCGCCAGGGCCGCCGCCCTCGATCCCGCCTGCGCGCTCTGCGAGTGGGGCGTGGCGCTCGGCCTCGGGCCCACGCTGAACTACGGCGTCACCGCCGACGAGACCGCCGAGGCCCTGACCCACGCCCAGCGCGCCGCCAGGCTCGCCAAGGCCGGCGACGCCCGCGCCCAGGGACTGATCGACGCCATGCTGGTCCGCTACGCCAAGGACCGCGCCGATCGCGACCAGGCCTTCGCCAAGGCCATGGACGACCTCGTGCGGCGCTATCCCGCCGACGACCAGGTCGCCGTCCTCGCCGCCGAGGCGCTGATGATCCCAGGCCGCGGGTCAGATGCGGCCAACGTCGCTCGCGCCGAGGCGATCCTGAAGGTCGTGCTGGCCCGCCGGCCCGACGACACCGCCGCGATCCACTACTACATCCACGCCAGCGAGTTCGCCGGGCGCCCGGGCGACGCGCTCCCCTACGCCGAGAAGCTGGCCGGCCTCGCGCCAGGCGCCAGCCACCTGGTGCACATGGCCGCCCACACCCTGATGCACGTCGGCCGCTACGAGCAGGTCGCCGTCCTCGACGCCCAGGCGCTGAAGGTCGACGCCGACGTGGAGGCCAGGCTCCGTTACCCCGGCCCGCTATCGGCCCAGATGTACTACCTGCACAACTACACCTTCGGCCTGGCGGGCGCGCTGATGGCCGGCGACGGGCGGCTGGCGGTGAAGTACGCCGACCACGCCGAGGTCGCCTTCCCGGCCGGGTTCAATGGCGCCATCGCGCTCCCCGCCGGCCTGACCCGCGCGGAGAAGCCCGCCGACCGCCGCGCCACCGCTCAGGCGCGCAGCCTGGTGGCGCTGGGCCGCTATGCACCGGCCCGCGCGCTCGCGCTCACCGATGTCGCCGGGGAAAAGCCCATCCTGAAGGTCTACCGCCACTACGCCCGCGGCGAGGCGTTCGCCGCCCGGGCCGACGCGGCCGGGGTGCGGCGCGAAGCCGACGCCCTCGTGGCCCTGCAGGCCGCCGCCATCAAGTCCGCCGACCTGGAGGCTCAGTCTATCGCCGGCATCGCCGCCGACGTGCTCTCCGGCCGGGCCGCCCTGCTCTCGCGCCAGCCCGAGCGCGCGGCCGGCTACTTCGCCCGCGCCGCGGAGAACCAGGAACGCTCCTATCCCTTCGCCAAGGCCTTCGATCCGCCGCCCTGGTGGTATCCGGTGCGCCGCAGCCTGGCCGCCGCCGACTTGGCCGCCGGCAAGCCCGCCGACGCGGCCCGTGAAGCCCGCGCCAGCCTGAAGGACTGGCCGGCCGACGCGCTCGCCCTGCGCGTACTTAGCCAGGCCGAGGCGAAGCTCGGCGACGCCAAGGGCTCGCAAGCCCACGCCGCCGAGGCCCGCGGCCACTGGCGCGGCGACCTGGCCAAGGTGCCGCTGGCGCTCACCTGAGCTTGGCCTTGCCAATTCGGAACGGATAGTGAACATTGGTCCGCCATGGACCAGGCCGTTCACGACGTCTCCGCCCAGCCGGACCTCTGGCTTCCGGCCAAACGGGCGCGCAAGCCCAGGCCTCCGAAGCCGCACTACGCCGGCCACCGCGACCGGCTGCGCGAGCGGGCGGGCGCCGGCGGCCTCGCCGCCCTGCCCGACTACGAGCTCCTGGAGCTGTTCCTGTTCCGCTCGATCCCGCGCGGGGACGTGAAGCCGCTGGCCAAGCAGCTGCTGGCCCGCTTCGGCTCGCTCTCGGGGGTGCTGGGCGCGACGCCGCAGGAGCTGGCCACCGTCAAGGGCGTCGGCGAGACCCTGGCGCTGGACCTCAAGCTGCTGCACGAGGCGGCCCTCCGCGCCGCCCGCGAACAGGTCGCCAGACGTCCGGTGATCTCCTCCTGGTCGGCCCTGCTCGCCTATGTGAAGACCGCGCTCGCGCATGAGGCGCGAGAGCAGTTCCGCGTCCTGTTCCTCGACAAGAAGAACCAGCTGATCGCCGACGAGGTGATGGGCCGCGGCACCGTCGACCACGCCCCGGTCTACCCCCGCGAGGTGATGCGCCGCGCCCTCGAGCTCTCCGCCAGCGCGGTGATCCTGGTGCACAACCACCCGTCCGGCGACCCGACGCCCTCGGCCGCCGACGTCGACATGACCCGCCAGGTGGTGGAGGCCGGCCGGTCGTTGCGCATCGCCGTCCACGACCACCTCATCGCCGCCCGCGACGGCGTCGCCAGCCTCAAGGCGCTGGGGCTGTTCTGATGGGCCTGAGGATCAAGCGAGTCGCTCCCCGTCCTGATCCTGCCCCGAAGGGCACACTTCGGGGGAGGGGGACCGCGCCCGCCAGGGCGTGGTGGAGGGGGCGTGCCGCAATCGCATGAGAGCCTCAGCTCAAAATCACCGCCGCGCCAAGACGATGCGAAAGGAAATGTCCCTTCCCGAGGTGCTGCTCTGGACAAGGATTCGGCGACAGGAGAGAGGCGCTCCCCAATTCCGGCGGCAGCATCCCCTGGGTCCCTACTATCTCGACTTCTTCTGCGCCAAGGCCGCGCTTTGCGTGGAGGTGGACGGCGCCTCGCACGGCTTCGGCGATCGACCGCAGCGTGACGAATGGCGCGACGCCTTTCTGAACGCCAAGGGCATCCGCGTCCTGCGAATCCCCGCTCAGTCAGTCCTGCGAGATCCGGAGTCCGTCGCCAACTGGGTGCTGGAGGAAGCGCGCTCGCCCCCTCAGTCAACGGACCTGGCGGTCCGCTGACAGCTCCCCCGTTTCACGGTGGAGCAACTGGTACTAGGGTCCCGCCGCCTCCCTCCGCTCACGCCCGGACACGCGATGACTTTCGACCGCCGCCACCTGCTGCTCTCCGCCGCCGCCACCGGCCTCGCCGCCGCCGCCCCCAAGCCGAAGGGGCCGCCCCACGCCGCCGGCGGCGCCGAGGCCGCGCTGAACCGCTACTTCGACCAGGTCTGCGAACAGTACCTGCGCGCCTCGCCCGAGACCGCCACCGCGCTCGGCCTCGACACCGGCGCCCGCGCGGCGCTGAAGTCGAAGCTCTCCGACGCCTCGATGGCCCACATCCACGCCGACCGGGCCTGGTGCCGCGAGGGCCTGGCCAGGCTGGCGACCTTCCCGGACGCCCAGCTCTCGCCCACCGCGCGCCTGAACAAGGCCGTCGTCGCCTACGCCTTCGAGCTCGGCCGCGACGCCGCGCCGTTCGACCATGGCGAGAACACCATGATCGCGGCCATGAGCGAGGCGGCCGGCCCCTACGTCGTCAGCCAGCAGAGCGGCGCCTATTCCGCGACGCCCGAGTTCCTCGACAGCCAGCACAGCGTCAAGACCGCCGCCGACGCCGAGGCCTACCTTGCCCGCGTCCGCGAGATGGCCCGCGCCATCGGCCAGGAGACCGAGCGCACCCGGGCCGACGCCGCGGCCGGCGTGGTCGCGCCGGACTTCATCCTGGCGAACGCCATCGGCCAGCAGGAAGGCCTGCTCGCCATCGAGGCGCCGGACGCGCGCCTGGTGACCGCGCTCGCCCGCAAGACCCGCGAAGCCGGGCTTTCCGGCGACTGGGCCGGCCGCTGCCGGACCATCGTCGAGCAGGAGGTCTATCCGGCGCTGGGCGCCCAGCTCGGCGTGCTCAAGGGACTGAACGCCAAGGCCGGCCACGACGCCGGGGTCTGGCGCCTGCCGAACGGCGAGGCCTACTACCGCTGGCTCCTGAAGGAGGCCACCTCCACCAGCCTGACGCCCGAAGAGGTCCACCAGATGGGCCAGGAGCAGAACCGGGCGATCGAGGCCCGCATGGACGGCCTGCTGAAGGCCCAGGGCCTGACCCAGGGCTCGGTCGGCGACCGGATGACCGCGCTGGGCAAGGATCCCAAGTACCTGTTCAGCGACGACGACGCCGGCCGCGCCCAGCTGATCGCCTACCTGAACGGCCTGATCGCCGCCGTCCGCCCGCGCCTGAAGGACGCCTTCACCCTGCAGCTCAAGGCGCCCGTGAACGTCAAGCGCGTGCCGCCGGACATCGAGAACGGCGCCGGCCAGGGCTACATGAACACCGGCTCCCTCGACGGCTCGCGGCCCTCGACCTACTACATCAACCTGAAGACGACGCAGAACTGGCCGAAGTTCAGCCTGCCGACGCTGACCTACCACGAGACCATCCCCGGCCACGCCTGGCAGGGCGCCTACCTCACCGAGACCGGCAAGCTGCCGCTGGTCCGCGTGCTGATCTCCGGCTTCAACGCCTACGTCGAAGGCTACGCCCTCTACGCCGAGCAGCTCGGCGACGAGATCGGTATGTACGACGCCGACTGGGCCGGCCGCCTGGGCTACCTGCAGGCCCAGAAGTTCCGCGCCGTGCGCCTGGTGGTCGACACCGGCCTGCACGCCAAGCGCTGGAGCCGCGAACAGGCGATCCAGTGGGCCGTGGAAAACTCCGGCCGAACGAGCGCGGCGATGACCAGCGAGATCGACCGCTACACCGGCACCCCCGGCCAGGCCTGCGGGTACAAGGTGGGCCACACCGAGATCAACCGCCTGCGCGACCGCGCCAAGGCCGCGCTCGACGCCCGCTACGACCTGCGCGTCTTCAACGATCTGCTGGTCAAGACCGGGTCGGTGCCGCTGACCGTGCTCGCCGCCCAGGTGGACGACTACGTCAAGGCCGGCGGCAAGGTGAACCTCTAGGGTGGCCGCGGACCTCGCGATCCGCCCGCTGCGCGAGGGCGACCGGGCCCAGTGGCGGCCCTTGTGGGACGGCTACAACGCCTTCTACGGCCGCTCCGGCCCGACCGCGCTGTCGGAAGAGATCACCGCCGCCACCTGGGGCCGCATCTTCGATCCCGCCGAGCCCGTGCACGCCTTCGTCTCCGAGCGCGATGGCCGGCTGGTCGGCCTCGTCCATTACCTCTTCCACCGCTCGACCACGCTCAAGGACCCGATCTGCTACCTGCAGGACCTGTTCACCGACGCCGAAGCCCGCGGCGGCGGCGTTGGCCGCGCGCTGATCGAGGCGGTCTACGACGCCGCCCGCCAGGCTGGTTCGACCCGCGTCTACTGGCAGACCCACGAGACCAACGCCGTCGCCATGCGCCTCTACGACCAGGTCGCGACGAAGTCCGGCTTCCTCGTCTATCGCAAGGAGCTCTGAACCAGTTCCTCCCCTGCGCAGCGGGGGAGGTGGATCGCGGCGCAGCCGCGAGACGGAGGGGGCGCTCTCAGTCCGGCATCGCCGTCCGAGGGATGATCGCGCCGGGATGCTGCACGACAATCCCCGCTAGCCGCCGCGCCGCCGCCACGGCGGCCCGCACGTCCTGGCCGCCCAGCCGCGCCGCCAGGTAGGCGGCGTTGAAAGCATCGCCCGCCCCCGTCGTGTCCACCACCGAGATCGGCGCCGGCGGCGGGAAGCTCTCGACCGTCTCCCCGCTCAGCACCTCGATCCGCCTGTCCTCGTAGCGCAGCACCACCTCGACGCCCTTGGCCGCCCACTCGCGGGCCAGGGCGGCCGCGTCCGGCCCGCCCTCGCCCGCCTCGAACGCCGCCAGGTCCGCTTCGCCCAGCGACAGGTAGCGCGACAGGCCGATGGTCGCGCGGATCGCCGCCCGGGCGATCTGGCGATCGGGCCACAGCTTGGGCCGATAGTTGGTGTCGAACGCCACCGGCACGCCCGCCTCGCCCACTTCGCGCAGCAGCGGGATCAGGATCGCCCGCCCACGCTCGCCGATCACCGCCAGGCTGATCGCCGACAGGTAGACCAGCGCCGCGGCCTTCAGCGCGGCCCGCAGCTTTTCCGGGTCCACCAGCTCGAAATAGTCCCGCGCCGCCGCCTCGCCGCGCCAGTAGTAGAAGGTCCGCTCCCCCTTGGCGTCGCGCGAGATGGCGTAGAGCCCGGGCAGCCGGTTCGGCGCCTCGACGACGAGCTCCCGCGAGACGCCTTCCTGGTCCATCCGCCCCAGGATCGCCTGGCTGAACGGATCGCCGCCCCCCAACGCCGTCCCGTAGGCGGTCGGCCGCCCCAGCCGCTGCAGGTAGACCGCGGTGTTGAAGGTGTCGCCGGCATAGCCCACGAGCGCGGTCGCCGGCCCGTTCAGGCTCAGCTCCACCATGCACTCGCCCAGAGCGACCACCTGGGCCACGGCGCCGGCCATGCCTGCCTCTCCTCATGCCCGCTCTCCGCGGGAACGGCGGCGACCTTTGCAGGCCTGCCGCGCGCGACGCAACCGCCGGGCCTCGCAAAGGATGTTTGCAATCGTCAGGGCGCGGACCATTCTGGATGCCCCGCGGGACGCTGAGTCCCCACAGCGGCAGAAAGAGGCGCTCGGCCATCTCGCTCTATCTCGTAATCCTCGACCTCGCCGGTTTCGCCGCCCTGCTGCTCTGGGGCGTGCACATGGTGCAGACCGGCGTGCAGCGGACGTTCGGGCCGAGGCTGCGCGCCTTCCTCGCCGGCGCGCTCTCGAATCGGTTCAAGGCCGCCGCGGCCGGTACCGCCGTCACCGTCGCCCTGCAGAGCTCCACGGCCACCGGGCTGATGCTGACCGCCTTCGCCGGCGGCGGCCTCGTGGAGCTGGCCCCGGCGCTCGCGGTGATGCTGGGGGCGAACGTCGGCACCACGCTCGTGGTCCAGGTGCTCTCGTTCGACGTCGCCATGCTGGCGCCGCTGCTGGTGCTGGCCGGCGTCGTCCTGTTCCGCCAGGCGCGGGAGGCGCTGCACGACTTCGGCCGCGTCCTGATCGGCCTGGGTCTGGTGCTGACCGCGCTGCACCAGTTCCTGATCCTGCTGGGCCCCATCGTGGCCGATCCCGGCGCGCGCCACCTGCTGGCGGCTGCCAGCGCCGAGCTGCCGCTCGCCATCCTGGCCGCGGCCCTGCTCACCTGGGCGTCCCACTCCAGCGTGGTGACGGTGCTGCTCGCCATGTCCTTGGTCGGCAAGGGCCTGGTCCCGCTCGACACCGGGGTGGCCCTGGTCCTGGGCGCCAATCTCGGCGCGGCGATCAACCCGCTGCTGGAAGGCGCCGGCTGGCGCGACCCGGCCGCCCAGCGCGTGCCGTTCGGAAACCTGCTCAACCGGCTGATCGGCGTCGCGGTCGTGGTCGCCCTCTTCCGCTTCGCCGCCCCCTACGCTGAACGCCTCGGCCCCAGCCCGGCGCGCGCCCTCGCCAACTTCCACACCCTCTTCAACCTGACCCTGGCGCTGGCCTTCCTGCCGTTCGTGAAGAGCTACGCGAAGCTCCTGGTCCGCATCCTGCCGCAGCGCTCGGAAGCCGCCGAGCCCGGCGCGCCGCTCTACCTCGACCCTGCGATCCGGGAGACGCCGGCGCTCGCGTTGGGCGCGGCCACCCGCGAGGCGCTGCGCATGGCCGACACCCTGGAATCCATGCTGGCCGGCCTGCGCGTCGCCATCGCCACGCCGACGCGCGCCGGCATCGGCCAGATGAAGCCGCTGGACGACGTGCTCGACCGGCTGAACACCGCCATCAAGGCCTACCTGATCTCGATCCCGCCGCAGGCCCTTCGGCCGGAGGACGCCCAGCGCCAGGCCCAGATCCTGGCCTTCGCCACCAACCTGGAGCACGCCGGCGACCTCATCGACCGCAACCTGCTGGGCGTCGCGCGCCGCCGGCTCGACCGCGGCGTCTCCTTCTCGCCCGAGGGCCAGGCCGACCTCGTGCGGTTGCTGGACCGGGTGACCGCCAACCTGCGCCTCGCCGCCTCCCTGTTCGTCAGCGGCGACGAAGAGTCCGCCCGCCTGCTGGCGGCCGAGAAGGAGGCGTTCCGCGCCGTCGAGACTGACGCGGTCGGCGCCCACTACCAGCGCCTGCAGTCCGGCAACGTCTCGACCATGGAGACCAGTTCGCTGCACCTCGACGCGCTGCGCGACCTCAAGCAGCTCAATTCGCACCTGATCGAGGCCGCCGCCTACCCGGTGCTGCGCGCCCGCGGCGCGCTCCTGCCGACGCGACTGAAAGCCGCCGGCGAGCGTTCATGACCCGGGAGATGCCGCGATGCTGAGGTGGTTCCAGGCGCTGCTGCCGCGCGAGGAGCGCTTCTTCGACCTCTTCGAGGCCCATTCGCGCACGCTCGTCGCCGGCGCGCGGGAGCTGCGCGCCGTGCTCGACGGCGGCGGCGACGTGGCCCGCCACTGCGCCGAGCTCGCCCGCCATGAAGGCGAGGCCGACGTCGTCACCCGCGACGTTCTGCTGGCGGTCCGGCGGATCTTCATCACCCCCTTCGATCGCAGCGACATCCGCGACCTGATCACCTCGATGGACGACGCCATCGACCAGATGCACAAGACCGCCAAGGCGATCACCCTCTTCGACCAGCGAAAGTTCCAGCCCGACATGGTCCGGCTGGGCGACATCATCGTGAAGACCGCAGACCTCACCGCCGAAGCCGTGCCGCTGCTGCGCGACCTTCGCGGCCATGCCGGCCGCCTGAACGCCATCGCCGAGGAGGTGACCGCGCTCGAGGACCAGTCCGACGCCCTGTACGACGCCGGCATCTCGGCCCTCTATAAGGGTCCCGCCCGCCAGGACCCGATGGTCTACATCGTCGGCGCCGAGATCTACGATCACCTGGAAAAGGTCGTCGACCGCTTCGAGGACGTCGCCAACCAGATCAGCAGCGTGCTGATCGAGCACCTCTAGGCGCGGCGGGTGGACTTCACCGGGTTGGATCTTTCAGGTGGGGGCGTCCTGCTGATCGTCCTGATCGCGGTCGCCCTGGCCTTCGACTTCCTGAACGGGCTGCATGACGCGGCCAACTCGATCGCCACCATCGTCTCCACCCGCGTCCTGCCGGCCCGCTACGCGGTATTCTGGGCGGCGTTCTTCAACTTCATCGCCTTCGCCGTGTTCGGCCAGCACGTGGCCAACACCGTGGGCAAGGGCATCATCTCGCCCTCCATCGTCTCCGACGCGGTGATCTTCGGCGCCCTGGCGGCGGCCATCTTCTGGAACGTGGCGACCTGGCTGGGCGGCATCCCGTCCTCCTCGTCCCACGCGCTCATCGGCGGGCTGATCGGCGCCGGGGTCGCCAAGGCGGGGCTGCATCCCGTGGTCTGGGCCGGGGTCCTGAAGACGGTGGGCGGCATCGTGGTCTCTCCAGCGCTGGGGTTCGCGCTCGGCCTCGTCCTGGTGCTGCTGGTCTCCTGGAGCTTCCTGAAGGCCACGCCGGCCTTCGCCGACGCCGTCTTCCGCCGGCTGCAGTTCGTCTCGGCGGCCGCCTTCTCGCTGGGCCACGGCGGCAACGACGCCCAGAAGACGATGGGCGTGATCGCGGTCCTGCTGTTCGCCCACGGCAAGCTCGGCCAGAGCTTCCACGTGCCGTTCTGGGTGGTGCTGGCCTGTCAGGCGGCGATGGCGCTCGGCACGCTGATGGGCGGGTGGCGGATCGTGCACACCATGGGCTCGAAGATCACGCGGCTGACCCCGCAGCAGGGCTTCTGCGCCGAGACGGCCGGCGCGCTCACCCTGTTCTTCGCCACGAACATCGGGGTGCCGGTCTCCACCACCCACACCATCACCGGCGGCATCGTCGGCGTGGGCTCCGCCCGGCGGGTTTCGGCCGTCCGCTGGAACGTCGCCGGCGGCATCGTCTGGGCCTGGGTGGTCACCATGCCGGCCACCGGCCTCCTGGGCGCCGGCTTCTATTGGCTGGCGCGCCTCCTCGACCGGGCGCTCGGCTGATGCCCAAGCGCGCCGCCGCCCAGCCGTCGAGCCACGAGCCGGACCGCGAGCCGCGGGCCCAGTTCGCCGCCCTCCCGTGGCGGCGCAATGTCGCCGGCGAGATCGACGTCCTCTTGATCACCTCGCGCGAGACCCGCCGCTGGGTGATCCCCAAGGGCTGGCCGATCAAGGGCAAGAGCTCGGCCAAGTCCGCGGCGCGCGAGGCCTTCGAGGAGGCCGGCGTCACCGGCAAGCTGAAGAAGACGCCGATCGGCGCCTACGCCTACGACAAGCGCCTCAAGAACGGCCGCCTGCAGCACGTCCGCGTGACCGTCTTCTCGCTCGAGGTCGAGAACGAGGCCGAGACCTGGCCCGAAGCCGCCCAGCGCGAGAAGGCCTGGATGCCGCTGACCGAGGCCGCGCGCTCCGTGGACGAGCCCGAGCTGATGGTCGTGCTCGCCACCTTCAAGCCCTGAGGCCCGGCGGCGCGCCCGACACGGGACACCTTGCCGCACCCTCCGGAGGCGGGAATCCAGCGGTCTTAACCCGGCGTTAGCTGCGTCTGTCAGGCTTACCTTAGCCTTCTCGTGCAAGTTTGCCTTAGGGCTAAGGGACCTGTTTTCAGTGGCGAACGCGTTTCCGGACATCGGCCGATCGCTCGTGGTGCTGCACGTCGACGACGACGCGATGAACCTGCGGGTGGTCGAGGAGATCCTCACCGCGTTCGGCCACCGTAGCGTGCGCGCAGTCTGCGGCGCCGACGCCCTCGCCCTCCTCGCCACCGAAACCTTCGACGTGGTGCTGATGGACGTCCACATGCCGCAGATGACCGGCGTCGAGGCCGTCCAGCGCCTGCGCGCGTCGGACTCGCCGGGAGCCAAGGTCCCGGTCATCGCGCTCACCGCCGACGTGGTCTCCCGCCGGCCGGACGAGTACCGCGCGCTGGGCTTCACCGACTTCGTGGCCAAGCCGATCCTGGTCTCCGGCCTGCTCGACGCGATCAAGCGCGCCGTGACGCCGAAATCGGCCGAGGCGGCGCCGATCCGCCGCGTCGGATAAAACCCGAGTTCGCCGCGAAACTTCTGTAACGGCGGCTAGTTAGACGCGCGTGCCGCGCTTCTACTTTCACACCGAAGATGGCCATGCGCTCCGCGACCGCGAGGGCGTCAGCCTGCCCGACGTCGCCGCCGCCCGGCAGGAGGCGGTCCGCGCCCTGGGCGAGATCCTCAAGGAACGCTCCGAGGACTTCTGGAGCGACGGCCTGCTCAGGATGTCGGTGACCGACCAGGCCGGCCTCACCCTTTTCGTGGTCGAGGTCAGCGCCACCGATGCGCCGGCGCTGAGCTGAGCTGAGCGGCGGCAGGCGCATCCTATGTTGGCCTGGGAACTGAGCAAGGCCGCAGCCATTGCTAAGGCCGCCGGAATAGCGGCGAAACCCTTGCCTTGCCGCTGCAACGCTCGATGCGGATCAGTCACGAACACGCCCGCCTGCTGCGCTCGATGGAGGTGATCGGCCGGGTCAGCGATACGGACCGCGCGCTCGTCACGAGCCTGCCGATGCGCATCCGCCAGTTCGGGGAAGACACCGACCTAGTCCGCGAGGGCGACAGGCCGAACGAATGCTGCCTGCTCGTCGATGGCCTGGCCTGCCGCTACAAGCTGCTGGCCGAGGGCCAGCGCCAGATCCTCTCCTTCCACCTGGCGGGCGACGTCCCGGACCTGCAGAGCCTGCACCTGGGCGTCATGGACCACAGCCTGGGCACGCTGACCCCCGGCTCCGCCGCCTACATCCCGCACGCGGCCCTGGGCGAAGTCACGGACAAGTCGGCCAGCCTGACGGCGATCTTCTGGCGCATCACCCTGATCGACGCGGCGATCTTCCGCGAGTGGCTGGCCGGCGTCGGCCGGCGCACCGCGCACCAGCGGGTCGCCCATCTCATCTGCGAGTTCTTCGTGCGGATGCGCGCGCTTGGCCTCGCTGACGGCAAGGCCATGGACCTCGCGCTCACCCAGGCCGAGATCGCCGACGCGCTCGGCCTTTCCACCGTGCACGTGAACCGGGTGCTGCAGGACCTGCGCCGCGACGGCCTGATCGCCTCGGAGGGAAAGCGCATGCTCATCAAGGACTGGCCTCGCCTCAAGCAGGTCGGCGATTTCGATCCGACCTACCTCCACCTGCTCCCGGACGCGCTCAGCCGGGCCGATTGATCTAGTTAATTTCGTCCAGTCCGCCGGACGTGGTCTGCGAGGGTCATGCCAAAGCGATTCATCGAGAACCTGCGCCGTTATGGCGACCTGTCGGGGGAAGAGCAGGAAGGCCTCGCCGCCACCTTCGCCGCTGTGCGCAACGTCGAGTCGGGCGGCGACGTCGCCGTCGAGGGCGACCGGCCCACGCACTGCCACGTGCTGCTCGAGGGCCAGACCTTCCGCCACCGCACGCTCGAGGACGGGCGGCGCCAGATCATGTCCTTCCAGGTCCGCGGCGACCTCTGCGACCTGCAGGGCGCCTTCCTGCCGATGGACAACTCGGTGACCGCGCTGACCCGCTGCCAGGTGGCGGTGATCCCGCACGCGCGCTTGGCCGAGGTCATGCAGAGCCGCCCGGGCGTCGCCCAGGCCCTCTGGCGCGCCAGCCTCGCCGAGGCCGCGGTGTTCCGCGAATGGATGGTGGGCATGGGCCGGCGCACCGCCTACGCCCGCATCGCGCACTTCTTCTGCGAGATCTTCATGCGCCAGTCCGCCGCCGGGCTGGTCCAGCAGGACCGCTGCCGCTTCCCGATCACCCAGCAGCACCTCTCGGACTCGCTGGGCCTTTCCATGGTGCACACCAACCGCACCCTGCAGGCCCTGCGTGCCGACGGCCTCCTGAGCTTCCAGGGCGGCATGCTGACGATCCGCGACTGGAACGGGTTGAAGGCCGCCGGCGAATTCGACCCGCGCTACCTGCACCTCGACCTCGCCGCCTGACCCTTGCTTTCCCGCCCCTGCATGGGAGGGTGGCTGGCCGAAAGCCGAGGGACACGCCATGCCGATGCTCGATCGAGACGGGGTCAAGCTCTACTACGAGGTCCACGGCGCGGGTCCGGCGCTGATCCTCACCCACGGCTATTCCGCCACGTCGCAGATGTGGGCCGGCCAGATCGCCTCGCTCGCCCCGCACTTCACCGTGATCACCTGGGACATGCGCGGCCACGGCCAGTCCGACTACCCAGAGGATCCTGCGCAGTATTCCGAGGAAGCCACCGTCGCCGACATGGCCGCCCTGCTCGACGCGGTCGGCGCCAAGGACGCGGTGGTCGGCGGCCTTTCGCTGGGCGGCTACATGAGCCTGGCCTTCCACCGCGCGCACCCTGAGCGCACCCGCGCCCTGCTGATCATCGACACCGGCCCCGGCTACAAGAACGACCAGGCCCGCGACGGCTGGAACGCCAACGCCATCGCCCGCGCCGAGCGGTTCGAGCGCGAGGGCCTCCCCGACACGGCCCGCGCCAGCGCCGAGGTGCGGCTCGCCCGCCACCGCGACGCCTCCGGCCTGGCCCGCGCCGCGCGCGGCATGCTCACCCAGCGCGACGCCCGGGTGATCGAGAGCCTGCCGGCCGTCGCTGTCCCCTCGGTGGTGATCGTCGGCGCCAACGACACGCCGTTCCTCGCCGCCAGCGACTACATGGCCGCCAAGATCCCCGGCGCGAAGAAGGTGGTGATCCCGAACGCTGGCCACTCGGCCAACATCGACCAGCCCGAGGCTTTCAACGCCGCCCTGCTCGACTTCCTCAAGGGCGCTGGCCTGATGAGCTGATCTTCCTCTCCCGCAGCGCGGGAAGGAAGTTGGCCGCGTCTCCGTTTTGGGCCAAACCCGCGGGACAGGAAGTCCGGGGTAACCGACCGCGTGTCCGCGCCCAGCCCAGCCGCAGTGAACGCCGATGGCTAGGGCGCCCTCCCATGCCCGGCCCGACCCGCTGCTCGCGCTCTATCTGGAGAAGCGGGCGAACCTGGTCCGCTTCCTGGCGGCGCGGACCGGCTCGCTGGCCATGGCCGAGGACGTGGCCCAGGAGCTCTACCTCAAGCTTGCGTCGCGCGGGGACAGCGCCGAGGTGTCCAACCCGCAGGCCATGCTCTACCGCATGGCGCTCAACCTGATGGTCGACCGGGCCCGCGGCGAGCAGCGCGCGGCGGCCCGCGACACCGCCTGGCGCCAGGTCGCCCGTTCGCAGGTTGGCGGCGTCGACATCGCTGACGAGCCCGCGGCCGATGACGCGGCGGCCTCGGCCCAGCGGCTGCGCCAGTTGGTCGCCGCGGTCGCCGACCTCCCGCCGCAGGCTGGCCGCGCCTTCCGCCTGCACAAGCTGGAGGGCCTCAGCCACGCCGAGACCGCACGCGCCATGGGCCTCTCGGTCAAGGCCGTCGAGAAACACGTCAGCGCCGCGCTCAAGTCGCTCGCCGCAAGGCTGCAAAAGTGAATCGTTATAGTCATCGCATAATAGGGGTGATGCCCCGCGGCGCCGTCTTGCTTAGGGGACGGCTCCTCGGGGGCGCAACGGGTGGTTGAATGACCATGACCTGGACCAGGGACGACGAGGCCAGGGTGGCGTCCGCCGCCGACTGGCTCGCGCGCCTGTCCGCGCCCGATCTCGCCGATGCGGAGCTGGCCGAATTCGACGCCTGGCTGGCCGCGCCCGCCAATGCGAGCGCCTATGACGCCGCGCTCGCCGTCAGCCTGGAGTTGCAGGCCGCGGCCTCCGCCATTCTTGCTGACCTGGCGCGGCCGCGACGCCACCCCAGTGGCCGCCCGATCGTCGGCCGGCGCGGTTGGCTGGTCGCCGGCGGGCTCGCCGCCGCCGCCACGATCGCGCTCGCCATCCTGCCGTTCACCGCGATTGCGCCGACCACCCAGTCGCTCGCCACCGGCAAGGGCGAGCACCGCTCGATCAAGCTCGCCGACGGCTCGACCATCGACCTGAACGCCGGCTCGACGCTCACCGTCGCCCTCGGTGCGCATGAGCGCCGCGTGGTGATGGGCGACGGCGAGGCGGTGTTCGACGTGGCCCACGATCCGGCCCGCCCGTTCCTGATCGCCGCCGGCGACCGCACGGTGCGCGTGGTCGGCACCCGCTTCGACGTCCGCCGCCGGGGCGGTCGCCTCTCGGTTGCGGTCGAGCGCGGCCTCGTCGAGGTCGATCCGACCCTGGGCGCGCCGGGCCGCGGCTTCCGCCTGCATCCGGGCCAGCGCCTCGACCACCTCGAGGGCGCGCCGGACGTCGCCCTCACCCTCGTCGACCCGGCCCAGATCGGCGGCTGGAAGACCGGCCGGCTGATCTTCCGCGACCAGCCGCTGGCCGAGGTCGTCGCCGACCTCAACCAGCAGTTCGCCACGCCGATCGTCATCGACGACCCGACGCTGGCCCAGACCCGCGTCTCCGGCGTGCTCGTGCTCGACGACCAGGCCGCGGTTATTCGACGCCTCGCCTTGCTCGCGCCGATCAAGGCGCTACCCTCGCCGCAAGGCGTTACGCTTCGGCGCGATCAGGCGACGAAGCCATGAGGGGGACGAAGGGCCATAGCCAGGCCGGCGGCCGTTCTGCGCGCGTCCTTTGCGGGACTATGCCTCCTTTCGCTCGCCGGCGGGGCTGAGGCCGCGGAGGCGCGTCGGCGCTTCGCCATCCCGCCCAAGCCCTATTCGGAAGCCCTGATCGACCTGGCCGTGCAGGCCAACGTCTCCCTGCTCGGCGCCTCGTCCTGCGGGACCGGCGGCCAGGCGGGTCTTAGGGGCCAGTACACGCTCAGCGACGCCCTCGCGCGCCTCCTCGCCGGCGCCCCGTGCGCGTGGCGCGTGGTCGACGCCAAGACCGTGCGGATCACCCCGCTCACCCCACAGGCCCGGGTCGAGGGGCCGGCTCCGCCCGTGGTCACCGAGCTGCTGGTCACCGCGCGCAAGCGGCCCGAGCGGCTGGACCTGCTGCCGGCCGGCGTCAGCGTGATCTCCGGCGAGCAGCTTCTGGCCACCGGCGCCGACACCGTGCGCGACACCACCAGCCAGCTGGTCGGCGTGCTCACCACCAACCTCGGCCCCGGCCGCGACAAGCTCCTGATGCGCGGCCTCTCCGACGGCGCCTTCACAGGGCGCGCCCGCTCGACGGTCTCCAGCTACCTCGACGATGCGCCGATCAACTATAACGCCCCCGATCCCGACCTGCGGCTCACCGACGTGGAGCGGGTCGAGACCCTGCGCGGGCCGCAGGGCGCGCTCTACGGCTCCGGCGCCCTGGCCGGCGTCTACCGGGTCGTCACCCGCAAGCCCGACCCGGACCGCTACGCCGCCGGCGCCCAGGCCGTCGTCGCCCAGACCCACGGCGGATCGACGAGCTACGCCGGCGAGGGCTACGCCAACCTGCCGCTGGGCGGGGGACGCGCGGCCTTGCGGCTGGTCGCCTACTACGACAACCAGGGCGGCTATCTCGACGACGTCAGCCTGCGGCTCTCCAACGTCGATTCGACGGCGCGGGAAGGCGGCCGCGCGGCCCTGCGCTTCAGCCTCGGCGACCGCTGGACCCTCGACGTCTCCGCCGCCGGCCAGCGCCTGCACTCGCGCGACACCCAGTACACCACCCTCGACAGCCGCGCCCGGCGCGCCAACCAGGTCCGCGAGGCCTCCGTCAACGACTTCGCCAACGGCGCGGTGACCGTGCACGGCGAGCTGCCGGGCGCCGACCTTGCGGCCACCACCTCCTACGTCCAGCACGCCTATTCCAGCCTCTATGACGCCACGGTGGCGGCCAGCCAGTTTTCCGACACCGGCGCGGCGCTCGGCATCTACTCCGAAGCCGCCCGGATCCGCCGCGCGACCCAGGACGTGGTGCTGACCTCGACCGGCTCGGGCCCGGTGAGCTGGCTGGCCGGCCTCTACGGCTCCGCCTCGCTGGAGCGGACGCCCTCGGCTCTCGACATCCTGGCCAACGCCCCGCCGGGCCTGGTGTCCGCCGCCGCCGTCACGCGCCTCCTGCGCGTCTATGACGAGGACCGCCGCGACCACCTGCGCGAATTCGCCGCCTACGGCGAGGGGACGTGGCGCCTGGCGCCGGGCTGGACGCTGGCGGCCGGCGCGCGGGCCTTCTCGAGCGTGCTCGACGTCAAGAGCAGCATCCATGGCGCGGCGCCCACCGCGCCCCGCGCGGTCGACGAAAGCTCCCGCTTCTCGGGCGTCTCGCCCAAGGTGTCCCTGCAGTACGAGTTCATGGACGGCGCCCTGGTCTACGGCCTCTATTCCGAGGGGTTCCGGCCGGGCGGCGTGAACACCACCAACTTCGTCGGCATCAAGCCGCAGCGCACGACCTTCGAGCCGGACCGTCTGCGCAACTTCGAGCTGGGCGCCAAGGGCCGCTACCTGGACGCCCACCTGGTCCTGCGGGCTGCGGCCTTCTTCGACATCTGGTCGAACATCCAGTCGGACCAGTACCGGGACTCCGGTCTCGCCTACACCGCCAACGTCGGCGACGCGCACATCCAGGGTGTGGAGGCGGAGGCGGCGTACGAGTGGGACTTCGGCCTCAGGCTCAGCGCCAACGGCCTCTTTTCGTCGCCGAAGTTCCTCAACGCCAACCCCGACTTCGCCAACCGCCTGGGCTCGGGCCTGCCCGGCGCGCCCAGGTTCTCGGGCGGCGTCCTGGCCCGCTACGACCGGCCGCTGCGGGGCGACCTGACCCTGCGCCTGATCGGCCAGGCCGGCTACGTCGGCCCGGCCCGCCTGACCTTCGACCCGACGCTCTCCGCGCGCACCGATGCGGTCGTCGACGCCGAGCTCCTGGCCCAGGTCGTAGCCCCGCACTGGACCGCCGCGGTCTTCGTCAACAACCCCGCCGACAGCGCCGGCAACACCTTCGCCTACGGAAACCCCTTCAGCTTCGGCAAGGTCCGCCAGGTCACGCCGCAGCGCCCACGAACCGTCGGCGTCCGGCTCGCCGCCGCGTTCTGACCAGGGCGTGAGTTCGTGAGCGGGACGCCGCGGTAAGGTCGCCTGAGACCGGACGCCTCAGACTTCCGAGATGGGTGGAAAGCAGACCTTGATTGCGGTGACGGGCACTTGGCGGTCCTTATCCGGGTCGGCCCGCCCGATCGCCCCGCGAGCGCCGCCCCTGTCCTCCAGTGGCAGCTGATCGCCACCACCGGAGGCCTCTACGCCGCGCTCGACCCGCCTTCTTGCGGTCGGGGAATTCGCCTCACAGGGGAACACCGATACGGCAGCGCCTGGCTTTGTTAAGGATAGCTGGACCCTGGGGGGGATCGACCTATGAAAACCTTTGCCACCTTCGCTTCGGCGGCTGTCCTGGCGGCGACTCTCGCCGCCGCGACTGCACCGGCGCACGCCACTGTAATCGCGCAGTTCAGCCCGGACGCCACCAGCGCCGACTACAAGTGGATCAAGAACAACTCCGGCGGCGAGCTCATCTCCGTTGGCAACCCGGCCGACACGACCGCTACGGCCGTGGCCACCCACTTCAGCTTCGTCCCCGCGGCGTTCGCCGACTTCGCCTCCCTGTCGGCGGTGTTCACGCTCGATGCGACCGCCGCTCAGGGCAACCCCGCGATCTTCGCCGCGGGGACCTGGACGCAGACCGGCCTCAACGGGTCGTTCGCCGTCCTCTACACCGGCGCCAATCAGACGATCGACGGCGTCAACCTGGTCTCAGGCGTGACCCACCTGTTCGACGGTGTGTTCACGTCCGCCCAGATCGTCGGCGCCGGCGGAAGCGGTTCCGCTACCTTGGCGTTCGGCGGTGCAGCGGCCTTCTCCTCTGACGTGGTCGATCTGTCAGGCATCCCGGGCTCGCGTGGGTTGACCTTCAACCTGGGTTCGGTCAGCCCCACCTTCGACGCGAGCACCGGGAAGGCCCTGAACTCCTTCACCGCCAACGGCGGCGGCAGCTTCAGCGCCGCTGCGCCCATTCCGGAGCCGGCCGCCTGGGGGCTGATGATCGGGGGCTTCGGCATGGCCGGCGCCATGCTTCGCCGCCGCAAGGCCGTCGCAGCCGCTGGCTAGGACCGGGCGACGACGTTCACAGACTACATTCGGCGCCGCCGGTCCCCTGGAGATCGGCGGCGTTATCATTTTGGCCAGCGGGGGCGGCGCCAACCCGCCCCCAAGGTCCAGATCGATGCCGGGCGCGGACGTCCGCTAAGCGTCGAAACCCGATGTTGCCAGCTCGCGCCGAACGGGACTCGCCGAGGTCTGCGTTCGCGCTGAACCTTGTCCGTTCGCCAACCGAAACTGAGCGGCCGTCGCGACGTCTGGACCCCGTCTTCCCCAACTCACGTCATCGATCGCCGGCGGCAAGGGTTCCGCCCGATTGATCTGATTCGTTTTTTCGTATCGGCGACGGGGGGACGCTTCGAGCTGCGCCGTCTTAACTATGACGGCGGGGGGACCGCCGCGGGACTCATGGTGGGGTGTCGCGACCGTGAAGCTATCGGCCCTGGTTTGCGCTCAGAACGACGAGACGCGCCTGGCGGACTGTCTTCGCCATCTCGACTTTTGCGACGAGGTGGTGGTCATCGCCGACCGCTGCACCGACCGGTCCGCCGAGATCGCCCGCCAATTCGGGGCCCGCGTCATCGACGGCATCTTCCCGCTGGAGAGCCAGCGCAAGACCGCCGGCGTCGCCGCCACGCTGGGCGACTGGATCCTCGAGATCGAACCTGACGAGCAGGTCGGCCCGGAGCTGGCCTACGAGATCCGCGCCGCGATCCACGGCCGCCCGTCAGGCGACTGGTTCAACCTGCCGGTGCACAACTTCGTGGGCGAGCGGCTGGTCCGCCGCGGCTGGGGCGCAGGCCTCGGCGAGACCGCGGCCCCGAAGCTCTACCGCCGCCGCGTCAAGCGCTGGAAGGCGCGCCGGGTCGAGCCAGTGGTGGTCATGGACGGGGCCTACGCCGGCGCCCTGGAGACCCCGCTCGCGCGCTGCGCCGACCCCGACCTCGGCCACATGATGGCCCGCCTCAGCCGCCAGGCCTGGCTGCGCGCCCAGGACCTCGTGGACTCCGGCCGGCCCGGCGATCTCCTGGGCGATGTCGCCCGCGGCGTCGGCCGCTTCTTCGCCTGCTACGTGTGGCGCCAGGGCGTGCGTGAGGGCGAGCTGGGCTTCCTGATCTCGCTGATGGCCGCCCTCGAGGCGGTGCTCGCCGGTGTCCGCGCCCGCGAGCTGGCCCGCGCCCGCGCCGTCGCGCCCGCGACGCCGGCCATGCTCCCCGCCCAGTTCGCCGACGCCCGGCGGTAGTCCACGGCAAACCGAGGCGCGCTTCTCAGCCGCCGCTCGCGCATCGCGTGGCATGCGAGTTCGATTGACAATCCACCCACCGCGCGGCGACGTCGGCCCACGGGGGAATCATGGACGCGTTCGGCAGGAAGCTGGAGCTGGCGCTCAAGCGGCTCTCGATGAGCCGGGCGCGGCTGGCCGCCGACCTCGGCGTCGACAAGTCCGTGGTCGGCCGCTGGGTGACCGGCGCCGTGCAGCCTTCCGGCCATAACCTCTCGCGCCTTTCCGCCCTGCTGGCCCAGCGCATCCCCGGGTTCTCGGCCCTCGACTGGGACCGCGACGTCACGGGCTTCGCCGAGGTCCTGGGCGCCGACGTGGGCGCCCTGCCGGAGGGTCGCAAGGCCCTGCCGCCGGCGCTGTCGCTGCCGCTGATGGAGCAGTTCGTCGCCTCCACCGCGGTCCGCGGCAAGGCCTACGAGGGCATCTTCCGCTCCACCCGCCCCTACGTGATGGCGCCCGGCCGTTTCGTGCACGACCACGGCATGATCCGCCTGGACGCGAACGGGCTGCTCACGCTGCGCATCGGGGTCGGCGGCACCACCGTCGAAGGCTGGGTCCTGCCGTTCGGCAACCAGCTTTTCGTGATCAGCGTCGACGTCACCTCCGGCGCCCTGCTGTTCGGCATCTTCAACGGGGTGTCCGGCCCGCGCGCCGACATCGTCGACGGCCTCTGCCTGACGCCGGCCCAGGACGCCGGGCGCACGCCGACCGCCCACGCGATGATCTTCGAACGGGTCCGCGACCTCAGCGGCGACCGCGACGCCGACGACCGCTATTTCGCCGAGCTGACCCGGCGCGACCCGGTGGCCCCCGAAGGCTCGATCCCCGAGGCGCTGCGCCGCCACCTGCTGCGCGATTTCGGCCCCCTGCAGGCCGGCCAGGGCGGCGACATGCTGCTCCGCGCGCCGCTGACGCACACCCTCGCCCGCGGCCCCGGCTACGCCGAACCGGCGTAGGGACTGTGACTCGATCGCGCGCCAGCCTCCGGTGACGCTCAGGCCGTGAGATCGATCACGGTTCCGGTGTCGCCGGTCACCAGCGGGTCGGTGACGACCGGATCGGTAGGAGCGGTTTCATCCACCGGCGGCGTCTGCGGCGGCGCGTGCTTCGCCTTCGCCAGGCTGGAGACAAGCGCCCCGAAGGCGGCCCCCTTGGCGGTTGGGTCGGCAGCTCTTGCCGCCTGGGCGGGATTCAAAGGCTTGTCCGCGGACAAATTTGCCGCGGGGATGTGCGCATGCGCAGCGCCGATCGCTGAGGGCATCGGGTCTCTCCCTGCTGATGGCGTTTACCAAGGCAAGGGCCGTGCCACCGGCCGGCCGGCTGGGAGAGGCTCCTAGCGCGTGCTCCGGCGGTCGTTGAGCAGGGGTTTCCGAACGGCCCCGGCCGTCGAGGTTCGCGCCGAGCGGGGATCGATCAGGTCGCGCCGGACAGGCGTGCGAGGCGGATAGTCCCAGATCTTCATCAGAGGCCTTTCACGTGGCTGTCGTGGAGGTTTCCACGGCCGAGCGTTGGAATGGGCGCGGGAACTGCGGCGTCTTCGTCCAGGGCGGCCAGCGTCGCCCATCTGGCGGCGGCGATCCTGTGCTTCTCGCGCACATTCTCCAGCAGGCTGCCGTCCGCCAGGACGGACGCCTGATCGGCCAACCGGCGATATTCGCTGGCTCTGACTTGCCGTTTCAGCAGGACCATCGGTGGCCTCCGTTCAATGCGGAGCCAGGGCGACGATCCCGGCGAACGCCGCGATCATCACCAGGCTCATCCAGAGGGGAACGTTTCGCGCCGAGAAGAAGGGCGCGTTGGTCAGCGGCGGCAAGGCTTGCGGCGTCTCCGCCGGCGTCTTCAGGCGCGGGCTCATCGGCCGCCGCCGAACGTCGCGGCCATCAGGGCCAGGGTGGGGCGAAGGGCGAGAGCGCTCAGCACACAGAGTGCTGCAGCGGCGAACAGCGCTGGCATGGGATGTCTCGAGGACCGCCGCATCGGGACTGTTCGACCGCTTGATTGGCGGCACACACCCGACGGCGCTGCACCTTATATAGTGTCGCTACGCCGCAATTGCTATCGGTGGCCTCGGCGGCGGTCAGAAGAAAAATTGCGGCTCGCTTTTCCGGCGATTCCGTGCCAGTATATGCAAATCGGATATCGCTTTCGGTTCGGTTGCTCTCCACGCTTGTTCTTCGGATCGAGCCCGAGCCTACCTAGACCTTCTTCGGCATTTTGATCTCTCGTCCGATCCCGGGCGCGCGAAAACTCACACTTGAAGAGTGAAAACTATGACGACCGGTATTGTGAAGTGGTTCAATCCCGCCAAGGGCTTCGGCTTCATCCAGCCTGACGCCGGCGGCCCCGACGTGTTCGTGCACATCTCGGCCGTGGAACGTTCGGGCCTCGGCTCGATCCAGGAAGGCCAGAAGCTCGGCTACGAGCTCGAGCGCGACCAGCGCAGCGGCAAGATGTCGGCCGGCCAGCTGCAGGCGGCCTAAGGCTACGGTTGTCCAGGAGGGCGGGTCCGCCCCTCCTCCTGGACAGTAAGGACGGAACCATGACCCTCTCCACCATCGAACGCGCCTACCAGCTGGCCCGCTACGGCGAAGCGCCGGACCTCGCCAGCCTCAAGCGACGCCTGAAGGCCGACGGTTGCCGCGCGGTCGACGCGCTCCTGGCCCCGCGCTCGATCGCAGGCCATCTCCAGGCCATCTGCTCCGCGGCGTTCAAACCCGACGAGGCGCCTTCGACGACCGCCGGAGCTCAGCACCGCTCATGACCCATGACATCGACGGCGCCGGGTTCTCCGACCGGCTCAAGCGGGCGGCGGAGGCCAAGCAGGCTCTGCTGGCCAAGTTCCGCCCGCAGCCGACCGTCACCGACCCATCCGCGCCCTCGCGGGCGGCGGTGAAGAAGCGGGAGCTGGACGAGGCTCGCCAGGCCCGCGCCGAGGCGAAATCGGCCAAGACGGCCGCCGCCGCCCAGGCGATCGAGGACGCCCGGCTGGCCGAGGAAGCGCAGGCTGCGGCCGTGCTGGACGCCAAGCGCGGCGAGCGCAAGGAACGCAAGGCCCTCACCAAGGCTGAGGCTAAAGCCAAGCGCGACTCCCGCTATGCTGCGCGCAAGGCCCGTCAATAGCTTCGATTTGGAGTCCCACCGATGGCTCGCAAACCCAACTACCAGTTCGAGCGCGCCGAGCGCGACCGCGCCAAGGCCGCCAAGGCCGCCCAGAAGGCCTCGGCCAAGGCCGAGCAGCGCGACCGCGAGCGCGCGGCCGGATCCGGGGCCGATCCGGAAAACGACTCCGGTCCGAAGGACTAGCGGGACCTGCATGCCGGACAACGTCAGCTACAATCACGAGACCGTCGTCCTGGACGGCGAAGCCTTCGACGCGTGCGAGTTCCGCGCCTGCCGGCTGGTCTATTCCGGCGGCGAGCCGCCCACGTTCGACGCTTGCCGGTTCGAGGATTGCGAGTGGAAGCTCGAGGGCGCCGCGGCGCTCACCCTGGCCCATCTGCGGGCCATGTGGAACGCTGGCGCCAAGGCCCCCGTCCAGGCCATGATCAAGGACATCACGGCCGCGCGCTAGACGGCCGGCCAGGGAGGCCAGGATGACGGACACCAGCTCGGAAGCCCTGCTGCGCGAAAACACCTACCTCAAGGCCCGGGTGGCCCAGCTTCAGTCGGACGTCACCGACCTCTCCGCCGAGCTCGACCGGCTCCGGCAGGAGCGCGAGCGGCTCCACGGCCGCATGCAGGCCCGGGCGAACCCGCTGGGCGGCGGCCAGTGACCCGCCGGCCGGTGACCCGGCGGCCAGTGGGCGCATGACGCACGACCTCACCGACCTCCAGCTTCACACCCTGCACCTGCTCGCCCGCAAGCAGGCGGGCGAGGCGGTGGCCTTCGTCAACATCGCCGCCGCCCGCGCGCTGAGCGACCTCGGTCTGGCCGCCAGAAGCCATGAAGGCTGGGACATCACGCCGAAGGGCAATTCGGAGCTCGCCCGCCGCGCCGGGCCGCCCACCTAAGGGCAGGCGCCTAAGTCTTCATCGTCTGCGCCCCTGACGGGCCCGAACTCGCCTCAAATGCGAATATGTGCAGCGCCGTGCACCCGCGCGCCCGCCGATGCATCACTGCGCCGGGGCCGATGCGTCCATCCTGAGGGCCCTAGCCGGAGTTCCTCATGGACAGCCCATCGTTCCTCGATCGCAGCCGCCTCGCCGGGCTCCTGGACCTGCATGCCGACGGCGTCCGGCGCGGCTTTGCGTCCATCACCTTCGAGACCGCGGCGAAGGACGTGCAGAGCCGCATCGGGGCGGCTATCCGCCGGCGCCGCCGCGCCGTCGAGATCACCCTCAGCGACCTGGCCGGCGTCTGCGGCGTCAGCTTCCAGCAGGTCCAGAAGTACGAGAGCGGCGCCTGCTCCATCTCCGCGTCCCAGCTCTGGAACATGGCCTGCGCCCTGCAGGTCCCGATCAGCTACTTCTATGAGCCCGAGGTCCTGGTCGCCGACGCCTAGCGGCGGCTCTACCCTTCGCTCAGCACCTCGCCCAGCGGCGCGGTGAGGCTGAACACCAGGCCCTGCGGCGCGTAGTCCAGCTTCACCTGCGCCTTCAGCCCGCCGGCCAGGCCGCGCTCGATCAGCCGGGTTCCAAAGCCGCTGGCGCCGGGCGGGGTCACCTGCGGCCCCCCGCGTTCGCGCCACGCCAGCCGGAACCGCCGCGCCGCGCCCTCGCCCTCCAGCGTCCAGGTCAGCGCCACGCGGCCTTCCGCCGTCGACAGGGCGCCGTACTTGGCCGCATTGGTCGCGAGCTCATGCAGCGCCAGCGCCATCGCCGTCGCCGCCTGCGGCGCGAGATGCACCGCCGGGCCCTCGATGTGGAACCGTTCGCCCGACCCGTGCGGCTTGGCCACCTCCGCGGCGATCGCCGCCAGGCCCGCCCCTTCCCAGTCCTCCGCCACCAGCACGTCGTTGGCCCGCGCCAGCGCCATCAGCCGGGCCAGGAACCGCTCCCGCGCCGCCGGCGCGACATCCTCCCCGCGCAGGCTCTGGGCGGCGATCGCCTGCACGGTGGCCAGCGCATTCTTCACCCGGTGGTTCAGCTCGTTGACCAGCAGCCGCTGGCGCGCGTCGGCCTGGCGCCGCTCGGTCACGTCGGTCAGCGTCACCGCCAGCCCACCGCCCCGGAGCGGCACGATCCGCAGCTCCACGATTCGGTCGGGCCGCAGCCGCGACGGCGTCTCGAAGGTCGTCGAGACCCCCTGCTCCATCGCCGCCCGGCAGTGGGCCTCGAAGGGCGTGCCGCGGCCTTGCGGGAAGACCTCCCACATCGTGCGGCCCATCAGCTGGGTGCGCGAGACGCCGAAATAGTCTTCCGCGGCGCGGTTGAAGACGACGTAGCGCCAGTCGGCGTCCAGCGCATAGAAACCCTCGCTGACGCTCTCCAGCAGCGCCTCCAGGTGGGCTTCGTAGCTCGGGTCGCGGGATTTGGCCGGCATCGAATCCTTAAACGGATGAACGCCGCTCAGGCGTCATCCTCGCAGTACAGCCGGTAGCCGATCCCCGGCTCGGTCAGCAGCATCGCCGGGCTCGCCGGGTCGGGCTCCAGCTTCTGGCGCAACTGCGCCATCAGCACGCGCACGAACTGGGCGTCGGCGTTGGAGTCCGCGCCCCACACCGACATGATGATCTGCTTGTGGGTGACCACCTGCCCGGCGTGCCCCGCCAGGATGCGCAGCAGCTGGTATTCGCGCGGCGTCAGCCGGATCTCCTCGCCGTTCACCAGCACCCGCCTGGCCGGGAAGTTGATCTCCAGCGGGCCGAACTGGAACCGGGGCTGGGCCGAGAACCGCCGCTCGCGCCCGCGCATCACCGCCCGGATCCGCGCCAGGAGCTCGCCCACGCCCACCGGCTTGTTCACGAAGTCGTCGGCGCCCACGTCCAGCGCCGCGATCTTCTCGCTCTCCAGGTCGCGCGCCGAGAGCACGATGATCGGCACGTCGGACCACTCGCGCACCCGCTGGATCACCTCCTTGCCGTCGATGTCGGGCAGGCCCAGGTCTAGGATCACCACGTCGCTGGGCTGGCCGGAGAGCTGGGCCAGCGCCGCGTCGCCGGTGTCGGCGCTCAGCACCTCGAACCCCGCCGCCGCCATGGCCGGCGTCAGCGCGCGCACGATCTGCGGCTCGTCGTCGACGATCAGCAGCCGGCTCGTCATTGCGCCATCTCCCTCCTGCGCTGCGCCGCGCCGCTCATACGCCCACGGCCGGCAGGCTCAGCGAGACCACCAGGCCGCTGCGCCCGGCGCGCAGGTCCGCGCCCGCCTCGCCGCCCATGCCCTGCATCACCCCGCGCACGATGGAAAGCCCCAAGCCGGTCCCCGGCAGCCGCTTGGCCCCCGAGCCGCGATAGAACTTGTCGAACAGCCTGGGGAGCTCCGCGCGCGCCACGCCCGGCCCCTCGTCGGCCACCTCCACCACCACGCGCCCGCCGCGCCGCTCGCCGCCCACGGTGATGGTGCCGCCGTCGGGGCTGTAGCGCACCGCGTTCTCCAGCACGTTGCCCAGCGCCACCTCGAACAGCACCGGGTCGCCCACCGCCGAGCGGGCCCCTTCCGCCAGCGCCCACTCGATCTTCCGTTGGCCGCGCAGCTTCTCGAACCGCCGCCGCGTCCGCTCGACCACCTCCGAGAGATCGAACGCCGCGCTCTCGGTGGGCAGCACGCCGGCTTCCAGCCGGGTCATGTTCAGGAGGTTGGTCACGAAGGCGTTCAGCCGCTCGGCCTCCTCCTGGATGGTGGCGGTCAGGTCCGCGCGGGTCTTGGCGTCGAACTGGTCGCCGAACTCCTGCAGGCTGGACGCCGAGGCCAACACGGCGGCCAGCGGGGTTCGCAGGTCGTGGCTGATCGACGACAACAGCGCGTTGCGCAGGTCCTCGGTCTTGGCGCGGGCCTCCGCCTCCGAGTTGGCCACCGCCAGCTGCGCGCGGGCGATCGCGCCGGCCCCGGCGTCGGCCATGATCTGCAGGAGGCCGTCCTGCTCCTCGCTCAGCGGCGGATCGGCGCGCCAGCCGGCCACGCCGCCGCCCGCCAGCGCGCGGGTGCGCCAGCCCGCCGCCTCGCTGGACCGCGGCTCGCCGGCCGCCTCCAGCGCCAGCGCGCGGGCCGCCGACAGCACCATCGGCGCCGGCCCGCCCGCGTCGCCCCGCGGGCCCTCGCCGCCCACGCACAGCACCTCGCCGTCCAGCACGAACGCCTGCCCCTCGGCCGCCTGCGCCAGGTGGTCGGCCAGCCGCGCCCGGATCAGCGCCGCGTCGTCGGAGGCGGCGAACTCGCGCGAGGCTTCGAACAGCACCGCCGTGGTCGCCGCGCGGGCGTGCGCGCGCTTGGCCTCGTCCCGCACCCGGCCGGTCAGGTTGCCGATCAGCGCGGCCAGCACCGGGAACGACGCCAGGAGCAGGATGTCCTCGGCCGAATAGTTGGCCAGCCGGAAGCCCCCGCCGCCGCCGACATAATAGCTGTAGATCGGGAACGCGATCACCGCGGCCAGATAGCCGGGCCCAGAGCCCACCAGGTACGAGGTCACCAGCACGGCGATCGAGAAGACCACGCCCACCCGTGTCGAGCCGGTCATCATGTAAAGCGCCTGGGCGACCGCCGTCGCTGCGGCCACCACGCCGACGGCCAGTCCATAGCGGTCGACGCCGGTCAGCCGGCTGAACCAGGACAGCGAGGGGGCGTCGCGCTTGCTCAAGGGTCTGGCCGGGCTCCGGATCGCTCAGGCGGCGAGGACCGCCGGCTCGCGCCCGCGCCCCCGCGCGCCTCGACTATGCCCCGCCTGCGCCCCCGCCGTAAGCTCCGCCATTGCCGCACGCAGCGCCGCGCCGCAGGCGCGCCCAATTCAACCACGAACCCACACGAACACGCACGAACGCGCCGAAGCCGTAGAGGGATCGGTTTGCCCGGCCCGCGAGCGCCGCAGGCCTCGAGATCCGAGCTTGCCCCGGCTGCTGCGCGTTCGTGTCTGTTTGTGTGGGTTCGTGGTTGAACCCTTGGTCCTAGGCCCCCGCCGCCCACGCCCGGAACTCCGGCCGCTCCAGCAGGCGCTGGGCATAGGCCGCCGCCTCGCCCGTGTCCCCATGCTCCGCGAGCCTCACCCCATAGGCCGAAATCCGCGTCGCCACCGGCGTGAAGAAAGCGTCGGCTATGCCCCACTCCGCGCCGCCCAGCCACGGCCCGCCGAACCGCGCCAGCAGGCCCGACCACAGCGCCACGATCCGCCGCACGTCCTTCGCCGCCGCGTCCGACAGCGCCGCCGCCTGCACCGGCGCGGCCAGGTCCATCGGGCATTCCGATCGCAGGGCCGTAAATCCCGAATGCATCTCCGCCGCCGCCGAGCGCGCGTGTGCGCGGGCGGTCGGGTCCGCCGGCCACAGCCCGGCGTCCGGGAACCGCTCCGCCAGGTGCTCGCAGATCGCCAGCGAGTCCCCGATCGCCACGTCCGCGTCCCTCAGGAACGGCACGAGACCGCTCGGCGAATGCTCCCGGATCGCCGCCTCCGACACCCCGTTCTCGCGCCGCAGCTCGACCAGCGTCTCGGTGAACGGCGCCCCGGTCTTGGTCAGCGCCAGCCACGGCCGCATCGACCACGTCGACCACGCCTTCGTCCCGATCACCAGCTCCATCGCCACGCCCTCCACAACCGCCAGACCCGCCGCCCTACAGCCGCGAGCCGCCCAAGTCACCGCAGCTAAACTCGGGCGATCCCCAGCCGGGCTCTTCGCCCGCCTGCCTCACCATCTCCGGCGGGCGCGCTCCCGACGCTCGTCCTCCGCCTCCGTCGCGTCGGCGGCGGCCTGCTCCTCCGGCGTCACGTCGGAAAAGCGCTTGATGATCACCGTCAGCCCCTGGCGGTCAGGATCGTCCTTGTCCGCCCCGCCCTCCATCTGCACCGGCAGGCCGTATTTCTTGGGCGCCAGCTTGCCCACGTGCCAGCGCAGCTGCATCAGCCGCACATGCGTGAGGTAGGCGGTCTCCGGCGTCGCCGCCTCGGCCAGTTCCCAGCCCCGGTCGAAGAACCCCTCGGCCCGCAGGTCGAACGCCACCGCCAGCGCCTCGGCGAACTCCGGCCGCGCCTCGCGCCAGGTATAGACCGTCGCGGCCACCGGCATGTCCGGGTCGCGGCAGATGCGGCTCAGGGACTCGCCCGCGCAGATCCGCGCGAGCAGGGCCTCGGCCGTCGCCACGCAATAGCTCGACCGTCCGCCGGCCCGGAGCGGCTGGCCCGACGCCTGCCGCGCGGCCAGCAGCCGCGCCGCGAACGTCGGCCGCTCGCGCGCCCACCGGCAGATGGTCCGTGTCGAGGGCATCCGCGGATCGCGGCAGACGGAGCGCAGGCTCTCGCCTTCCGCCGTCCGCGCCAAGAGCTCGCGCACCATCCCCACCGAGACCCGGCCCCACCAGCGCCGGTCGCCCACCAGCGCCGGCAACCCGAACGTCTCGCGCTCGTCATCCATGTCGAAGTCCTCGCCGGAAGAAGCATTCCTCCCCTGCCGCGCAGACGACGGGGAAGGTGGATCGCGCCGAAGGCGCGAGACGGAGGGCGTTTCAACGCAGCAGCCGCGCCACGTCAGTGAAATGCCAGAAGCCGCGCGGCCACGCCGAGGCCAAGAGCCTCCAGGCGCAGTCCACAACGCTGCCGCAATCCTACCGAAAATCCGTGGAGACAGCAAGAACAAAATGCGAACATCATCCGGGCGTGGAGCCCCCTGGCGCGCAGCGGCGTGACGGAGGGGGTTCAAGCCACCACCGGCTCCGGCCGCGCCCTCACCCTGCCCCGCACATCGGCGTCGCCTGTTGCCGAGCTTGCCCAACGGTGTTCTCGTAGCCCCGGGCCAAGGGGGCGCACAGCATGACACCGTCGGCATCGGTCCGGCCGACGACAGCCGGACCTCGCGAGCTGCTGCGCGTCCTGGGAGTCGGATTCGGCGTCGCCGTGGTGATCGGCGGCGCGGTCGGCCAGGGGATCCTGCGCACCCCCGGCATCGTGGCCGGCGCGCTGCCCTCGCCGGTCTGGATCCTGGCCGCCTGGCTGGCGGTGGGATTGCTGTGCTTCCTGGAGGCCTTTTCGACCGTCGAGCTTGCGGCGTCCGTGCCGCACGCGGGCGGGCCCTACGCCTTCGTCCGGCGGGCGTTCGGGCCCACAGCGGGGACGCTGATCGGCTGGTGCGATTGGCTGAACGCCATGGTCACGGTGGGCTTCCTGGGCGTGGTGTTCGCCGAATACGTCCAGCGGCTCGGATTCGCCGCTGGAACGCCCATTGGCCTCCTCGGCCCCCTGCTCATCGCGGCGGTCTGGCTGATCAATGTCCTGGGCACCCGCACCAGCGGACTGTCGCAGCACGTCGGCACGATGGCGAAGGCGCTGGTGCTGCTGGCGATCGTCGCCGTCTGCCTTGCCGCACCTGCGGTCCATGCGCCGGCGATCCGCCCGCCGCCGGTGCTCACCCTGGCGGCTTTGGCGGTGGCCGTGCGGGCGATCTACAACACCTACGCCGGCTGGAACTCCTGCGTCTATTTCTGCGAGGAGGTGCATGAGCCCGGCCGCAGCGTCGCACGCTCGATCTTCCTGGGCCTGGCGGGGATCACCGCCCTCTACGTGCTGGTCAACGCAGGCCTGCTGCATGTGCTGAGCGTGCAGCAGATCGCCGGCTCCAAGCTGCCGGCCGCCGACGCCGTGGCCCAGGTCCTGGGTCCCCGCGGCGGGGCCCTGACCACCGCCTTTGCGGTGATCTCCGTGGCCGCGATCGCCAATGTGACGGTGATGTATTCGACCCGCATCGCCTTCGGCATGGCGCGGCACGGCGTGCTGCCAGCCCCGCTGGCCCGGGTCGGCCGGGCCGGCACGCCGCAGATCGCCCTGCTGGCCACCGTCATCGGGGGCGCGGCCTGCGCCGCCACCGGCGTCTATGAGACGCTGATCCAGTTCGGGGCGGTGTTCTCGGTCGCCATCAACATCGGCCTCGGCCTGTCGGCGATCCGGCTGCGGCGCACCGAACCCCATCTCGACCGGCCCTTCAGGATGCCGCTCTTTCCGCTGCCTCCCGTGGTCGCGCTGCTCATCAACTCCGCCCTGCTCATCGCCATCATCCGCGAGGACATGGTCCACGGCTTGCTGGCCGTCCTGGCCCTGGCGGCGATCGCCGCCGCCTACGCAATCGGCCACCGCCGCGTCCCGGCCGGCAGCGCCGCCTGAGACGAGGCGGCTGAAGGTGGGGCTGACGCAAACACCAGCCGTTCAGCCTCCCCTGGCGAACGCCATCCGCGTCCAGGTCACGCCGCTCGCGATATTGGCCGGCTGCAGGGAGCCCGTTTCGACATCGACCACGGTGCTCAGCCCCGAGGCCGCGGCGAGAGCCCGGGCTTCCGCCGACGTGACCGGGTGCGTGATCCGGCCGGGCGCGGCGGGGCCGTGCCGCAACGAGATGGCCAGCACCCCGTCGTCGGCCAGCAGGGACGCGAGCACGGGAAAGGCTTCCGCCCGTTCGGCCGCGGTGAGATGCGCCCAGACACCTTCGACCAGGACGAAGTCGAACGCGCGCGCTTCGGTGGCCAGCAGCCGTTCCAGCCGCGGCAGGCTGTCGTCTATCCAGGTGACGCGGACATCGCCGTAGAGCGCCTTCGCCCCTTCGCGAAGCTCAGGGGTGGGCTCGACCGCCACGACCTCATGGCCCCGCCCGGCCAGCGTCGCCGCGTCGTGCCCCGGCCCCGACCCGACGTCGAGAAGCCGACCGGGTGGGTCCGGAAACAGGTGTAGGATGTGGCGATGCACCTCGTCGAACGGCAGCCGGGTGGACAACAGCGCCGAAGCCACCGCGCCATAGCCCGTCGCGCCGATGGGTCGAGCCGCGTTCACCGCCCCAACATAGCCGAGTCCCCGCCAGGCGCCCGCGTTCGGCGCCGCGCCGGGTTTTGCTCGCCAGGCGCCGGCGCGGCCTCTAACTCTGCCGTATGATCGAACCTCACCCGTCAGGCGGCTACATTCTCGAAGAGCTCTCGGTCGGGATGACCGCCGAAAAGCGCGTCGAGGTGACGGCGGAGCGCATCGCCCAGTTCGCGGCGGCCTCGGACGATTTCAACCCCGTGCACATGGACGAGGCCTTCGCGTCCAGGACAGCCTATCGCGGCCGCATCGCGCACGGCCTGCTGTCTGCGTCCTTTGGCTCCGCGGTCGTCGGCACGATCCTTCCCGGCGCGGGCGCCATCTATCTTGGCCAGACCCTCAGCTTCCACAGGCCGGTCCGGATCGGCGACGTGGTGGTCGCACGCGTGACGGTGGCGGCCATCGACGAGCAGGCCGCGCGGGTTGTCCTGAGATGCGAAGCCTTGGTGGACGGCGACCTGATCATGGATGGCGACGCCACAGTTCGCGTCCCACGCCGTCGGCGCCCCCGCCAGGCGCTTGAGCCGCACGGCTGAAACGCGGACTTTCAACGCACGGCGATCGGCAGGTCGCGGTTTTCCAGCGCGGCGTTGCCCGCGTAGTCGGCGGCGAGGATGCGCACGATGTAGTCGCCGGGCGGGAGCGCGGCCGGGCTCCAGCCGCCCGGCGTCGCCTGGCCGCCGCGCACGCGGCTCGTGACCACGTAGAGGAAGCTGGTCGGCTGCTCCGTATGGACCGCGTCGCCGCTCGCCGGGGCATAGGCGACCTTCGCGGCCGCGGGGTCCCTGGGGAGCCGATCGAACTCGATGTTGAACTGCGGGACCTCGAAGCCGTTCACCGGCGCGCCCTGGGCGGTCAGGACCTGGAATCCAGCCCGATAGAGGCCCAGGCGGCGACGCGGCGCGTCCCCGTCCACCTGGTCCCAGGCGTCCACGACGATGCTGAGCGGCCCCGCGTCTCGCCGGACGACAAGGCGGCCCGCCTGCCGCTCGCCCAGCCGACGCCCGGCGGCGTCGAAGAGCTCGATGGCCGCGATCCGCGGCGCGACGTGATCGGTCAGGCCCGGGAAGCGCAGGATGATGGGGTTGGCGTCGCCGCCGCGGGACCCGAGCTCCAGGTGCACGTGGGCCATGCGGTTGACCGTGCCGATCGGGTCGCCCACCCGGAACCGGGTTCCCCGCTTGATCCGCACGGCTGCGACCTTGCCCTTGGCGTCGCGCAGGATCTGGAAGCGCTCCGGGTCGAGCGGCGCGCCGGTGGGCGTGCGGCCGACCCGCATGTGGACGTAGGTTAGCTGGTCGATCTGCAGGTTTTCGCTGAGGCCCTCGAAGTTCGCCGCGGGAATGGGGCTCTGGACCGTCTCGTCGGCCACCGCCAGCACGGTCGCGCCCACGTCGGCGCGCACGTCGAGGCCGGCGTGGAGGTGGTCGCGGCTCTCGCCCTGATAGTCGCCGCGCACCTCGCCCATGTCGCCCACCACCTCGTGCCAGCTCCACTGCGGCGCCACCGGCCACGGGACGACCGCGGCGCGCGCAAGGGCCGGGACGGCGGGCTTCAGATCCTGCGGCGCAGTCGGCGGCGGGTCGCCGCGGCGCTGTGGCCTCAGCTTGCGGACCGCATAGGCGCCGGACTCCGCCACGTAGAGCGCGCCGTGGCGGTCGACGGCGAGACCGGCCGGCCCGGTGAACCGAATGCCACGGTTCTGCGGCGCCCAGGCGTCGCGGCCGGTCAGGATGCGCAGCTCGCCCTTGGGCGACAGCTCGAGGATCCGCCCCCGCCGGAACGTGGCGATGTAGAAATAGCCGTCGGCCGTGGCCGCCAGTCCGACCGGGCCCCTCAGCGCAGGGTCGGGATCCTCGGGCGCGGCGCGCGCGAGGGTGGTCACCGAGCCGTCCTTGGCCAGCTTGCGGATGGCGTTGTTGCCGGTGTCGGCGACCAGCAGGCCGCCGCCCGGATCCAGCGCCAGCCCGCAGGGCGTGTCGAAGGCGGCGGTCGCGCCCGGGCCGTCGGCAAGCCCAGGCCCCGCCCCGCCCGCCAGGGTCCTGACCTGCCGGTCCGGCGTGATCAGCCGGATGCGGTCGTTATAGGTGTCGGCGACATAGACGTTGCCGGCCGCGTCCACCGCCACGCCCATGGGGCCGTTGAACTGCGCCTGGCTGGCCGGCCCGTCGCGGAACCCGGCCGTTCCGTCGCCCGCCAGCGTCTCGACGCGGCCGTCGTGGCGGATCTCGCGGATCCGGTTCGACCCGGTGTCGGCGATGTAGAGGTTCCCCTCACGGTCGACCGCAACGCCCGAGGGGGTGTCGAACGCGCCTGGCAGGGTGGATGTGCGGCCGTCCGGCGCGATCCTGCGGATGCGGTCGGTTTCGCCGGCGTCGGCCAGGTACACCACCCCCGACCTGTCGACGGCGAGCGCGAACGGGTCGCTGAAGCGCGCCCTTCCGGCCGGCCCGTCGGCGAAGCCGCGTTCGCCGTCGCCGGCCAGGGTGGCGAGTACTGCCGGCCAGCCGAACGCCGTGGGCCTGGGCTTGTTCAGCAAGGCCACCGCGACCAGCCCGCCCACGCCCGCGATCGCCGCGAGAACCACGGCCGCGACGATGAGGCGGAGGGGTCTTGCGGTCATCGGATCGGTCCGGTCGGCGGGCGGGCGCGCGGGGGCCGCCGGAGCAAACCGGGCGGACCGCACCCGTCTTGTACAGGGCCCGCCGATTCCGTCGAACGACCGGCCCGCGCCCCCTTTCCCGGCCCGCCCGCCCTCCGCCGGCCGCCGGCCGCCGCAAGGTCCGTCCCCAGGGACTTTCGCGCGTTCGGAAAATGCGGGACGTTCGGAAAAGAGCCGGCTCGCCAGAAGCCGGCCGGGAGGAGCCATGACCGAGATCACGACGCCCACCGGCGAAGCCCTGGTCGACGAGACCGCCCCTCATTCGACTTCCGAGGCGACCTACGTCACCGGCTCCCCGGCCTACCGCCGCTACGTGCTCTGGCTGCTGCTGCTGGTCTACATCGTCAACTTCCTCGACCGGCAGGTGATCAACATCCTGGCCGAGCCGATCAAGAACGACCTCCACCTCGCCGACTGGCAGCTGGGCCTGCTCTCGGGCTTCGCGTTCGGGATCGTCTACACCCTGCTGGGTTTCCCGCTCGCCCGCGCCGCCGACCGCCACAACCGCTCGGTGATCATCGCCAGCTGTCTGGCGGCCTGGAGCGCCTTCACCGGCCTCTGCGGCCTGGCGCAGAACTTCGTCCAGCTCGTCGCCGCCCGCGCCGGCGTCGGGATCGGCGAGGCCGGCTGCACGCCGACGTCCCACGCACTGATCGCCGACTACATGCCCAAGGAGAAGCGCGCCTCGGCGCTCGCCTTCTACGCCATGGGCACGCCCTTGGGCTCGCTGCTGGGCCTGGCCATCGGCGGCGCCATGAGCGACGTCTTCGGCTGGCGCAAGGCGTTCCTGGTGGCCGCAACGCCGGGCCTCTTCCTCGCCGCCCTCTGCCTCTTCACCCTGAAGGAGCCGCGGCGGCGCATCGCCCAGGCGGTCGAGGCCACCGCGCAGAAGGCCGGCGACGGTCTCGCCACCTTCTCGGAGACCTTCCGCTACCTCGCCACCAAGCGCGCCTTCTGGTGGCTCGCTTTCGGGGCCGGCATCCGCAGCTTCCTGGGCTACGGCCACGCCCCCTTCATCCCCTCCTTCTTCTACCGCGTGCACGGCCCCGAGGTCGCCCAGCTCGCCGCCCAGTTCGGCATGAAGAAGGGCGCCTTCATCGGCCTGTCCCTGGGGGTGATCGGCGGCGTCTCCGGCACGTTCGGCTCGTGGGTCGGCGGCCAGGTGGCCGACCGCTGGGGCGCGCGCGACCTGCGGATCTTCGGCTCGCTGCCGGCGATCGCGGTGGTGGTCTCGTTCCCCTTCACGGTGATGATCTACACCACGCCCAACACCGCGCTGGCGCTCGGCCTCTACACCTTCCCGGCCTTCCTCGCGACGCTCTGGTACGGCCCGATCTACGCCTCGGCCCAGGGCATGGTGCCCCAGCGCATGCGCGCCATGAGCGCTTCCATCATGCTCTTCATCATCAACTTCCTGGGCCTGGTCTTGGGGGCGCTCGCCATCGGGGCCGTTTCCGACATCCTCAACAAGGGCCTCCATCTGGGCCCCGCCGAAGGCGTCCGCTGGGCCCTGATCGGCTCCACCGCCCTCGGCCTGGTCTCCGCCCTGCTCTTCTGGCTCGCCCGCGCCCGCGTGCGGGAGGAGATGGTGAGCTAGGCCGGCCCGTTCCTTCGGCGCGCGCAGACGACGGGGCCACCACGTGACGCCCGTGCAAACGGGATCACGGTTGACCTAGTCCACCGCCTCACGCTGCGCCGCGGCTGGCGCGGCGGCCCTGCCGTCGTCGCCGGCGCTCAGCACCGCGCCCTCCAGCTCGGCCGGCGCCGGCGGCTCGTAAACGGCCTCGAGCATTTCGAACATCTCCGGCGTCACCTCCATGACGAAGGTCTCGCCCTTGGCGGTGTTCCGGTGGGCGACGCGGACGCGGCGGACCTCCTGCGGCGCGTCGACGAAGTGCCACTGCAGCGACAGGCCCTTGGCCTCGGCAAGCTGGCGGATGCGATCCCGGTCCGCCCGCCGCATGGCGCCGACGTCGAGCACCACCGAGGCCCCGGCGGCGAGCACGCCCTCGGCGGTGGACCAGATCAGCGCATTGCAGCGGCCGAGGCGCTCCAGCATCCAGGCGAACTCGATGGGACCCTTAAGGTCGGCGCCGAACAGGCGCGCACCCCATTCGTCGAGGACGAAGGCGACCGCGCTCTCGCGGCGGGCCAAGGCGTGGGCGTAGGTGGTCTTGCCTGCCGCGCAGGGCCCGAAGATCACGTTGAGCGTGGCTGGCATGGCGCCCACTTTCTCCGTTGAAGCGCGGGAGCGAGGTGGCGTTCATGCTCCCCTTGCCGGGCAACGGCTCAGCTTGCTCTTCGTTCCCGACATGCCTCATCGACGACCGGTCAAGGGTCTGCTCGCGGTGATCAGCGGACTGCCGGGCCGCCGTCCGCCGCTTCGAGTTGCGGAAACTACCGCCTCACCCGAGCCTGCTATTTTCGTCCCGCGGCCTCGGCCTCTTCGACGCGAGCCCCCGCGAGAATGTTCGCCAGTCCATAGTTGCCCTCGTGGCAGGCGTATTCGAACATCCGTCCGCCGCGCACGAACTCATATTCGCCGCCCCACGGCTTGTCCCACATCGTCGGGTCGACGATCTCGAAGCGGTAGTTCATCCGCTTGGGCGAGACCATGGTGAAGCGTTCGATCACCTTCAGGTTTTGCCATGCTCCCCGATACGCCTGGCTTTCCGGGAGGTTCGTCGTCTCGACCACCAGGGTGTCGCCCTCCCACCAGCCGATCGAGTCGCCGAACCAGGGCCGCACGCCGTCCGTGCGGTGGGTGGAATGCAGCCGGATGATCCGCGCGTCGTGGATCATCTCGGTGACAATGGCGACGTGCTCGGGCGCCATCTGGAAGAAGTAGTTGTTGTTGTAGAGCCCGTGAAACATCGGCGGGCTGGGCCGCACGATGATGCAGCGCTCGGCGAGGCCGCGGGTTTCGGGGTTGTCGTTCTGCGGACCGCGGTTGCGTTCGGCCGCGCTTGCCCCTTCCCCGCCTTCGCCCACCGCCGCCCGGGCGCGGCGCTCACGCTCCGCCGCGGTCTCCTGACGCTTGGCTTTCGGATACTGGCCGTCCGGCGTGGTCAGGAGGGAGGTGCGCGGCTGGCCGTTGACCCGCATCACCTTGTCGCCGGGCGCTGTCCAGCCCGCGTCGTAGTTGCAGACCTGGGCCGCGCCGGAGCGGCCGCCGGAGCAGGAGTCCTTGGCCTCGATGTCCTTGATGGTGGCGCCCGCCTCTGTGGGCGCGTTGGCGCGGGCGAGCAGCCTGTCGTTGGCGCCCTCGATAATCCGGGCCTCCGCGTCGGTCAGGACAAGTCGCGAGCCGAACGCCGCCGCGCGGTTGACGCCGGTGATGGTCTCGTTGTTCCACACCCCGCCGAAGTCGGGCTTGCCGTTGAAGCGCGGCGGCGAGAAGCCGGGCGCAATCCGCGGTCCGAGGACCGGCGCCGGCGCGGCGACAGCCTGCAGCGAGCCCGACGCGCCCTCGACACGGTCGGTGCCGGGCCGAACCTTGAGGTCCTGGGCCAGGGCCGGGCTGGCCGCGAGCCACGCGCCGGCAGCGAGCAACAACAAACCCGTGAAGGCGCCCGACGCCATGCCCCAGATCCTCCCCGCGTCCCGCGCCCGCGCGAACCTCACGCCGCGGAACCAACCGGAGCACAAGAGTACCGCAAACGGCGGGACAGGTAAGGGGCCGCCCATCCGCGTGTTTCCCTCCTACTTCCGACTGAGGCGCGACAGTGGCCCGCTGAGGGCGGCTTGCGCTAGCGCGAGCCTATGTCGCCATGAAGCCTGACTATCGGCACGCCTTCAGGAACGCGCGGAGGCCATGCCACGGCTCGGGTTTGACTTCAGGCGCGAGCCGCAGAGCAGACATCTGAGCGCCGGATGGGGTGGTCAGCAGACGTTACCATGAAACCTGTCAAATGACCGAAGCTGACTTGTTGCCGACTCTTGAGTCCGTCCGCTTGGGAATGCGGCGTGGGCCCGGCACTTGGTCACGCCGCCGGCGCCCGTGCCTTGTTCGCGAACGCCGGCACCAAGGTCCGGCCAGCCAGCTCGATGCTCCTCAGCACCGCCTCTTGAGGGATAGCGCCGTACTGCATCAGACACATCATACGGTCGGCCCCGATGCCCTCGTAGGCTTTCAGCTTGCCGATGCACTGCTCCGGATCTCCGATCACCACACTGTCGAGCGGCTCCAGCGCTTCGTGCGCCTCCTCGAAGCTGATTGTCTCTCCCACCGCCATGCGCTTGAGCACCTTCACCACCTCAGGGTCGTCGGGCTGGATCTCGACCTCGTGCGGATCCAGCTCGCCGGCGGCGGTGTCGCGGGCCGAGTTCGGATGCAGGCCGGCCTTGATCATGTCGTACCAGATGCGCCGCGGCACCTTGAACACCACCGGTGCGGAGTTGACGTACCAGAGCGCCGACCACGCGGCGCCGTTGCGGATCGCCGCGGCGCGATCCTCGGCCACGTGCACGAAGGTGAAGACGCCCTTCTGCGCGTTGACAGCCGCCCCAGCGGGCTGCTTGCAGTCGGCGAGCCCGCGGTCGTGCTCGCGCAGCATCTGGCCCAGAAAGGCCACGGGGCTGAGCAGGGTCGTGCCCAGCGCGCCGACGCCCAGTTCGCCGGCCATGTAGAAGCTATCGGGCGAGCCGCACGTCTGCCAGAGCCTCGGATGCGGCTTCTGCAGCGGCTTCGGCGTGACCTCGCGCGGGGGCAGCTCGTAGTCGGCGGATTTCCAGGCGAACTCCTTCTCCGTCCACATGCGCGGGATCATGCGCATGGCGTCGCGCACCTGGTCGCGCGCGGTGTCCGGGTTGACCCCGAAAGTCTCCCACTCCTTGCCACCCGACTTGGCCAGGCCGAGCTCCAAGCGGCCGTTCGATATCAGGTCCAGCGTCGCGCCGCGTTCGGCGATCCGCAGCGGAGCGTTGATGCGGAACGGGGCGAGCACGCCAGCGTGGCCGACGCGCAGCGTGCTGGTCGCCATGGCGATCGCGGTCAGCACGAGGTCGGGCGCGGAGGAGTAGCTGAACTCCGGCGCGCCGTGGTGTTCCACCTCCCACCAGATTTCGAAGCCCGCCGCCTCGGCCGCGCGCGCCTGGGCCAGCACCTCGCTGAACAGGCTCGCCTCATCCTTGCCGTTCCAGGGGAAGGCCCGTTGGATCTCGCAGAACACGTCGAACTTCATGAGCGGCTCCCGGGGCTGGGCAGGACATAACGAGCGTTATGTATCGGGTCGGGGGTAGGCTGCGGCAGGCAGCGCGTGCGCATGCCTAGAACACCGCGATCGGGTTGAGAGGCGAGCCCGTGCCGCCTTCGATGCGTAGGGGGGCGAGCGCCAGCTGAAATTCCCAGCGGCTCAGCGACTCGCAGATTTGTGCGAGCGGCTCGAGGTCGAGATTGTCCAGAAGGTGCAAGCCCATGCCGGCGAGCGCGATCGCGTGGATCGGCATCGCCCAGTCGCGATGGAGCTGCCCCGGCGGAATCGGGTCCGAGACGCCATCGCCGCCCAGCACCGCCACCTCCCGCGCATGCAGCCATTCGCAGACGCGCGGGTGCATGCCGGGCACCAACTGGTCCTTTTTGGCGGCGCGGCGCGGGTCGCGCCCGAAACGGACGATTAGGATGTCGCCCTTGCCGACCGCAACGCCAGCCGCCTGCTCGGCGGTCTCCAGGTCCGCTATCGTGACAAACCGGTCTGCCTCGACGTAAGCGACGTTCAGCGCCCGCGGAATGTCCAGCAGAACGCCGCGCGAAACCACACCGTCCTTCAGCGCCATGATGGTGTTGGCCCGCGCCCCGGTGCTCTTCACCTCAGTCCCCGGCCGTCCGTTGTACATCTGGCCCTTGGCGAACACGTGGCACAGTGCGTCGATATGGCTGGAAGCCATGCCGTGGAAGGCGATGCCGATGTAGTCGGTGACGGTCTCCAGGCCATCCAGCCCCGGCACGCACGGGTCATCCCCGGCGATCATCATGTGGTGCTGTGCGGGCCAGGGGTTTTCCGGACCCGGCTCGGTCGGGAAGTTCCGGGACAGGCTGATCGTGCGGCCTTCGCGCACGAGCCCAGCGGCGCGCACGACTTCGGCGCCGGTGATGTGGTTCAGCGTGCCGCGCTCGTCGGCCGGGCCCCAGCGGCCCCAGTTCGAGACCGTGTCGAACAGGGCTTGGAGTTCGGCCTCGCTCATGGCGTCGGGGCGGTCGGCGGACCGCGGATCGGCCTCGGCCATCCTGAAACCGCCGTTGCAGCAGTCGCACAGAGGCTCGAAGAACCGTCTCATGGCCGTCGGCTCAGGGTCTCGTTCGCCCGCGAATGGCGGACACCCGGCTGCAGCTCGATGAGTTCAATAAGGTTGCCGTTGGGGTCGTAGCAGCAGCACGATCCCACCAGCCCCAGCGCTTGGTCCGGCTCGTAGACGGAGCGCGTGAACCGCACGCCCTTGGCCGAGAGCTCCCGGTGCGCCTGGTGCACGTTGCGGGTCCTGAACGCGATGATCCGCGGCACCTCCTCGGCGGCGTTCGCCGGGTCGGGAAAGGCCGCGTCCGGCTCGACCCAGTGGATCAGGTCGATCATTGGGCCATCGGGGTCGCTCGGCAGCACCATCAGGACGCCGCGTCCCTTGGCCTTGCGCATGCCGAAGATGCCGGCGACGAAGTCTGGCCACACCACGTCACGGCGGTCGTTCAGCACATCGAACCCGAGCAGGCGGTAGAACGCCACCGACTCGTCCAGGTCCCGGCAGTTGACCACCGTATGGTAGAGGCTGGTCAGCGCCCAACCGCTCTCGGCCATTTTCACGCTCCTCAGAAGTCCGCGCCCAGCCGCACGCCCCACGTGCGCGGCGGATAGTAGGCGTAGTTGTCCATGCCGAAGCCGAGGCCCAGCGTGTTGGACTGCAGGCCGTCATTGGAGATGATCGTCTCGTCGGTCAGGTTGCGGCCGAACAGCTGCACCGAGTATCGCCCGCTGTTCGAGCGCCAGGTGATGTTGGCGTCCACCAGGGTGTAGGCGGACTGCCGGTCCAGGGGATTGTTCGCCGACAGGAAGAAAAGGTCGCCCGAGCGGAAGACGTCCAGCCGGGGCGTCAGCTCGCCGAAGCTCGTCTTCCAGGCGTACTGGGCGCCGATGTTGAAGGTGTGTTCCGGCGTTTGCACGAGCCGGTGACCGGCGAAGTTGCACAGCCGGGTCACCGGATCGCATCCCGGCGCGGCGCCCGCGAAGCGGTTGTCGATGGTGACGTACTGGTCGTACTCCGCCTTGGTCAGGGTCGCGCTGGCGTTTAGAGTCCAGCCGTCGGCCGGTTTGGCGATCGCCTCCAGTTCGAAGCCGTTCACGTGCGCCTGGCCGGCGTTGTCGATGCGCGAGCCGGTGATGTCCTGCACGAACACTTGCATGTCGGTGATCTCATTGCGGTAGATCGCCGCGTTGAGCTGCAGCCGTCCCTCGAAGCCGGTGGACTTGAAACCGCCTTCGTAGGCCTTGACCTTCTCGGGCTGGTAGATGCCCGGGAAGTTGCCCACCAGCCCGCCGCCCGAGAGATAACCCTTCGAGGCGCTGGCGTAGACCATTAGCTGGTCGGACGGCTTGTAGCTGACGCCGATCTTGCCGGTGGTCTGCTCCCAACTGCGGTCGAAGGTCTTCGAGGCGGGGAAGGAGGCGCCCAGCCTGCTCAGCGTGAAGTTCAGGAAATCGAAGCCGCGCTTGCTGTCGCTCGTGTAGCGAACGCCGAGCGTCAGGGTCAGCGGGATCCCCAGCGAGGTCTTCCCGAAATCATAGTCCGCCTGTCCGAAGCCCGCCCACGACGTGGTGTTGAAGTCGCCGCCATTGCGGAAGACGAAGGTGTCGAAGAGCGCGTTCGGGTCGTTGAGGCCGGTGTCGGTGAACAGGAAGTCCTGGTGCGCCTTCTCGTGGAAGAAGAACGCTCCGACGATCCAGGTCAGGGCGCTCTTGGAAGGATTGGAGGCGAGGCGCACCTCCTCCGAGCTCTGGAACTGGCGCAGGGTCCAGAACGGATTGGTCGCCAGCGTCAGCTCCGAACCGTCCGGGTCGCTCGACTGCTTCCACTTGCTGGACGCATAGCCGGTGACCGATGTCAGGGTGGCGAATCCCAGGTTGTAGTTGAAGGTCGCCGAGCCGAAGTAGGAATTGTTGCCGTACATCTCCGGCGAGTTCTTCCGCACCTCCCGCGGGTCGGTGAGGAATGGCTGGGCGCCCACATAGCGGGCCGGCATCTCCCACCACTGGGTCTTGGTGGCCACGGGCGCGCCGCTCCAGGTGTTCGAGCCGGTCAACAGCAGGTCCGCGTTGTCGTTGAACTTGAACAGCAGCTCGCCGCGCACCAGCCAGAAGTCCTGGGCGTCGCCGTTGTGCGGCGCGCCCGGTCCGGTGAACAGGTTCTTCTGGTAGGGATCGTGCTCGGTGCGCACCGCGACGAGCCGGCCCAGGACCTCCATTCCGCCAGCGTCGCGGATCAGCGGCGCATTCACCCAGCCGCGGAAGGAATAGGCGCCGTAGTCGCCGCCCATGGCGTCCAGGTGGCCGCCCAACTCCGTGGTCGGGCGATTGGTCACGACGTTGACCGAGCCGCCGACCGAGTTGCGCCCATAGAGCGTGCCCTGCGGGCCGCGCAAGACCTCGATGCGGTTGACGTCGAAGAACTCCTCATCGACCGACGTGGTCCTCGCCAGGTAGACGCCGTCCACGCTATAGGCGACCGGCGAATCCCCACCGCTGGTGGTGTTCTGGCTGCCGACGCCGCGCAGCGTGATCACGTGTTCGCCGCCGGTCACGCCGGCGCCGAAGCGCAGCGAAGGCACCCGCTCGGACAGGTCCGAAAAGCCGACGACGTTCTGTTGGTCCAGCGCCGCCCCCGGCAAGGCCGTGAGCGCGATCGGCACGTCCTGGGCGCTCTCCTCGCGCTTCTGGGCCGTGACGATCAGCTCCTCGATGGTGTTGACCGCCGGCGCGGGCGCTGCGGCGAACGACGCAGTCGCCGTGAGTGCGGAGCCGCACAACGTGGCGGTCCCGCAAGCGCACGACAGAATGGCTTTGAATGAGCGGCCCATGATTCCCCCCGGTCTCGTTCCGTCCGGCGCGGGCCCAGAAGGGCTCCGCCTTCCGTTTCATTGCCCGAAGACATAACACATGTTTTGTGAATGCAAAGCCGATGCGTAACACAAGTTATGTAACGGTCGTTCTGTGGTAGACGCCTCGGCCGGCGGTTGCATCGACCCTGCCCCTGTGGTGCTTGAAGGGGGGCCGGGGTTCGGGATCGGGAGGCCGGACACGCATGACCAGGGTGGTGGACCACACCGAACGGCGCGAGATCTTCGCTGCAGCCGCCCTGCGGGTGATCATGCGCGAAGGCGAGGCGGGCCTGACCGTGCGCGCGGTGGCGAGCGAGGCCGGCTTCACCACCGGGGCGCTGACCCACTACTTCCACTCAAAGGACCAACTCCTGATCGAGGCTTCGGAGCTGTCGGCCCGGCTGGTTCGCGAACAGATGGAGCGGGCCGGCCGCGTCGTCCCGGCGCGCGAGGCGATCCGCAAGGTGGTGGCGCTGGCTCTACCTCTCACCGCCGAGAGCCGTGGCTACTGGCGAATCTGGCTCGCATACTGGGAGCGTTCCAGCTACGACGACGAGGTCGCCCGGGTGATGCGCCTGCGCTACCAGGAATGGCGCGGCCGCCTCGAAATCCTGCTGCGCCGCGCGCAGGCCGAGGGCGATCTAGCCAAGGGAGTGAGCCCTCGGGAGACCGCCGAATCCTTGATAGCGCTTGTCGACGGCATCGGCGTGCAAGTGGTCCTGGGCGTCAGCCGCATCTCGGCCGCCCGCCAGCGGGCGATGTTCGATGCATGGCTCGCCACCGTCGCCCCCGCGCGCTGAGCGCGGAGAGCGAAGGTCACGGCCCTTTTCGGCGTTAAGCCAACGCCGCTCCTCGCGCACCTCCGCCCAACGAACTCAGACGGAACAACCGCCACAATGGATGGGAACCAGTCCTGAACGGCGTCGCCTGAAGCGGACCCTCCCCTAAGACTTCGGGCCCCGGGCCCGCGCCCCCTTCCCCGCCCCGCTCGCCTCCCCTAACCTCCGCGGCAACGACGGGCGCCGGACCGCGAGCGCCGCATTGGGGGAAACGACCGCACCATGACCGACACAACCGCCGGCCGCTCCGGCGCGGCCAAGGCCGCCGCCCCCGCCAAGCCGGTCTATTCCAACGGCTACAAGCGCCTGGTCCTGGCCCTGCTGGTCACCGCCTACACCTTCAACTTCATCGACCGCACGATCATCGCCACCATCGGCCAGGCCATAAAGCTCGACCTGAAGATCTCCGACACCCAGCTCGGGCTGCTCGGCGGGCTCTATTTCGCCCTGCTCTACACGCTGCTCGGCATCCCCATCGCCCGGTTCGCCGAGCGGTTTTCCAGGGTCAACATCATCGCAGGGGCGATCGTCATCTGGTCGGGCTTCACCGCCCTTTGCGGCATGGCCTCCTCGTTCCTGATGCTGGGCGCGTTCCGCTTCGGCGTCGGCGTCGGGGAGGCCGGCCTCTCGCCGCCGTCGCACTCGCTGATCAGCGACTACTACGAGCCCCGGCGGCGGGCCTCGGCGCTGTCGGTCTATTCCTTCGGCATCCCGCTGGGCACAATGCTGGGCGCGGTGATCGGCGGCTACCTGGCGCAGAACTTCTCCTGGCGCGTCGCCTTCATCCTCGTGGGCGTGCCCGGCGTCCTGGTGGCCCTGGCCATCAAGCTCCTGATCAAGGAGCCGCCGCGCGGCCATTCCGAGCCTGAAGCCGTGCCGCTCTCGCCGGACGCCGTCACCGTCGAGGAGCCGCCGAAGCCGCCGGCCTCGCTGGGCGCCGAGTTCTCGGAGATCTGGGCGGTGATCAAGGTGCTCTTCGCCCGCTGGCCGGTGGTCAACATGGTGCTGGGCGTGACCCTGGTCTCCTTCGCCGGCTACGGCGCGGGCCAGTTCATTCCGCCCTACTTCATCCGCACCTTCCACCTGAACTATGCCCAGGTGGGCCTGATCACCGGCCTGGCCGGCGGCTTCTCGTCGGGCATCGGCACGCTGATCGGCGGCTTCCTCACCGACCGGCTCGGCAAGCGCGGCCCGCGCTGGTACGCGCTTACGCCGGCGATCGGGCTGACCATCGCCACCCCGCTCTACTGGTCGATCTACCAGGTCGGCAGTTGGCAGCTCGCGACGCTGATCTTCCTGATCCCGGGCATCTTCGCCTACACCTACCTCGGCCCCACCTTCGGGGTGGTGCAGAACATGGTCGACACGCGCCGGCGCGCGACCGCCACGGCGATCCTGTTCTTCTTCCTCAACCTGATCGCGCTGGGCGGCGGCCCGCCCTTCATCGGCTGGGTGATCGACCACTTCGCGAGCTTCCACTTCACCCATCCGGATGCGAGCGGCTTCTTCCAGTCGGTCGGCGGGTTCCTGTCGGCGCCGCGCGAGCTCTTCCAGCACGCCTGTCCGGGCGGCGTCGCGCCGAAGGGCTCGGCGGCAGCGCTCGACGCGGCCTGCAAGGCAAGCCTCGTGCTCGCCACCCGCCACGGCATCCTGATCGCCTACGGCTTCACCCTCTGGGGCGCGCTCCACTACTTCCTGGCCTCCATCGGCCTCCCCGAAGCCCTGGCCAAAGCCAGAGCCGACCGCGGCGAAGCCGACTGACCCCGAGCCTCCGCGCGAGCGGAGGCTCCTTGTTTTCAAACCGCGGACCCACGCGAAACCACGCGGACGGAGGGAGTAAGCAGCCGCGCCTGGACCGGCCTGGGCCAGTCCGCGTCCTTCCGCGTGGGTCCGCGGTTCAAGTCTTCCGGCCGGCTCCGCCAGCCCGCTTTTCGTGTTTTTCGTGCTTTTCGTGGTTCGGGAATTTGACTCCCGCGCCCGGCCGCCGCACACCCCGCGGACATGATCCCCCGCTACGCCCGCAAGGAAGCCGCCGAGATCTGGAGCCCCCAGACGCGGTTCTCGATCATGTTCCAGATCGAGAGCCTGGCCGCCGACGCCATGGCCGAGCTGGGGACGATCCCCAAGGAAGCCGCCCGCGTCATCCGCGAAAAGGGCAGCCACATCATCTGGGACGTCGACCGCATCGACGAGATCGAGCGCGAGGTGAAGCACGACGTCATCGCGTTCACCACCTACGTGACCGAGATCGTCGGCCCCGAGGCGCGCTTCCTGCACCAGGGCATGACCTCCTCCGACGTCAACGACACGGCGCTGGCCGTCCAGCTCACCCGCGCCACCGACCTCCTGCTGGAAGACGTCGAACTGGTCCTCGCCGCGCTGAAGCGCCGGGCTTACGAGCACCGCTTCACGCCCACGGTCGGGCGCAGCCACGGCATCCACGCCGAGCCCACCACCTTCGGCCTGAAGCTCGCCGGCCACTACGCCGAGTTCGTCCGCGCCCGCGAGCGCCTGGCCATGGCCCGCTTCGAGGTGGCCACCTGCGCCATCTCCGGCCCCGTCGGCACCTTCGCCAACGTCGATCCCCGCGTGGAGGCCTACGTCGCCGAAAAGCTGGGCCTCGCGGTCGAGCCGGTCTCGACCCAGGTGATCCCGCGCGACCGCCACGCCGCCTATTTCGCCGCCCTGGCCGTGGTCGCCAGCTCCGTCGAGCGCCTGGCCACCGAGATCCGCCACCTGCAGCGCACCGAGGTTCTCGAGGCCGAGGAGCCGTTCGACCCGGGCCAGAAGGGCTCGAGCGCCATGCCGCATAAGCGCAACCCGATCCTGACCGAGAACCTGACCGGCCTCGCCCGCCTGGTCCGCGCCGCCGTCGTCCCGGCGCTGGAGAACGTCGCCCTCTGGCACGAGCGCGACATCAGCCACTCCTCCGTCGAGCGCGCCATCGCCCCCGACACCTGCGTCCACCTCGACTTCGCGCTCCGCCGCCTGGCCGGCGTCGTCGAGCGGCTGGTGGTCTATCCCGAGAACATGGCCAGGAACCTCGACCGCCTCGGCGGCCTCGTGCACTCCCAGCGCGTGCTGCTGGCGCTGACCCAGAAGGGCGTCGCCCGCGAGACCGCCTACGCCGCGGTCCAGCGCAACGCCATGCGCGTCTGGCGCGGCGAAGGCGCCTTCCTCGACTTCCTGAAAGCCGACCCCGAGGTCACCCTCTCCGACGCCGAACTCGCCGAGCTGTTCGACCTCGCCTACCACTTCAAGCACGTCGACACCGTCTTCGCCCGCGTGTTCGGCGAAGTTCCTCTCCCCCAGGGGGAGGTGGCCGCGAAGCGGACGGAGGGGGTTTCAGCCTAGGCGCGGGACCAGGGAGGCCAGCCATCGCCACGCTCGAAGATCTCCGCCGCCTGAGCCTGGCGCTGCCAGGCGCCCACGAGGTCACCTACAAGGGCGAGCCGTGGTTCAACGTGGGCAAGAAGACCTTCGCCTGCCATTTCAACGGCCGCACGATCCTCAAGCTCGACCGCGGCCACCAGGAGCTGCTCTTCGAGATCCGGCCGGAGACCTTCAGCCGGTGCAAGGTGGGCACGGGCTACTGGAGCTACGTGGAGATCGATGACCTGGACGAGCCCGAGCTCACGGCCCTCCTGCTCGAAGGCTGGTCCAGCATCGTGCCCAGGAAGGTGAGCGCACGCTATCTGGCGTCACTGCCGGCGCCGGCGGCGCGCTGACCCCCGCGGCCGGGCGCCAGTCCTGCGACTTGACGGCAAAGCTCGAAGGGCGCGCTGTGCCCCGGTTCTGCAAGTGCGGCGCAGGCGGAGCGGCAAGGACGGGGGCCGGATGCGGAGCCGACTGATGACCTGGGGCCCGGTGGCGGGAACGTTTGCGGCAGGCGCCCTCCTGACGGGCGCCGAGCCCGTCACGCCGAGGCCGTTCCCGCCCCTGCCCGTGCCACCGGTCGAGCGCCAGTCCATGCCGCCCTACTTCGCGCGGATGACGATCTCCGGCGAGAGCAAGATGAACGGCGTGTTCGAAGTTTGCATGGACCCCGCAGCGGCTTCGAAGGCGGCCGTGGCGCGAGCGGAGGCGCGGCCGCCCGACGCGCCGCGGTTCCTGACCGGCTGCACGAGCGCACACGCGATACGGCCGGATGGCTCGATGCACATGGAGATGACCTGCGACCGGGCGAAGGGCGCCAAGGCCAGCTTTCGCATGATCAGCGACGGAACCACGAACGACCTGCGGACGCGTTCGGAGCTGTACGATTCCGCCGCGGGGGCTCCAAAGACCATCGTCATCGATCGCCACATAGTCCGCCTCGGGCCCTGTCCCGCCGACCTCAAGCCCGGCCAGATGCGGCGCCCCGGCGGCCCCGCCCTCGGTCCGGGCGAGGCGTCACGCCTGTTCGACAACGCCGCAGGAACACGCCGCTAGGCGGCGCGACGCTTCGGCGGAACGCGCGCAGAGGAAAATCGCGCTCGCCGTAACCCCGTCGGCCGGCCGGCTGCGTAGACCGTCATGCAAGGCCCAGGGAGGCTCACATGACGATGCCGATGACGACGATGGCGGCGCTGGGGCGTCGCACGGTTCTGGCGATGCTGATCGGCGCGGTCGGGCTGGCCGGCGGCGGCGGGGGCCCGGCGCGGGCCAGCGCAGCCGATCTGGTCGACGTGCAGGTGGTGGACCGGGAGACCGGCGAGACGCTGCAGGTCTGGCGCCGCGCCGGCCGCGCCTACGTCGCGGGGCAGCCGAACGCGCGCTATGCGCTGCGCGTGCGGAACAACTCCGACGGCCGGGTGCTGGTGGTCATGTCGGTCGACGGGCTGAACATCCTGACCGGCGAGACGGCCGGATACGGTCAGACCGGCTACGTGCTCGGGCCGCACGAATCGTACGACGCGAGCGGGTGGCGCAAGTCGAACAGCGAGGTCGCGGCGTTCACCTTCGCCGAGCAGGCGCGGTCCTACGCGGCGCGCACCGGCCGGCCGGCGGACATCGGGGTGATCGGCGTCGCCGCCTTCCGGGAGAAGGTCTATGGGCCGTCGCCCGTGGCGTCGAGCTCGCGGGCCGGGTCCGGCGCCCAGATCGACGAACTGGTGGTGACCGAGCAACGCCCGGCTGCGCCGCGCTCTGCGCCCGCGCCACTGCCCGTGCCGACTGTGGAGCATCGCATCGAGGAGCCCAGGCCGCCGGCGGCCGCCCGGCAGGCCGACGCCGCCACCATCCTGGCCGAGCGGAAGCCCGAGAAGCTGGGGACCGCGCACGGCGCCCGCGAATGGTCGACGGTCGTCGAGGTCGATTTCGAGCGCGCCACGGCCTACCCGCAGATGATCCGGCGGATCGAATACGACAGCTATGAGCGCCTGGTCGCGAACGGGGTGATCCAGCCGCCGCGGCCCTGGAGCCATCCGCCGCGCGCCTTCCCCGGCTCCGACGGCCCGCGCTACGTGCCCGACCCGACGGGCGGCCGGTAGGCGTTTGCGCCCCGGGCCGTGAGGAGCCTAGGCTCAGCCTTGATGCAGGCCGACGACCCGGACGACGCCGAGCTTTTGCGCGCCCATGGCGCCGGCGACCCGCAGGCGTTCGCCAGGCTCTACGACCGCTACGATCGCCCGGGCTTCCTGTTCATTCGCCGGCTGCTGGGGGCGGCGCATGCGGACGCCGCCGAGGACCTGCACCAGGAGACCTGGATCGCGGTGGCCAGGAGCGCGGGGTCGTTCGACGCCCGCCGGTCCGGCTTTCCCGCCTGGTTCTTCACCATCGCGCGCCACAAGGTCTGGGACTATTTCCGGCGGCAGAAGGTCGCCGTCCTGGCGACGGCGGCGCAGGACGACGCCGCGATGCGGGTTCCGGATCCCGGCCTCAGCCCGCTCGAGCAGGTGCAGTCGCGCGAGCGGGCGCGGGAGATCGTCAACGCGGTCGAGGCCCTTCCGCTGGAGCAGCGCGGCGCGCTCGTGCTGTTCGCCGAAGCTGGGCTCTCGCTGGAGGAGATCGGCGAGGTCACCGGCGTCGGCGTCGAGACGGTCAAGAGCCGACTGCGCTATGCCCGCGCCAAGCTGCGCCAGTCTCTCGCCGACGCGCCGCTGGCGGGTGAAAGGACGGCCCATGTCTGATCCCCACGCGACGCCGCACCCCATGGACAAGGCCTATGTGGAGGCCGAAGCGACCCTGGCCGACGAGGCCGCGCGGGCCGCCCGGCGCGCCCGGGTGCTGGCCGCTGTGGGCCGAGAGGCGCCGTCCGGCGAACCTGCCGGTGCGAGCCGCACGGGGCGGCGCGGCGATCAGCGGCCGCTGGGCTGGCTGGCGGCGGCCAGTGTGGCCGGCCTCGCGGTGCTGATCGCCAGCCGGTCCGATCTCGCGCCGCCGCGGCCACCCGTTCCCCCGCCGGCGCCGGCGCCGGCGCTCCCGAGCGTTCAACCGTCCCCGCCGAGGACCACCGGCCGGCCTGAGGCCGCGCCCGGGTCCATGGCGGCCGCACGGCCGGCGTCGCCTGCCGCTTCCCGGGAGCAGAAGCCCGAGCCGGTCAGCCCTCCAGCGGCTGCGCCGCCCCGGCCCGAAGGGGCTCTCCGCGCGGATGCCGCGCCGCAGCCCGCCCCGCCGCCGCTTCCCCTGCCTCCGGTGGAGCACCGCATCGAAGAGCCCCGGCCGCCGGCCGCGCGAACGGCAGCGCCCGCAGCCTCCACGTCCATCCAGGAACTGGTCGTGACGCAGGACCGTCGACCCTTGACCGGCCCGCCGCCCGTGCGGCTCCGCGCGGCCGCCGCCGCGGGCCGCACCGATGACGTCGAGGCCCTGCTCGCGAGCGGCGTCCCGGTGGATGCGGCCGACGCCGAGGGCGAGACGCCCCTGATGAAGGCGGTCCAGGCTGAGCAGGCCGCCGCGGCCGCCCTGCTGCGCCGGCGCGGCGCCAGCCTGATACGGAAGAACAACGCCGGCGTGAGCGCGCAGGACATGGCGGTCTCGATCGCCAACCCGGAGCTGAACCGCGCCTTGGGCCTCAAGCCCTGAGGCGAACTCCTCGCTGGATGCCCCGCTAAGCGGTCACTTCTTGCCGCCGCGCACCTGCTCGCGCGCCTGGGCCAGCAGCTCGGCCATCTTCATCCGGACCTCGCCCTCTGTGATCGTGACGCCGGCGCCCTTCAGGTCCTCGAAGACCTTGCGCAGCACGTCGTCCTCGCCCGGCTGCTCGAAGTCGGACTTCACCACCGCCTTGGCGTACTCGGCCACGTGCTTGTCGGTGAGCCCCATCAGCCCGGCCGCCCACTCGCCCAGCGCCCGATTGCGGCGCGCCGAGGCCTTGAACTCCTGCTCCTGATCGAGCGCGAACCTCTTCTCGAAGCCCTGTTCACGATCATCGAACGTCGTCATGGAGGTCCTTGGGGCAGCGGCACGAACGGGCGTTCCCATATCCCGGCGGTCGCGCCGCCGCAATCGAAAGCCGGAACCGCCGGCCCCGTTTGCGCCGCACCTTCGCATCCGCTAATTTTGGCCCGCCGCAGATGGAGCGGGACGCCGAGTCGGAACCGCGCGCGAGGACAGCCCGCCGCGCGCGTTTGTCGTTTCCCGGCCGGCCAGGCCCCGCTCCCGGAGAAGGCATCAGATGACCCGCCGCAAGAAGATCTACGAGGGCAAGGCGAAGATCCTCTACGAGGGTCCGGAGCCCGGCACGCTGATCCAGTACTTCAAGGACGACACGACCGCGTTCGACGCCACCAAGAAGGCGGTGCTCGAAGGCAAGGGCGTCATCAACAACCGCATCTCCGAATTCGTCATGACCAAGCTGACGAATATCGGCGTGCAGAACCACTTCATCAAGCGCCTGAATCTGCGCGAGCAACTGATCCGCGAAGTCGAGATCATCCCGCTGGAAGTCGTTTGCCGCAACGTCGTCGCCGGCTCGATGGCCAAGCGCTTCGGCCTGCCGGAAGGCCAGCAACTGCCGCGCTCGATCATCGAATTCTACTACAAGAACGATGCCCTTGAAGACCCGATGGTCACCGAAGAGCACGTCACGGCGTTCAACTGGGCCAACACCCAGGAAATCGACGACATTCTTGCCATGACGCTGCGCGTCAACGACTTCCTGTCGGGCATGTTCGCCGCGGTCGGCATCACCCTGATCGACTTCAAGATCGAATATGGCCGCCTGTTCGAGGGCGAATTCTCGCGCGTCATCCTGGCCGACGAGATCAGCCCCGATTCGTGCCGCCTGTGGGATGCCCAGACCAACGAGAAGCTCGACAAGGACCGCTTCCGCCGCGATATGGGCAATGTTATCGAAAGTTATACCGAGGTCGCCAAGCGTCTCGGCATCATGGGCGATATGCCCCGTGTAATTGAGGGTGGCGTGCAATAATGAAGGCGAAGGTTCACGTATTCCTGAAACCCGGTGTTTTGGATGTCCAGGGCAAGGCCGTCGAAGGCGCACTGCATGGTCTCGGCTGGGACGGCGTGTCGAACGTCCGCGTCGGCAAGGTGCTGGAATTCGATCTGAACGCTGCGTCAGAAGACGAAGCCAAGACCGAGCTCAAGGCCATGTGCGACAAGCTGCTGGCCAATACCGTCATCGAGTCCTACAAGGTCGAGGTCGCCTGAACATGAAAGCCGCCGTACTCGTTTTCCCGGGTTCCAACTGCGACCGCGACTGCAAAACGGCCGTCGAAACGACGGTCGGCGGCCAGGT
>JBJMQX010000153.1:0-78392 GCA_045802455.1 Phenylobacterium sp. | reverse complement strand
GACATATTCCCTGGCCAGTTCCGCCGGCGATCCGCCGACGCCGAACATACCGCCGCCCCGCACGCCCGCGCCGCCGCCACCGGAGATGCCGCTGCGCTCATGCTGCAGCAGGCGCTTGCCGATCGCCCAGCCGCCGTTCAGCGGGCCGACCATGTCGTTCTTCTCGACCCGGGCGGCGGTGAAGAAGGTCTCGCAGAATGGCGATGAGCCGGCGATCAGCTTGATCGGCCGCGTCTCGACGCCCGGCTGGTGCATGTTGATCAGCACGAAGCTGATACCCTCATGCTTCTTGGACGTGTCGGTGCGCACCAGGCAGAAGCACCAGTCCGCGTACTGCGCGCCGCTGGTCCAGATTTTTTGGCCGTCGACCTGCCAGTGGTCGCCCATGTCGACGCACTTGGTCTGCAGGCTGGCGAGGTCGGAGCCCGCGCCCGGCTCGGAGTAGCCCTGGCACCAGCGGATCTCGCCCTTCACGATCGGCGGGATGTGCCGCTGCTTCTGGTCCTCGGTGCCGTATTCCAGCAGCGTCGGGCCGAACATCGAGGTGCCCATGCCCATCATCGGGTTGTAGGCGCCGGCCCGGTCCATCTCCTGCTGCAGCACGCGGGCCTGCGGACCGGAGAGGCCGCCGCCGCCGTACTGCGTTGGCCATGTGGGCGCGCCCCAGCCCTTCTCGGCCATGCGCTGCTTCCAGAGCTTGTGATCCTCCGTCTGCGTCTCCGCGCCGGGGATCATCGCCACCGGCTGGTTCGCCAGCGACTTCGGGAAGTTGGCGTCGATCCACTCGCGGGCCTCGGCCCGGAAGGCGTCGAGTTCGGAGCCGCCGAAATCGGCCATCTGGTGTCTCCTGAAATCTATCTGTTTTTCAAATCGTTAGGTGAATTCTAGCACGGATATCGGGCGCTTTGGAGTCGCGCCTTATGTCTTTGGATCGGGCAACCCGAGCACCCGCTTCGAGACGACGTTCAAGTTGATCTCCGAGGTGCCGCCCTCGATCGAGTTGGCCTTGGAGCGCAGCATGATGCGGAAGGCGGCGATCTCGGCCGGCGAGTAGGCATCGCCCTCCCATCCGAGGCTCTGCGAACCCATCGCCTCGCACAGCAGCTCGTTGCGCTCCTGGGCGATCTTGGCGCCGGCGTACTTCATGATCGAGGTCGCCGCGGACGGGCCCTGGTTGGTCCTGGCCTCGTCGGCCGCGCGCCGCACCGTCAGCTGGAAGCTGCGCGCCTCCATCAGGTGCTCGGTGATGCGGCGGCGAAGGTCGCTATCCGCCAGCCGCCCGTCCTCGCCCACGCCCACATAGTCCCGCGCCGCCTCGACCACGGTCGGCAGCGGAACCGCCTGGCCGATGTTGCCGCCACCCAGGCCCGCCGAGATGTTGTCGCGCTCGTGCTGCAGCAGCCGCTTGGCGATCGTCCAGCCCCCGTTCAGCGGTCCCCAGAGCTGGTCCTTCGGGACCTTCACGTCGGTGAAGAAGGTCTCGCAGAATGGCGACGTGCCGTTGATCAGCCGGATCGGCCGCGTTTCGACCCCAGGCGCCTTCATGTCGATCAGCAGGAAGCTGATGCCCTCATGCTTCTTCGAGACGTCCGTGCGCACCAGGCAGAAGCAACGGTCCGCCAAATTTGCGCCAGAAGTCCATATTTTTGAGCCATTTACGAGGAAGTGGTCACCTTTGTCCTCGGCCCTGGTCTGCAGGCTCGCGAGGTCCGATCCGGCGCCCGGCTCCGAGTAGCCCTGGCACCAGCGCACCTCGCCCTTGATGATCCCCGGCAGGTGCTGGCGCTTCAGCTCTTCGGAGCCGTACTCGATGAGCGTGGGGCCGAACATCATCACGCCCATGCCGCCGATCGGGTTGCGCGCGCCGATCTTCGCCATCTCCTCGGCCAGGATGCGCGCTTCGGCCCGCGATAGCCCGCCGCCGCCGTATTCCTTCGGCCACGTCGGCGTGCCCCAGCCCTTCTCGCCCATGGCCTTGCGCCAGGCGCGCGCGGCCTCGCTCTCCGGCTGGCCCATGGCCGCCGCCATCTGCTGCGCAGGGTCGCGCTTCAATTCCTCAGGGAAGTTCTCTTCCAGCCAAGCCCCGGCCTCGGCCCGGAAGGCCTCTACGTCACCGCCAAAATCGGCCCCAAAATCTGCCATTGGAAAATCTCGCCTTCGAAAAAATATTCAGCTGGGACCGCGGCCGAAAATAGACCGCAGCCCGATAGTCCTACTTCGGGTCGGGCAGGCCCAGCACGCGCTTGGCCACCACGTTCAGGTTCACCTCCGAGGTGCCGCCCTCGATCGAATTGGCCTTGGTGCGCAGCCAGCCGCGGACCGCCAGCCGCTCGGCCTGCGAGAAGCCGTCGCCGGCCCAGCCCAGGCCCTGGGCGCCCATGGCCTCGACCATCAGCTCGGAGCGCTCCTTGGCGAACTCGGCCGCCGCGTACTTGATGATCGAGGTGGCCGCCGACGGTCCGTTGGAGGCCCGGCTCTCCGCCGCTGTCCGGCCGATCGTCTGGCGCAGCGCCTGGAAGTTCATCTTGTTCTCGGTGATCCGCCGGCGCAGGTCGCGGTCCGCCAGCGCGCCGTCCTCCGCGCCGACATACCGCCGGGCCACCTCGGCCAGATCGCCCGAGGCCCCGCCGGCTGTCCCGCCCTCGCCGAACCCCGCCGAGATGTTCTGCCGCTCGTACTGCAGGAGCCGCTTGGCGATCTCCCACCCGCCGTTCAGCTTGCCGACCAGGTTCCCCTTCGGGATCTTCACGCCTGTGAAGAAGGTCTCGCAGAACGGGCTCTCGCCGCTGATCAGCCGGATCGGCCGCGTCTCGACGCCGGGGGCGCCCATGTCGATCAGCGCGAAGCTGATGCCCTCGTGCTTCTTCGTCGCATCCGTGCGCACCAGGCAGAAGCACCAGTCCGCCTTATCGGCGTAGCTCGTCCACACCTTTTGGCCGTCGATCTGCCAGTGGTCGCCCTTGTCCTCACAACGGGTGGCGAGGCTGGCCAGGTCGCTGCCTGCGCCGGGCTCGGAATAGCCCTGGCACCAGCGGATCTCGCCGCGCACGATCTTCGGCAAGTGCTCGGCCTTCTGCGCCTCATTGGCGTATTCGAGCAGCACCGGCCCCAGCATCCACAGGCCGAAGGAGAGCAGCGGCGGACGATAGCCGCCGCGGGCGATCTCCTGCTCGACTACCCGCGCCTGCTGCGGTGACAGGCCGCCGCCGCCGTAGGCCGCCGGCCATGTGGGCGCCGTCCAGCCCTTCTCGGCGACACAGCGCATCCAGACCGCCTGCGGGTCGTCCGAGCCCTGGAAGGCCCGGCCGCCCCAGACCGCCTCGGGGTCGGTCTTCGCCGCCGGGTCCTTCAGTTCGGCCGGGTAGTTCGCCGCCAGCCAGTCGCGCGCCTCCACGCGGAAGGCGTCCAGCTCGGTGGCGCCGAAATCGGCCATGGCGGGCTCCAGGAAAGCGCCGGAAGGGGCTCGTAAACGGTAGGGGCCGCCACCTTAGCGCCGGGGGCATGCAGGGCAAGCGCGGCGAACAGTCGTTTGAAAGCAATTCTGCGCGACTTTTCCCGCTATAAGCCGCGATCGGTTCGCAGTCGTTCAGGCCTGGATGCGCTTTTTCAAAGACCTCCGTCCCGCGGCGTTCGCCGCCGCACCCTGGACCTTCGCGCTCCTGACCCTGACGGCGGGCATCATGCTGCTGGCCTCCGGCGCCACGCCGTCCGAGCCGGTCCGGTTCATGCGGCTGATCCAGATCACCCCCGTCTATCTGATCGAGACGGCGCACTTCCTCTCCTCGATCCTGGGCCTCATCCTGGTGCTGCTGGCCTTCGGGCTGCGTGCGCGCCTTGACGCCGCCTGGGCCGCCACGCTCGGCGCCCTGCTGCTGGCGGCCACGCTCGCGCTGCTGAAGGGCTTCAACTGGGAGGAGACGGCCGCGCTCATCGCGCTCGCCGTCTTGCTCGCCCCGTTCCACGGCGCCTTCCCGCGCAAGGCCCGCCTGAGCCGCATGGAGGTGACGCCCGGCTGGCTGATGTCGGCCTCCTGCGCGGTCATAGGGGCCGGCGCGCTGGGCTTCTGGAGCTTCCAGCACGCCGACTATGCGCGCGAGCCGTGGTGGCGGGTGATGGTCGACGCGGACGCCGCGCGCGCCATCCGCGCCTGGGCCGGCGCGGCCCTGGGGCTCTTCATGTTCGGCCTCTGGCGGCTGGTCTCGTCGGCCGCGACGCCGCCGGTGGTGGGCGAAGCGGATCCCGAATTCGAGCGGGTGCGCGCCATCCTGGCCAAGGCCGAGGTGGCCGAGCCGGGGTCGAACCTGGCGCTCCTGGGCGACAAGCGCTTCCTGTTCTCGGCTTCCGGCGACAGTTTCCTGATGTTCGGCGTTCGCGGCCGCACCTGGCTGGCCTTGGGCGCGCCGGTGGGGCGGCGGGAGGAGCGGCTGGAGCTGATGTGGCGCTTCCGTGAGCTCGCCGACAGCCATGCCGCGCGGCCGGGGTTCTATGGCCTTTCCGCCGACGACCTGCCGGAGATTGTCGAGCTGGGCTTCTCCATCCAGAAGGTGGGCGAGAGCGCCGCCGTGCCGCTGGACACCTTCTCCATCGAAGGCCGCCGGCGCGGCAACCTGCGGCGCGCCTGGCGCAAGGCGGCCGAGGAGGGCGCGACCTTCGAAGTGGTCGAAGGCGAAGCGCTCCAGCCCCTGCTGCCCGGGCTGCAGGCGATCTCCGAGGCATGGCTCGGCCATCACGCCGGCGGCGAGAAGGGGTTCACCATGGGCAACTTCACGCCGGCGTACATCGGCGAGTTCCCCGTGGCGGTCGTGCGCCAGGACGGCCGCCCGGTAGCCTTCGCGACGCTTTGGACCACCGCGGCCCGCAGCGCCTTTTCCATGGACCTGATGCGCTATGCAGACGAGGCGCCCAAGAACATCATGGACTACCTGTTCGTCGAGCTGATCGCCTGGGGCCGGGAGCAGGGATACGCAGCCTTCGAGTTCGGCATGGCGCCGCTCTCCGGCCTGGAGGACCGTCCCCTGGCGCCGATCATGAGCCGCGTCGGCAACCTGCTCTTCGAGCGCGGCGAGGAGATCTACAATTTCCAGGGCGTGCGCCGCTATAAGGGCAAGTACGACCCGCTCTGGCAGCCGCGCTACATCGCGGGCCCGCACAAGTGGTCGATCCCGCTGTTGATGGCCGACATCGGGCTGCTCGCGTCGGGTGGCGCGGCGGGCCTCGCCAAGCGGCCAAGCGCGCCGCCGGTTGCGAGCGAAACCGCCCCCGCTGCCTAGACCATAAGGCATTGATGAAGCTCACGGTTCTGCTTGCATTGCACATGGGGTAGGCGCAAATGGCGGCAGGTTGGGAACCTTATCATTTGCTGGCGCTTGAAGCTCAGCCGCCGGCGCGCGCTGAGGAGCCGATGAACTCACCCGACCAAGGCGCCGCCGCCCAGCCGGACGAAAGCCGCTACCGGCTGCTGGTCGACGCGATCACCGACTACGCCGTCTACATGCTTGACGAGACGGGCGTGGTGACGAGCTGGAATCCGGGCGCCCAGCGCTTCAAGGGCTACACGGCCGACGAGATCATCGGCCAGCACTTCTCGCGCTTCTATACGGATGAGGACCGGGCGGCCGGCGTGCCCGCGCTGGCCTTGCGCATGGCCGCCGAGGAGGGCCGCTTCGATCGCGAAGGGTGGCGGGTCCGCAAGGACGGCAGCCGCTTCTGGGCGCACGTGGTGATCGATCCGATCCGCGATCCGCAAGGCGGGATCATCGGCTTCGCCAAGGTTACCCGCGACCTGACCGAACGCAGGGCGGCCGAGGAGGCGTTGCGCCGCAGCGAGGAGCAATTCCGGCTGCTAGTGCAGGGCGTCACCGACTACGCCATCTACATGCTCGACCGCGACGGCCGGGTGACCAACTGGAACGCCGGCGCCCAGCGCATCAAGGGCTATCGTCCGCACGAGATCATCGGACAGCATTTCTCGCAGTTCTACACGGAGGAGGACCGCGCGGCCGGCATCCCGCAGCACGGCCTGGCCACGGCGCTCTCCGGAGGCCGCTGGGAGCAGGAAGGCGTCCGGGTCCGCAAGGACGGCAGCCGCTTCTGGGCGCACGTCATCATCGACGCCATCCGCGACGACGCCGGCGAGGTGATGGGTTTCGCCAAGGTCACCCGCGACATCACCGAACGTAAGGAAGCCCAGCGCGAGCTGGAGCAGGCGCGCGAGGCGCTCTTCCAGTCGCAGAAGATGGACGCCATCGGGCAGCTGACCGGCGGCGTGGCGCACGATTTCAACAACCTGCTGATGGCCGTGCTGGGGAGCCTCGAACTGGTCCGCAAGCGGCTGCCGTTCGATCCCAAGGTCACGCCGCTGATCGAGAACGCTATCCAGGGCGCCGAGCGCGGGGCGACGCTCACCCAGCGCATGCTGGCGTTTGCGCGCAAGCAGGAGCTCGCCCTCGAGCCGGTGGACCTATCGGCCCTGGTGCGCGGCATGCAGGGCTTCCTGCAGCGTACGATCGGCCCCGCCTACCGCCTGGACGTGCGCATCCCGGGCGGGCTGCCGCAGGTGACCTCCGACGGCAACCAGTTGGAGACCGCGCTGCTCAACCTGGTGGTCAACGCCCGCGACGCCATGCCGGGTGGCGGCGGCGTCACGATCTCCGGCCGGCGTGAGCGCGTCCACGCCGTCCGGCCCGGGCTCAGCCCCGGCGAATACGTGGTCCTCGTGGTCCAGGACACCGGCGAGGGCATGGACGAAGCCACTCTGGCGCGGGCCATGGAGCCCTTCTTCACGACGAAAGGTGTCGGCAAGGGGACGGGCCTGGGGCTGTCGATGGTCCATGGCTTGACCGGGCAATCGGGCGGACAGCTGACAATCCAGAGCCGGAAGGGCGAGGGGACGAGTGTGGAGCTCTGGCTCCCCGTGGCCGAGGGCGATCAGGCCTCGCTTGGCCCCGAGGCCGCGCCGGGCGAGACGCAGCTCCCCCAGATGAAGCAGCTGCGCATCCTCGCCGTCGATGACGATAACCTGGTGCTGATGAACACAGCCGCCCTGCTGGAGGACCTCGGACACCACGTCGTGTGCGCGGCGTCGGGCGCCCAGGCGCTGGAGGCTCTCAAGCATCAACCGGATCTCGATCTGGTCGTCACCGACCAGGCGATGCCCCAAATGACCGGGCTGCAGCTGCGTGAGGCGATCCGCAAGATTCGCCCAGCCCTGCCGGTGATCATCGCCACGGGCTACGCCGAAATGCCGCCGAAGGCCGCGGGCGACGCCGTCCGCCTCGCAAAGCCGTTCAAGCAGGACGAGTTGGCCAACGCCGTGATCGATGCGATCGGCGGCGGCTCGCCTGGCGGCGGAGCCGGCGGCGGGGCTTCAAAGCCGATCGGGACTGCAAACCCGATTCATTGAACCCGGGCTGCTAGTCGGCGATGAAGGCGGCGAGCCGGTCGCCCGGCCTGCCCGTCCTGTGTCGCGGGCGCACCGCGAAGGACCCCAGGCCGAGCAGCAGCTTGCCTTCCCACCAGACCTCCGCCCCCACATGATGGGAGCTCTCGCTCAGCAGGCGTTCGGCGATGTCCCGCGCGCCCACCTCGTCGTCGGCCGAAACCAGATGAAGGGTCGGCACCGTATAGCGGCGGTCGTCCACAAATATTTCGAATGTCGGCTTGTAGCAGACGGACATACCGCGATCTCCGTGCCGGGACGGCGAGCGGCCAGGTGGCTAATGCGCTCTGTCGTCGCCAGCCCCACAAGGCTTATACTATATCAACTCACTATTTGCACTCAAATTGTGGTGCCGGTATTCCTCCCGTCATGTTGTGAATTTTGAATAGAAATCCTCCGTGTCTGATGCAATTTCTCAAATGACTGACTCTCGTAACTCTACACAACTTGGGTATCGCGCCCCGATGGCGCCGCCGGCTCAACCGACGCCTATTGAGTAAGAAGCAACTCCTACGCCCTTGACGCATTGTAGCGCTCGAGCGTGCGGTCGCGCTTGCTGGCGGGAATCCGGATGTCCGAGCTGAATCGAGAGGAACGGCTGCAGATCATGCTGAACGCCGACGAACTGGCGGCCCTCGACGACTGGCGGTTCACGCGTCGCATGCCGAGCCGCGCAGCGGCGGTGCGCGAACTCCTGCGGCTTGGCCTCGCGTCCGAGGGCGTGGACCTGCCCGACGGCCGCCGCCGGTCGAAGGATTTCGGCGTCACGGGCCAGACGTCCGCGGGCGCAGACGGGGCTGCGGACTGAGTCTGCGGCGACCTGCGACCGGATAACGCAGGGCGATGCGGATTTCCGCGGTAGGGGCTGCGCCGCCGCACAATCCATCCACAGCCTAGACCGCTACGCACAACATCTAGCGTTAGGCTTTCGTTTACACCGCAACGGACGGTGGTAGCGTTCCTCCTGTGCAGGAGGGCGATTCGATGGCGGCGGCTGCGCCGTGGAGCGTCAAAGGCATCGACCCCAAGGCTCGGGAGGTCGCCAAGGAGCTCGCCCGCCGTTCCGGCATGACGCTTGGGGAATGGCTTAACCGGATCATTCTAGAAGATGACATGCCGGAGGAGATCGCCTCCGAGGAGCAGATCACCGCGCGCCTGCCGCGCGCCTTCTTTGAGACGCCGACGCACGTCATGCCGAGTCCGATCCCCAGCGCACAGCCACCCGGCTCCAGCCCGGACGAGCCCGCGCCCGGCGACCTCGGCCGCATCGCCCAGGCCCTGGACCGGCTCACCGACCGTATCGAAGCCTCGGAGACCCGCACCGGCCTGGCGATCTCCGGTGTCGAGCATTCCGTGCGCCACGCCATGGCCCGCATCGAGACCGCCGAGCGCGAGCAGATCGCGGTGGCCAGCCGCTACGACGCCGCCGCCGAGCGGCTGGAGGTCGAGCAGTCCCGCGCCTCCGAGCGGCTGCGGCAGATCGAGAACGAGGGCCCGCGCTCCGCCGAGGCGCTGAGGGCGCTGGAGGCGAGGCTCGCCAGCGCCGAAGCTGCGCCGGCGGCGCTGATCGAGGATGTGGTCGCCAGGCTCGGCGAGCGGCTCGCCGACGCGGAGGCCCGCACGGGGTCCGCGCTGGAGAGCCTGCGCGGCTCGCTTTCGGATCTGGACGAGCGGCTGCGCGCCACGGGCGAGGGCGTCCGCGCCGAGTTCGAGCAGCGCCTCGAAGTGCTCGCCGACCGCCTGACCCGCCGGGTGGAGGACGCCCGCGCCGAGGTGGCCGAGCGCCTGACGGCCAGCGGGGCCGGCGACGCCGCGGCGCGGATCGACCGGCTGGCCGCCGACCTCGCCGCCGCCGAGCAGCGCTCCGCGCGCGCCATCGAGACCATGGGCCGCGAAGTCCTGACCATGGCCGAGGCGCTGAGCAGCCGGGTCCGCGGCGCCGAACAGCGCAGCGCCGACGCCATCGAGCAGGTGGGCGGCGAGATCGCCCGCATCGCCGGCGCCGTCGAGACCCGCCTGTCGCGCACCGACGAGCTCCACGCCGAGGCGCTGGAGCGGCTGGGCGCCGAGATCGGCCGGATCACCGAGCGGCTCACCGACAGGCTGCTGCATTCGGAGCGCAGGGCCGCCCAGGCCATCGACGATGTGGGCGAGCAAGTCGCCAAGGTCACCGAGCGCATCGAGCAACGCCACGAGCGGGCTTCCAGCGACCTCGCCGAGCGCATCCGCGCCAGCGAGGCCAGGACGGCCCAGCTGCTCGAAGACGCCCGCACTCGGCTGCTGGGCGAGGCGGTCGAGTTGCCGACGCTGGCCGAAGCCGCGCCGGGCGCCCAAAGCCTCGCCGCCGAGTTCCAAGCCACAGAGTTCGAAACTACAGAGCCCGAAGCCACCGAGCTGGAAGCCAGTGAGCTCACAGAGCTCGAAGCCGCCAATCTTGAAACTGCCGAGCTCAAAACGGCTGAACCCGACACCGAGGCTCCGCCGACCGTCGCAGCCGCCCCGCCCGAGCCGCCGGTCGCCGCCTCGATCTTCGCCGCCCAGCTCTTCTCCCGTGCGGAGCCGATCAGCCAACCGGCGTTGGATCCGGCCCACCCGGCCTTCGGGGCGGAGGACTTCGAGGCCGTCGACGCGTTCGTGCCCCTCGACGAGCCCGCCGACGAGCGCCTTGAGCTCGATCCCGTGCCGCCGCAGCGCGCGACGCCGCAGCTCTCCACCCGCGAGGTGATCGAGCAGGCGCGCGCCCAGGCCCGCGCGGCCGCCGCCACCCGGCCCGCCACGATCCATGCCGGTGAGCGGCGCCCGCGTCCGGCGCGCGCCGGAGGCCTGTTCGGCGGTCTTAAGCCGGTGCGCGCCGTGTCGACCTGGCAGACCGCCCTGATGGTCGCCGGCGGCGCGGCGTTCCTGAGCGTCGGCGCGGCCGGGGTCGTGCTGATGGAGGGCCCCGGCGTCCCGCGCCAGCCGCAGCAAGCCCAGCCCTTCGTGATCCCGCCCCGCGCCGCCCTCGCGCTCGCCCCGCAGGCGCTCTCGCAGCCGGAGCCGATCGCCTCGCCGACCGAAGCCGCTGCTGCCCAGGCTGCGGCGGCCGCCGATCCGATGGCCTCCCGCTACCTGGCCGCGGTCAGGGGCGTCGAGCAGCGCCAGCCCGGCGCGCTCGCCCGCCTGAAGACCCTCGCCGACGCCGGCCACACGCCCGCCCAGGTCTATCTGGCGCGGCTCTACGAAACCGGCCACGGCGGCGTCAGCCTCAACCTGCGCGAGGCCCGGCGCTGGACTGAGCGCGCGGCCGAGGCGGGCGATCCTGCCGCCATGCACAACCTCGCGCTCTACTACTTCCGCGGCGAGGGCGGTTCGGCCGATGCCGCCGCTGCGGCCCGGTGGTTCAAGCAGGCGGCGGAGCACGGGGTGGTCGATTCCCAGTACAACCTGGGCCTGCTCAATCAGTCCGGCTCGGGTGTCCCGAAGGATCTGGGCCAGGCCTACAAGTGGTTCTCGATCGCGGCGCTCGGGGGCGACAGCGAGGCGCGCACGGCCGCGGCCGATCTGGCCGCCCGGCTGCCCAGGGACCAGCTCGCCGCGCTGCAGAGCCAGGTCGCCGATTTCCGGGCGGCGGGCGCCGCGCCGGCGTCCCTGGCCTCAGTTCCAGGCCATGGCCCCACCGCCGCCGAGCAGATCCTGAACCGGCTTGGCTACCTGAAGAGCCGGCCCGGCGAGGCCAATCCGCGCGACCTGAAGCTTGCCGTGGCCGCCTATCAGCGCGATCAAGGCCTCGCGGCCACCGGGTCGCTGGATCCCGCCACCGTTTCCCGGCTGTCCGTCTTCAACCGTTGAGCGGCCGGCCCAGCGGGGGCCCGATAGGCACGAGCCGCTGACGCATGGACATCTACCTGCCCATTGCCGAGGTATCGGTGAACGCCCCGCTCCTGGTGGCGCTGGGCGCGCTGGTGGGCTTCATCTCCGGCCTGTTCGGCATCGGCGGCGGGTTCTTGATGACGCCGGTGCTGGTCTTCCTGGGCATCCCGCCGGCGGTGGCGGTGGCCTCGATGTCCAACCACGTCGCCGCCTCCTCGATGTCCAGCGTCATCGCCTATGGCCGCCGCCGCGCGGTCGACTTCCGGATGGGCGGGGTGCTGGCCGCGGGCGGCGTGGTGGGCGCGGTCGTGGGCGTCGAGCTATTCCGCTGGCTGCGGCTGCTGGGCCAGGCCGACCTGGTGGTGGCGCTCTCCTACCTGGTGTTCCTGGGCGTGATCGGCGGGCTGATGCTCTGGGAGTCGGCCGGCGCGATCCTCAGGCGCCGCCGCAACGCCCCGCCGCCGCCCAGGCGCGACCGCCGTCCGCCCTGGCTCTACGGCCTGCCGCTGAAGATGCGCTTCCCCTCGTCGCGGCTCTACATCAGCGTCATCCCGCCGGTGCTGCTGGGCGCCTTCGTGGGCGTGCTCTCGGCGATCATGGGCGTGGGCGGCGGTTTCGTCCTGGTGCCGGCCATGGTCTACATCCTGCGGATGCCGGCCGGCGTGGTGGTCGGCACCAGCCTCTTCCAGATCATCATCACCACAGCGCTCACCGGAGTGCTGCAGGCCGGCCGCAACCAGACGGTCGATATCGTGCTGGCGCTGCTGCTGCTGGTCGGCGGGGTGCTGGGCGCCCAGCTCGGCGCGCGCGCGGCGGCCCGCTTCCGCGCCGAGGAACTGCGCGCGCTTCTGGCGCTGATCGTGCTGGTCGTCGGCCTGCGCATGGGCCTGGGCCTGTTCTTCACGCCGCACGAGCCCTTCGTGCTGATGGGGGCCGGCGGATGACGCCGGCGCTTCACGCAGATGTGGCCGCGCCGCCGCCCACCGCACCCGCCGTTTCCGCGGCGCTTACCGACACCACGGTTCGGGTGAGCTCGGACTTCCGCGGCGACCGCATCGTGCTCTACGGCGCCGTCTTTGACCCGAAGTCGCGGCCCAGCGACGTGGTGGTGATCGTCCGTGGCCCGGACGAGCCCATCCGCATCGCGCGCAAGAGCCGTGTCGCGGGCCTGTGGGTCAACAGCCGCCCGGTGGTCTTCCAGGGCGCGCCCGGCTTCTACATCGCCGCCTCCACCCGCCCGCTGGACGACATCGCCCGGTTCGGCGTGCTGCGCCGCCTGGGCGCGGGCGTCGACCACCTGGCGATCAATGCGCCGGCCGAGCAGCGGGTCGAGACCCGCTACGGCGTCCGCGACATGGTGGTGAGCCGCCTGGGCGCCGACTACCTCGACTGGCGCCGCGCGGTCATCCGCCTGAAGGAGAAGGATCGGCTCTACGACGTCGACGACCACGGCGTGCGCTTCGTGGACCGAGGGCTGTTCCGCGCCGAGATCGCCCTGCCGGCCGAAGCGCCGATCGGCCGCTACAACGTCCGCATCCTGCTCTTCCAGGGCGGCCAGCCGGTCTCCGAAAAGGACCGCACCCTCACCGTCGAGCAGGTCGGCGTCGAGCGCGCCCTTTACCTTTGGGCCCATCGAAGGCCATGGTCGTACGGTCTGGCTGCGATGGCCTTCGCGCTGAGCGCCGGTTGGGCGGCGTCATCGGTGTTCCGGAGAGACTGAATGGTGACGGACGAGACCTCGTCTGACCCGACGACGGGCCAGCCTCGCCGCTACGAATCCATCCCGCCCGCGCTCTGGGCCATTGCGCTCTTCGCGCTCGCGCCGTTTCCGATCTCGGCGGCGATCTACGGCTGGGGACCGGCCGATATCGCCCGTCCGGCGCTGACGGTGATCCTCACCTGGTCCGGCTGCGTGCTGGCCTTCCTGGGCGGCGTGCGCTGGGGGTTGGAGAGCGGGCGCCCTGCGCCCCGGCCCGAACGGCTGGTGATCTCGGTGCTGTCGCCGGTGGCCGCCTGGATCCTGCTCGCCACACGCTTCCGCGTCCCCGAGGGCTGGATCATCGGCGGCTGCATCGCGGCCTTCCTGGTCCAGTGGCTGTTCGACCACCAGGCGCCGGACGTCCCCGCCCGTTATCCGCGGCTCTCCACCGCACTCACCGCGGCCGCCTGCGTCTCGCTGGCCGTCTGCCTCGACCAGGCGATGAAGACCGGGCACGTGTGAAGCGGCTAGGACCCCAACCTCGAGCGGGTTTGTCGCCGTAAATGTTCACTATTTGTTCTTGACACAACAGCTCGACTGCGAGACCTTCTCTTACGGTGGGGCCACATGCGCTCACGACGCGGCGGTCGAACCCGGAAGCCGATGGGGGAAATAATCGATGGCGCAGATGCCAAGGGGCGAGCCGCGTTCCGTGCCGGACCCTGCGGGGGAGCAATATGACGAGATGCTACGGCAGGAGCGGCTGAAGAAGGCGATCGCGGAAGCGGATTTCTTTCCGGGCTCCGAGTCCTTTTCCCCGAACGGGGAGCCTGTCGGCACCCTCCCTCGCGTAGCCCAGGGGTTGAATTTTACGCCGCCGATGACGCCGAAAGATGCTCCCTTCTCGAGCGTCATTCCCACCGTCTCGCCCGCTGAACTTGCGCAACGGCGGCAGGCGATCGACCGCGCATTCTACATGGCGGACCATCCGCTCGCGGGAATGATGTATGGCCTAGCCAGCCTGGCAAACGCCTCCAGTCAAACCCGGGACACCGCCCTTGCCGCGGGCGGAGCAGCCGACGAAGTCATGATGGGAGCAGCGCCCTTTGGGGCCGCGGCGCGCACTCGGCCAACTCCGCCAACGGTGGCGCCGCCCCCATTCGGTTTTAATCGATCGAATATCAGATATGGCCAGCTCAACGCGAACGGCCAAGCCACGGGTGCGTCCGCGACGATCATGGCTCCCATGCTCCGCACGGGAACGAGAGCCGACCGTAGACAAGCGCCTCCCGGCTGGCGGGGTAATGGCAAGATATACAACGAAGCCAGAGGCCATCTGCTCGGGCGCCAGCTTGGCGGTAGGGGCGATTTGGGTGAGAACCTGGTGACGTTGACGCAGTGGGGCGCCAATGCGCCCCAAATGAGCGGCTTTGAACGGCAAGTAGCGCGAAGGGTGCGCGCAGGTGAGGCCATCGAGTATTCCGCGACGCCCTTGTACGAGAACGGAGTGCTGCCCCCCTCCGCAGTGCTGGTGTCGGCTACTGGCGTCCGCCAGCGACCCGTTGCGCGGCTGATCCGCAATCCTGCCGGGCTACGCAAGTGAGTATCGAAAGTCTCCTCGAAGTCGTCCCACCTCCGCAAAGCCCGTTTGAGGGGTTCAACGGCCCGTGGGAACCGGTGGAGGCTGAACTGCGGCTAGTGCTGCCGCCGGACTACAAGGATTTCGTCCGGCTCTACGGGAGTGGATACTTCATGGAGTTCCTAGGCATCTGCGTCCCAAGAACGACGAACCCGAACACGCGACTTGAGGCATATGCGCGTGTCGTCTGCGAGGCGACATATGAAGATGATAAACTGGACTGTCTGTTGTGGCCCAGGACCGGCGGGCTCCTGCCCTTCGGCTCAACCGACAACGGCGACACCCTGTTCTGGCTCACTCGCGGTCAGCCCGCGGAGTGGCCCGTAGTCGTTTGGGATCGAGGCTTAGGCGACCTCGAGTCTTTCGAGTGTGACCTGACGGATTTCCTCGCGAGCTTGGCGAGTGGTGGCATCCTGCCAAAGGAATTCCCAGAGACTCTTCGGTACTGTGACCACCTGTTCCAGCCGAACCAGATGCACGGCGACGAGTGATTTTCGCCTATCGACTGCGCTGACCGCAGCCGCCTGCGTCTCGTTGGCCGTCTGCCTCGACCAGGCGATGAAGACCGGGCACGTCTGAGACGGGCGCTCCTCAGGCTTGCGCAGCGGCCGGCCTGCGGCGCCGGCGCAAGGCCAGGCCCGTCGTGAAGAACCCCGTCAGCATAACGGCCCACGTGGCCGGCTCGGGCACGGGCGCGGGCGGGGGCGTCAGGCCGCGAACGTCACTGATGGTCACCAGGCCGTTCCCGGACCTTGCGCCCGCCACTTCCACGACGTTCGTGAAGCCCGCGTCCAGGTAGGAACCGCCGCCGAGGCCGACTCTTGCGCCAAGGCGTCCGCCGTCGCCGCCGGAGTACCCGCCCCCGCCGCCGCCGAAGTCATAACCGGCTCCGCCGCCGCCCCCGAACCCACCGCTGACGTTGCCGAAACAATAGTTGAAGTCTCGGCATCCGACCGTGCTTCCGCCCAGGAACGAGGGAAGGCCGAGCCCGCCGGTTCCGTAGGGACGTGGGCCGACCCCAAAGGTGACGACGCTCGAGCCCGCGTCTTGCCCGTTCCCGAGCCAGCCTGCCCCGCCGCCGCCGCCGCTGAAGCCGCCGCCTGTGCCGCCCAGGCCGGCGCCGGTGGTGATCTGTCCATCCTGGCCATTGCCAAGGCCTGCGTAGCTGGTGCCGCCGCCGCCGCCGGCAATCGCCAGCGGGATATCGGTTGGACCTGCGCCTCGCGTGAAGATCCAGGTGCCGCCCCCGCCGCCCCCGCCGGTGTCGCCCTCGCCGTCCCCTCCGATACCCCCGACCACGATGAACAGGGTGGCGCCGGCATTGAGGAAGACGTCGCCGCCGACCTCGGCGCCGCGCCCGCCCGTGCCCACCGGGTTCGGGAAGAAATTGCTGGGCCAGTTTCCGCCTTGGGCGCCCCACGCGAGGATCTGGTAGAATCCCGTCGTGGGAGCGGTCCAGGTATCGATCGCGCCCGAAAAGTTGAACGTGGTGGCCGCCACAGCGGAATGGGCGAGGCCGAGGGTGAGAGCGGCCGTCGCGCCGAGCAGGATCGGATTAAGCTTGGGCATGCTGGGTACTCCGTACTGAGGCTGACGATTCGCGCAGCACGGACAGGGGTCAAGCGCGCTCGCCTCTGACGGGTATCGCCCGCTAGACGGCTCCAGCGGACGCCCACCTGCGGCGCCGGCGCAGGGCGGCGCCGGTCGTGAAGAAGCCTGCCAGCATCGTCACCCAAGTCGCCAACTCCGGCACGGGCCCGCCCCTCAGCACGTCGCTGATGGTCACCAGGCCGTTCCCCGACCGGATGCCCGCCCCTTTGACGACATTCGTGAAACCCGCGTCGAGGTAGGAACTGCCGCCGAAGCCGCCGAAGTCGGCTGCTCGGTTTCCGCTGTCGCCGCCGGTGTATCCGCCGCCACCGCCGCCGTAGTTCCAACCCGCCCCACCGCCGCCGCCAAAGCCGCCAGTCGGGTAGTAGTCAAAACAAGAAAAAGATTCCGGACCATAGCATCCGACCGTCGCTCCGCCCGTGAACGAGGGGAGCCCGATCCCGCCGGTTCCGTACGGACGATGGCCGCTGACGAAAATGTTGCCGACCGTATCGCCGTCTTGGCCGTTCCCGAGCCAACCGCCGCCGCCGCCGCCCTGGCAGCAGGGGAGGTCACCGGAGACGCCGCCCAGGCCCGTGCCCATTGTGATCTGTCCATCATGGCCAGCAAAGGCGATGCCCTGGTAAAAAAAGCCGCCATATCCCGCACCGCCGCCGCCGCCCGCGATGGCCAGGGGGATATCGGTCAGAGTCCCGCCGGGGCCGGCGCCGAGGGTGAAAACCCAGGTGCCGCCGCCGCCGCCGTCCCCAATATTGCCGCCGCCTCTCGTGGGGGTCCCGCCAACCACGATGAGCAAGGTGGCGCCGGCGGTCAGGAAGACGTCGCCGCCAACCTCAGCTCCGTGGCCCCCCGCTGTCACTGGACTGACCGAGTCCCCGTAACTCCCTCCTTGAGCGCCCCAAGCCATGATCTGGTAGACGCCCGTGGTTGGGGCAATCCAGGCATTGATCGCGCCTGTATAGTTGAAGGTGGTGGCCGCCGTTGCGGAATGGGCCATGGCGAGGGCCGCCGCGGCGCCCAGTAGAAGCTGCCTGAACTGAGGCACCTGGGACCTCCTGATCCGAACGATCAGCGGAGCGCGCCCGAAGGATGACGGTCAATGCGATTCCCGGCTGAAGGGAATCGCTCAGTCTCCGCAGAGCGAGCGCCAGCCCACGGCGTGCACCCGGCTGCTCCCGATCGCGCCGACGATCGGCGGCCGGGCGAAGAGGCCTGCGAACGCCGGATCGCAGACGTTGAGGCCGCCCGCATAGGTCCCGAAGGCCGGCAGGATCAGCCGCTCGCCGTCGGTGACGAAGCAGCGGCGCCGCACGCTGCCGCGGGTGGACCTGACCCGCGCCGCCGGGTGCAGGTGGCCGGCCACCTCGCCGGACTGCGGACCGGCGCGGGGCTCGTGGCGCAGGACCAAGCCCGCCAGCGCCAGCTCGTCCGCCGTTTCGCCGGGCAGCGCCCGCGGACCGTCGGCGTCGTGGTTGCCGATGACCCAGACCAACGTCCGGCCCGCCGCCAGTTCGCGCAGGCGCGCCGCGTCGTCGGCCGCCAGCCGTTCCTCCGAGCGGCGGTCATGGAAGGTGTCGCCCAGCAGGACCACCATGGCCGGGCGCAGCGCCTCGACCTCGCCCGCCAGCCGCTTCAGCGTCTCGCGGGTGTCATAGGGCGGCAGCATCTGGCCACGCGCGGCGTAGCTGGAGCCCTTCTCGAGGTGCAGGTCGGCGACAACCAATGCCCCCGACGCGCCCAGCCACAGCGCCCCCGAGGCGCGCAGGTGCGCCCGCCCGCCGCCCAGCGTCAGCGCCAGCGCGCCGTCCGGCGCGGGCGCCGGGTCGCAGGCCAGGGCGGGGCCAAGGGCAGGGACGTGTTCGGCGCTCAACTCAGGGCCTCGGCAATCAGGTCTTCTTCGGCTTCTCGCAGGATCATGGTCTCGCCGCTATGGCCCGGCGAGCGTTCCTTGCCGATCTCCAATAGGATGGGCACCGAGAAGGGCGACAGGTGCTCCAGCGCCGCATGCCGGATCCGGCCCTTGATCCGCGCCAGCATCTGGCCCAGCCGCGCCACGTCGACCAGCCCGGTCGCCGCGTCGTCGCGCGCGCAGCGCAGCAGCAGGTGGTCCGGCTGGTGGCGGCGCAGCACGTCGTAGATCAGGTCGGTGGAGAAGGTGATCTGGCGGCCCGTCTTCTGCTCGCGGCCCGGAAAGCGGCGCTCGATCAGGCCGGCGATGATCGCGCAGCCCTTGAAGGCCCGCTTCATCATGAAGCTCTCGGCGAGCCAGGCCTCCAGGTCGTCGCCCAGCATGTCCTCGGCGAACAGGTCCTCGAAATCGATGCCGCCCAACGGACTGATCGCCCAGACCGCCAGCGCATAGTCGTTGCAGACGAAGCCAAGCGGCCCCGCGCCGATCCGCTCCAGCCGCCGCGTCAGCAGCATGGCGAGCGTGGTGTGCGCGAGGCGGCCCTCGAACGGGTAGCAGACCACGAAGTGGCGATGCCCGCGCTGGAAGGTCTCCAGCAGCATCTCGTCTTCGCCGGGGATCAGCGAGCGGTCGCGCTGCGCCTCCAGCCACTCGCGCACGTCGAGAGGCAGCACCGCCCAGTGCGCTTGGTTGGTCATCAGCTGGCGCACCCGCTTGGCGAGATAGGTCGAGAGCGCGAATTTCGATCCGCCCCATGACGGCATCTTCGGGTCGGCGCCGGGCGCGGCCTGCACCAGCACGTCGAGGTTGGTCACCGCCACCAGCCGCCAGACCTGGCCCGCGAAGACGAAGGTCTCGCCGGGCTCCAGCATCTCGACCATGCCCTCCTCGATCTCGCCGACCTTGCGCCCGCCCTGGCCGCGGCGCGTGGCGATGCGCACCGCCAGCATGGCTGGCGAGACGATGGCGCCGACGTTCAGGCGGTGGCGCTGGGCGGTCTCCAGGTTGCGCACCCGCCAGCGCTTGTCCCCATCTTTGCCAGTATCGGGGCTCTGCACGATCCGGCGGAAGCGGTCGTAGGTCTTCAGCGCGTAGCCGCCCGTGGAGACGAAATCGACCACCTGCTCGAAGTCCTCCCAGGGCAGATCCCGATAGGGTCCGGCGGTCGTGACCTCGTCATAGAGCGCCAACATGTCGAAGGGCTCCGAACAGGCGCAGCCCATGACGTGCTGGGCCAGCACGTCCAGTGCGCCGAGCCGCGGCGGGTCGCCGTCCAGCTTGTTCTCGGCGATCGCCTCGCGCGCCGCCTGGCATTCCAGCATCTCGAAGCGGTTGGCGGGCACGAAGAGGGCGCGGGAGGGCTCGTCCAGGCGGTGGTTGGCCCGGCCGATCCGCTGCACCATGCGCGAGGCGCCCTTGGGGCTGGCGAGCTGGATGACCAGGTCCACGTCGCCCCAGTCGATGCCCAGGTCCAGGGTCGAGGTGCAGACCACGGCGCGTAAGCTCCCGCGCGCCATCGCCGCTTCGACCTTGCGCCGCTGCTCGGCGGCCAGCGAGCCGTGGTGCAGGGCGATCGGCAGGGCGTCCTCGTTCAGACGCCAGAGCTCCTGGAACGCGAACTCGGCCTGGAAACGGGTGTTGACGAACACCAGCGCCGTCTTCGAGCGCCCGATGACGTCATAGACCTCCTGCATGGCGTGCTGGGCGGTGTGCCCGGCCCAGGGCACGCGCCCCTCCGACAGCAGCACCTCGACGATCGGCTCCGCCCCGCCCGGCCCGCGCACGAGATCGACGGACCCAGATCCTCCCCTCCAGGGGGAGGTGGCCCGGAGGGCCGGAGGGGGTTCCACCTCCGACGCGGGGGATGAAACCCCCTCCGTCGGCTGCGCCGACACCTCCCCCTGAGGGGGAGGACTATGGCTCGCCATCCAGGCCTTGATCACCTCCGGGTCGTCCACCGTCGCCGACAGCCCCACGCGGCGCAGGTTGGGCGCGAACTGCTGCAGGCGCGCCAAGTCCAGCGCCAGCAGGTCGCCGCGCTTGGAGGCGTGCAGGGTGTGGATCTCGTCGAGGATCACGCACTCCAGGCTCTCGAAATAGAGCCGCGCGCCCTCCCAGGCGCAGAGTAGGGCCAGCTGCTCGGGCGTCGTCAGCAGCATGTCGGGCGGCTTCACCCGCTGCCGCTGGCGGCGCGAGATGCCGGTGTCGCCGGTCCGGCTCTCGGCCACCACCGGCAGCCCCATCTGCTGGATGGGCGCATTCAGGTTGCGCTCCACGTCCACCGCCAGCGCCTTCAGCGGCGAGATGTAGAGGGTGTGCAGACCGCGCGGGGTGTTCGACGGCGGGCGTTCGGATAGCGCGATCAGGCTCGGCAGGAAGCCGGCCAGCGTCTTGCCGCCGCCGGTGGGCGCGATCAGCAGGGCGTCGCGGCCCTCTCGCGCCTTCTCGATCATCGCCAGCTGGTGCGCGCGCGGGCTCCAGCCGCGTCCGGCGAACCAGGCTGCGAACCTGGGGGGCAAGAGATCGGCTGGGGCGCCGGCGTCGGGCATTCTGTCGCCTATAGCATGTTCCTGTTATGTTTCGAGCCGTTCACACAATGCTGACGCGGCCCGCTGTAACGTGGGGGCGATGAACGGCGTCATCCTGGCTGTCCTTGCCGGCGTGGCGGGCGCGGCGCTCGGCGCCCTGCTCGGCCTCCTTTTCGATCGCGTGCGGCGAAGGCGTTCGCCTGCGCCGGCGATCGCGGCCGCCGCGCTGGCTTTGCTGCTGGCCGGCTGGGCGGCCTTGCTGACGCGGACGACGGCTCCCCCGGTCGAGGCGCAGATGGACGAGGCCAGCCCCGCCGCCCAGGCGGTGCACAGGTACTTCCCGGACACCTTCGCCAAGCTGGCAGCCGACGCCAGGGCCACCGACCCAAAGGACCGGGACGCGCTGGAGGAGCGGTTTCGGGCCCGCTACTCCGCCCTGATGGCCGCCCACCGCTCCGAGATGAACGACGCCAGCGCCGAGGATTTCGGCAAGCTGATGCTGGAGGAGACCCGGGCGCTGCGGCTCAGCAATCCGGAGGCGTGCGTCAGCATCCTGCACGGCGGGGCGGTAAGCGCCGAGGTGGCCCACGCGTTGACGCCGGACCTGCTGCATCGCAGCAGCGAGGTGACCGCCCGGCTGATCGAGCAGGTGGCGACCCAGCCCGCGCCCCCGCCGGAGAAGCTGAGCGAACCGGAGGCCTCGGCCCTGGCCACCCAGGCGTTCAATGCGCTCGACCCGGACGACCGCCGGGTCGTCATGCCGCTGCTCGGCCGGCGGTTCCAGTCTGAAGGGCGCGAGCAGGCCCGAGCCCTCTGCGCCTTCTACCGGGCCTATTTCGAGGCGGCCCTGAACGGCCCGGCGGGAACCCTGCGGCGCGCGCTGGGCGACTGAGGCGCGCGCCTCACAATCGCGGCGCCGCCCTGCCGTGGCGTTTGCTTACATTGTCAATTTTAGCTAAGCGCGAGGGAGCAACCGCCGGAGAGGTCGATGAATCCCAACGCCGAGTTCGACATCATCGTCTACGGCGCCACCGGCTACACCGGCCGGCTGGTCGCCGAGTACCTGGCCCAGCGCTACGGCGTCGGCGGACAGGTGACCTGGGCCATGGCCGGCCGCTCGGCCCAGAAGCTGGCCCAGGTGCGCGACGCGCTCGCCCTGCCGACCGAGACCCCGCTGATCGTCGCCGACGCGGACGATCCGGCCAGCCTCGACGCCATGGTCGCGCGCGGCAAGGCGATCGTCACCGCGGTGGGGCCCTACCAGCTCTACGGCGATCCGCTGGTGGCGGCGTGCGTGAAGGCCGGGACCGACTGCCTCGACCTGACCGGCGAGCCCAACTGGATGCACAAGGTGATCGGCGAGCACGAGGCCGCGGCCAAGGCGTCCGGCGCGCGCATCGTCCACTCCTGCGGCTTCGATTCCATCCCCTTCGAGCTGGGCGTCTTCTTCTGCGAGGAGACGGCGCGCGAGAAGCTGGGGACCATCGTTCCCCGCGTGAAGGGCCGGGTGCGCGCGATCCAGGGCGGGCTTTCCGGCGGCACGGCGGCCAGCGGCAAGGCGACCATGGCTGCGGTCCAGAAGGACCCCTCGGTGATGGGTGTCCTGATGAACCCGTTTGCGCTGACGCCGGGCTTCCAGGGCCCGCCTCAGCCTCCGGGCCAGGCCGTGGAGCACGACCCGGACGTGGGCGCCGACGTGGGCCCGTTCATGATGGCGATGATCAACACCAAGAACGTCCACCGCTCGAACGCCCTGATGGGCCATCCGTGGGGAACGGACTTCGTCTACGACGAGATGTCGATCCTCACGCCCGGGGCGCCGACAGAGTTCACGGCTATCGGCGAGGGCGGGCCGCAGCCCGGCGAGGGCCCGACCAAGGCCGAGCGCGAGGCCGGCTTCTTCGACATCCTGTTCGTGGGGATCGCCCCGGACGGGCGCAAGGTGAAGGTCTCGGTCAAGGGCGACCGCGACCCCGGCTACGGCTCGACGTCGAAGATGCTCGCCGAGACGGCCGTCTGCCTGGTGAAGGATGCGCCGGACGTTCCAGGAGGCATCTGGACGCCCGGCGCCGCCATGGGCCGCAAGCTCATCGACCGCCTCCAGGAGAACGCAGGTCTTACGTTCGCGGTCGAGGGCTAGTTAGCGCCGCGGCCCGTCCGGATGACGGGCCGCCTGCGCTCACGCGGTCAGCAGGCGTAGCGTTCGCGCACCGGCACCCGGTGGCCGACGTAGGGGTCCCAGACCCAGCGGGTGGACTCGCAGACCCGATAGGGGCGCTCGTAGCCATAGTCGTAGTAGCCGCTGCGGTAGTAGGGCCGGTCGTACGCGTAGCTGTGGCTGTTGCTGGCCAGGGCCGCGCCCAGCGCCAGTCCGATGACGCCGGCGGCGATCGCCGGGCCGGCGTTGTCGTGGTGATGATAGCCGTAGCCGCCACCGTAATAGGAGTGGCCGCCATAGCCGCCGTATCCGCCGCGATAGTGCTGCGCCGCAGCCGGGGTCGCCGTGGCCGCGATTGCGCCGCCCAGGGTGACCGCCGCCACTGCGGCCGTGAGAACCTTCTTCATCATGGCCTCCATTGCTCTTGCCAGAACGGCCCTGGGGGCCGGATCGTTCGCAAGCCTATGAAGTCGCAACTGAATGGCGGCTGAACGCGGTGGTTAACTTCGCGGGCGGGTATCAGGCGGCCTTGGCCTGGGCGAGCCCCTCGTGCTCCAGGGCGAGCTGCACGGCCGGCCGGGCCTTCACCCGCTCGAAATAGTCGTTCAGCGCCGGCGGCAACGGCAGGACGTTCTTCTTGGCCCAGGTCAGCATCGTGAACAGGTAGGCGTCCGCCACGCTGAACCGCGAGCCGAACAAGAAGTCGCCCTTCAGCTGGCCGACGATGTAGCGGAAGCGCTTGTCCAGCGTCTCGGCGGCCTTCTGCTTCTCCTCCGGCGCGGTGGGCGAGAAGAACGGCTTGAAGCCCTTGTGCACCTCGGTCGAGATGAACGCCAGCATCTCCAGCAGCCGGTAGCGGCCCATGGCGCCGTCAGGCGCGAGCATCGGCGCCTGGTCGGCGATCCAGCTCAGGATGGCGATGTTCTCGGTCAGGATGTCGCCGTCGTCGAGCTCGAGGGCCGGCACATAGCCCTTCGGGTTGACCTGGGTGTAGTCGCGGTCGTCCTCCGTCCGCTTGGCCTTCAGGTCGACCCTGATGCGCTGGAAGTCGATGCCGGCCTCGTGCAGCGCGATATGGTCGGCGAGGCTGCAGGCGCCGGGGGACAGGTAGAGCTTCATGGCGGGGCTCCGGTTTGCTGGCTCGCCTCCAGAACCGCCCGGCCGCACACCCCGTTCCGCCCCGATTTCCGCCGGGTCACGGTGGACTCCGCATCAGGCCTCGCGCGAAGGTCGCCGCGACATCGATAAGGGGTACGTCATGCAGGACTTCGCGGGCCGGATGGCCGTCGTCACCGGCGGCGGCACGGGCATGGGGCGCGAGCTCGCCCGCCAACTGATCGCCGAGGGCTGCTCGGTGGCGATGTGCGACGTCTCGGCGAAGAACATGGCCGAGACCTTCGCGCTCTGCGAGGCGGACGGCGTGCCGCAGGGCGCGCGCATCACCGCCCACATCGCCGACGTCTCCGACGAGGCCCAGCTGGTCCGCTTCCGCGACGAGGCGGCGCGCGAGCACGACACCGACCGGCTCAACCTGCTGTTCAACAACGCCGGCATCGGCGGCGGCGGCTCGATCGTGAACGACAGCCGCGAAGAGTGGGAGCGGACGTTCAACGTCTGCTGGGGCGGCGTCTACCTGGGCGTCCGCACCTTCCTGCCGATGCTGCAGGCGGCCGATGCGGCGCACATCGTCAACACCTCCTCGGTCAACGGCTTCTGGGCGAGCCTCGGGCCGAACGTCAGCCACACCGCCTACGCCGCGGCCAAGTTCGCCGTGAAGGGCTTCTCCGAGGCGCTGATCACCGACCTGGCGCTGACCGCGCCGCACATCAGGGTCTCGGTGGTGATGCCCGGCCACATCGGCACCTCCATCGTCGCCAACTCCCGCAAGGTGATCGCCCACACCGACGAGGACGAGCTTTCCGCCGGCGACCTCGAGCGCGCCCGCGTCCGGATCGGCCGGATGGGCATGGACGCCAGTCAGCTCACCGACGAAGCCATCCAGGCCATGGTGACCGAGCAGCACCGCCGGTTCCTGGAGGAGGCGCCGACCACCGCCGCCGAGGCCGCGACGATTATCCTGGACGGCGTCAAGGCCGGCCGCTGGCGCATCCTGGTGGGCGAGGACGCCAAGAAGATGGACGCCATGGTCCGCGCCGACCCGGAAGCCGCCTACACGCCGGAGTTCTTCACCCGCCTCGCCACCGAGGTCGGCTGGCGGCTCGGCAGCTAGGCACAGCACGGTCCGGGACTTGCGGCTCTCCTGAGGAAAGCCGGGCCGTCTGTCCCAATTCGAGACAGCTCCACCAGGCTCAAGAGCTGCGAGACCCGTCCTTCGGGGGGAGGATCGGGTCGTGGGGGGCTGCCCCTCCCCGGCCGGGGAGGGGACACGCTCCGCGCGGCGTCCTCGCCGAGTTCCGTTACTTCTTCGCCGGCGCCGGCGGCGTGCTGCTGGGGGCTGCAGGAGCGGCCGCCGACGTCGTGGCCACCGGACCCGAGCCGTCGACCGGCGTCGAGGACGCCGTGGCGGCCTGCTGGGCCTGCTGCTGAAGTTGGGCGTCGGGCACGGCGCTGGGCGGGGCGTCGGTGGTGACGGTGGCCTTGGCCGTGCCGGTGTCGGCCTCGGCCTTGCGCTCCTGGCTGCAGGCGGTGAGCGCCAGCGCGGCCACGGCGGCCAGCGCGAGGGATGCGGATTTCATCTGGGCCGTCCTTCGTTCATGGGATCCGCGGCCCTAACCGAAAGCTTGGCTGCAAGGTTCCCGAAAACGCCGACTACGGCCGGGCCGCGGCGTTCGCCGTGGGGGTCGCCGCTGCGGAATCAGGCGGGACGGGCGCGGCCACCGGCGTGGGCTCGGCGGGCAGGGGCGGCGGCGCGCCCGGCAGGATTGGACCGTTGGGCAGGCGCTTCAGCGCGCTCGCCATATAGCTGCGCCAGATCTCGCTGGGCGCCGTCGCCCCGGTGATGCCGCGCATCGGCGCGTTGTTGTCGCGGCCCACCCAGACCACGGTGACCATCCCGCCGGTGTAGCCGCAGAACCAGGCGTCCTTGTAGTCGCTGGTGGTGCCGGTCTTGCCGGCCAGGTCGTAGCCCGGCACCGCGGCCTTGGTCCCGGTGCCGAACTTCATCACCGAGCGCATCATCTGCTGCATCTCGCCCAGCGCGGGGTTCGCCACCGCGGGCGTCAGCGCCGGCTGGCGATGCTGGAACAGCACCTGGCCGCCGGCGGTGCGGATGCGTTCCAGCCCATAGGCCTGCGCCCGCCAGCCGCCGTTGCCGAACGGGTCGTAGGCCTGCGCCATCTCCAGCGGCGTCACCAGCGTGGTGCCCAGCGCCATCGCCGGGTCGGTGTTCACCTGGCTGGCGATGCCCATCCGGTGGGCGACGGCGGCGACATTCTCCCGGCCCACCTCGTCGGCCAGCCTGGCGGCCACGGTGTTCACCGAGTGGGTCAGCGCCTGCTCCAGGGTGATCTGGCCCATGAACTCCGGCTCGAAATTCCGCGGCGACCAGCCGTTGATGGTCACCGGCTCGTCGACCACCTGCAGGTCGGGCGTGCGGCCGGCCTCCATGGCGGTCAGGTAGACGAAGGGCTTCCAGGCCGAGCCCGCCTGGCGATGGGCGTCCACGGCGCGGTTGAACGGCGCACTGGCGTAGTCGACGCCGCCGACCATCGCCCGGACCCGGCCGAAGCCGTCCAGGGTGACCACCGCGGCCTGCTCGACCCCCTGCTTGGCGAAACGCGCGGTCACGGTCCTGGCCGTCTCACCGGCCGCGATCTCCGCCGAAAGGTCCAGTGTCGTGTCGACCACCAGGTCCTGCTTCGGCTGGCCCACCGCCGCGCGCGTCTGGCCGTCCAGCCAGTCCACGAAATACTGCGCCGGCGCGGTGGGCGCGGTCTTCCAGACCTTCGGCGTCTGGGTCAGCGCCGTGGCCCGCTGGGCCGGCGTGATGGCCCCGGTCTCGACCATGGCGTCCAGCACCAGCCGCGTCCGCTCGGCCGATTTCGCGGGGTCCGCCACCGGATTGTAGTGGGTCGGCGACTTCATGATCGCCGCCAGCATCGCCGCCTCGCGGATGGTCAGCTTGGCGGCCGGCTTGTTGAAGTAGCGCCAGGCGGCCGCCTCCAGCCCATAGGCGCCGGAGCCGTAGTTGGTGCGGCTGAGGTAGAGCGCCAGGATCTGCTTCTTCGAATAGGTCCGCTCGAGCTGGATGGCGTAGACCAGCTCGGTGGCCTTGCGCTCGATCGTCTGGTCGGTGCTGAGGTAGAGCACGCGGGCGAGCTGCTGGGTGATGGTCGAGGCGCCGTGCATCTTGCCCTGGGTCACGTCGGTCATGATGGCGCGCGCGATGCCGACCGGATCGAACCCCTCGTGCTCGTAGAACCGCCGGTCCTCGATGGCCACGAACGCCGCCGGAACGTAGGCCGGCAGCCGGTCCAGGTTCACCGGCAGGGCGAACTGGCCGCCGCGCACCCCGATCACCTGGCCGGTGCGGTCGAGGTAGGTGATCTGCGGCTCGCGGGTCAGCGGCGGCAGGCGGGGCAGCTCGGGGGCGGCCAGCGACAGCTGCCCGGCGGCGAGGATGGCGGCGATCAAGACTAGCTCCAGCCCTTAGGCGCCGCGGCCCCCCATCGCGACGCACGCGTCCTTTTCATCCCGCGAGATTGTGGCGCGGGAAAGTTTATTCGCGGTAATGCGGGGTGCTCGGCGGGAAAGACTCCGAGGTCAACCTACGCGATAATGTCAGTCGGGGCGGATTCACGGGGGGCATTTCTGATCCAATGTCTGGTAGCGATGGAGGTGACGGCGCTCCGTCAACAGGACCAGCCCGCGCCGCCGATCAGCAGGGAGCTCGCCACACTAAGCGCCGCGCTAGCCAGCCACCGACGCACCACCTGCCAAGGCGTCGGCGTGCCTCGAACGCCGAGCCACAGGCAGGCACCACGAGCCCCGGCATTGGCGCACCCGGCCAAGTAGAAAAGCGTCGCCCAGGCCCAACCAGGTTTGTGGAGATCGCCTCCCTGGTCGCAGCCGTTGCAGCCGCCGTCGTGGCTACGTTCGGAGTCTACGCGAACAACCGACAAGCCGACATCGCCGCTGGTCAGCTTAGGGTCATGCAGCAACAGCTTAACGACGCGCGCGACACCGCTGACACTTCCGCTGTCGCCGACGCCCGGTCCGTTGCGCGGCAACGGCGTCTTCTCGACACCAACAAGAGCCTGGCCGACACCGCGGCGCAGTCGTCGCTCCTCGGCAATAGGGCGTGGCTCTCTCCAACCAATGCCGCCCTCACCAAGATCGGGAGCGCTCCCACCGATAGGGGGAAAGTAAACATCGTCAACGGGGGGCATAGCCCAGCGTTCGCAATGCAGAGCCAAATTTTTCTTGAGCCAATTAGTGACGTATCTCTGAGGCTCCAGAACGCTCGGGTATTCAATACCGGGCCACCGCCATGCACCAAATTTACACCGAGTGGAGCCACGCAGGTCGCTTTCCCAAGCCAAGGTCTCTCGCTCTATAGCAAGCCTTCAAACACGGGAGCGGCTGTCTTCCTCCAAGCATGTATCAAATATATTACTATGGGAAAACCCCACCAGATCGAAATATGCTACTACGCTATTGCTTTCGATGATGACGGGAAGGAAATTCCGATAGAGAGCGCCATTCTTCACTTCTGCGCCAACCACAATGAGGCCGACTAGAGCTGCAAGCGCACTCACGGAGCGGCAGCCTTTCGGATGAATGAGACACCTTAGCCGTCGCGTTCCCGTCGATTGGGCGAGTAGAGGTGCCCAATTAGAAGTGAGGGGAAACTTGGAGCACCGGCCCGGCGGTACTGCTGAGCTTGAGCTGTGAAGGCTTATCCGAACCAAGAACCGTTCCGATCGCTAACGTAGGAACGTTGAGCTGAGAATACTCGGGGGCAGCGCTCACAACCCAAAACCTGAACGCGTTCTGGCGTCCCGGCTCCAATAGAGAAATTCCAACCGGCCAGTCTCGGTGAAGCTTAAGTGGACCGCGATCGATAGAAGATGTGTTCGGCCCCGTCGGACGTTTTGTTGCGGTCCAATAATTTGCTCCAAAATTGAGGCCGATACGGTATATCGGTCGATTTGAATAGTTTATCAGATCGCATCGCCACGGAAAATCATATGGTGCATTGGAATCAACCATCCGGTTGTCGTTTGAGAATCCGAGTATCGGCCACTCCGAATTCATCATCATGGCCGGGTATGTTCCCTGACCCACACGAAACCCGTTTTGAACAACACATTCCAGCAGCAACTGTGGGGCTGGATTTCCCGACGGTGAAGTCAAGGTCCGTCGCGGCATATCCAACGCGGGAGCCGCCCTCATAGACGAAGCCTGGTTGGATGGAGGCGGCGGTGCCTCGGCCACCGTAGCGCGCGAAGGTGTGCTTGCGGCTTCGTTAGCGGTTGGCCGGTTCGAGGGTGGCTCAGCAGTGAGGGCAGGCCCAACCGTGTGCGTCCGCAGATAGGTCAGGACCAGTTGCAGGCCATCAGGCTTAGGGTGAAGGACCCGCTGAAGGGAATACGACGTCAATAGAGCGATCAGCCCGAGAGTGACCGCGGGCAGCGTTAGGTTGCGATCCCACACGCGCTCTCGTGCGAGTCGGGCAAGCTCGGCCCGGTGCATCGTAAGGATCACAACCGCGGCAAGCCCTGTGATCGAACTGCCAATGAAGAAGGCAGGCCAGTCGCCGAGAAGGCTGCACATGACGCCTACCGCACCAACCCCTACAGAGGTGACCTGTGCTGCTCGGGCGGTGGCGAATCGGTGCGGCTCCTCTGGAGCGCCGCCACTTAGGTTTCCTGACTGTTCTTGCTTCGGCCCCTGGCCCATCGCGCGATCATGGCGGGAGTCTCCGCCCGGCTGCAACGAGTTGGGCTCGCGGTAATGCGCCTACCAGCCGCGGCCGGCGGCGCGGATCAGGACGTGGGGCTCGCTGAGGGGATCCGCAGCGCCCACGGCCATCATCCGGATCACGGCCCCGGTGGCGCCGTCGGCCCGGAGCGCGGCCAGCACGGCTTGGCCCCGGCGGCTCGCCAGGTCCTTCCGATGGGCCGCGTCGCCGTGGTTGTCGGCGCTCGGCAGCACGACGACCTGGACGCCCGGGTTGCAGGCGAGCCAGGCCGCGACCTTCGAGACCGCCTTTGCGCCGTCCTCATCCAGCTGGGACTCGTCGAACGGGAAGGTGGCCAGGGCCGGCGAGACGTCGGCCAGCTTGCCAACCTGGCACGGCTGGGCCTTGGCGCCGGCCCCGGCGCGGGCGGCGAGCACGGCGGGGCTCGGGGTGTCCTTGGCGTGCGGGGTCAGGCAGCCGGCGAGCGCAGCGGCGGCCAGGCAGAGGACGACGGGGGCGGCGAGGCGTCTGAACATGGCGCGGCGTGCTAGCACCGCGGGCGCGCCTCCGCCACTCTTGCCTGACGCGCCGTCAAGGGCGCCCACTGGGCCGGCCATGAAGATCGACCTGCTCTCGCCCGCGAGCTTCGCTGCCGGCCAGCCGCACGACCAGTACCGCTGGCTGCGCGAGCACGCGCCGGTGCGCTGGCACGACGAGCCGGGCGGGCGCGGCTTCTGGGCGGTCACCCGCCACGCCGACGTCTGGGCCGTTGACCGCGACTTCCAGGCCTTCTCGTCCGAGCCGACGATCATGATCCAGGACCCGCCGCCCGGTCAGGGGCAGGGCGGGCTCGGCCCCTACAAGATGATGCTGATGATGGACCCGCCGGAGCACACCGGGTTCCGCAAGCTGATCCGCCAGGAGTTCACCCTGCCGGCCGCGCGCCTGCGCGAGGAGCGCATCCAGGCGCTGGCGAAGCAGATCGTCGACGCGGTCATCGAAAAGGGCGAGTGCGACTTCGTCTCCGAGGTGGCCGGCGAGATGCCCAGCTTCGTGATCGCCGAGCTGATGGGCCTGCCGCTGGAGGACGGGCGCGAGCTCTACAAGCTGACCGAGACCATCCACACCGCGCCCGAGGCCCTGCCGCCGGGCGCCGGCGGCCACGCCGTGATGAAGATGTTCGAGTACGCCTCGGGCGTGATCGCCGAGAAGCGCGCCCGGCCGGCCGACGACCTGGCGTCCAAGCTGCTCGCCTGCGAGGTCGACGGCCGCCGGCTGGAGGATCCCGAGTTCCTGCTGTTCTTCCTGCTGCTTGTGGACGCCGGCGGCGACACCACCCGCAACCTGCTCTCCGGCGGGCTCCTGGCGCTGATGGAGCATCCGGACCAGTTCGCCTGGCTGATGGCCGACCTGCCGGCCCGCCTGCCCACTGCGCGCGAGGAGCTGCTGCGCTGGACGAGCCCCGTGATCTACATGCGGCGCACGGCGCGCCGGGACGTCGAGCTCGCCGGCCAGCAGGTCCGCGAGGGCGACAAGGTGGTCATGTATTTCGGCGCCGCCAACCGCGACCCCGCCGTCTTCGACCGGCCCGAGGTGCTCGACCTCGCGCGCACGCCCAACGAGCACATCGCCTTCGGCACCGGCCCGCACGGCTGCCTGGGCCAGCACATCGCCCGCATCGAGATCGACGCCATGCTGGCCGAGGTGCTGACCCGGATGGCCGACTTCGAGCTCGCCGCGCCGCCCGAGTGGCTGCCCTCGAACTTCATCTCGGGGCCGAAAACCATGCCCCTGCGCTTCCGCGCGCGGGTCTAGGTTGAAAACCCAATCAGCCCGCTGAGTTCAAATAACTGATCGTCATGGCCCGGCTTGTCCGGGCCACCCATGATCTCCGTGTTATCGGATGGGACCAGTCGGCGACGCTGCGCGCACTCATGCAGCGCGGCGTTCATGGGTCGCCCGGACAAGCCGGGCGATGACGAGCAAGAGAGATAATTGAGTCTCAACCTAGGCGTCCGGGCTGTCGATCAGCGCCCGCGGCGCAAGCAGGACGAGCGGCAGGATCAGGGCGTAGACCACGGTGATCGCGACCACGCAGGCGCCGAAGCCGCCAGCGCCCTCGTAGAGCCGGGTCCCCAGCACGTCGCCGAAGCGGACCGCCACCCAGTAGAGGCTGGTCATCATCATCACCGTCGTGCCCTGCAGTCCGGGCGGACAGGAGCGGATGATGAAGGCCACGTAGGCGCACGAGGCGACCCCGCCCAGGAGGCCGATGACGATCGCAGCCACCAGGCCCTGGTCGATGGAGTGGATGAAGTAGAGCGGGACCATCTGCGGCACCGCTGCAACTGTCCCCCAGATCAGCAGCTTGCGCAGCGACACCTTGCGACAGAGGTAGCCGAACAGCAGCGTCGTCGGGATGAAGGAGCCGGCGAACAGTGCGTTCCACTCGCCCCATTGGGTGTCCGTCGCATGCAGGGTGTTCTGCAGGTAGTACTGCAGGGGCGTGCCCGAGCCCGGCGCGAACGAGAACAGGAACCAGCAGCCCAGCGCCGGGTAGACCGGCCAGTGGCGCGCGATCCGTTTCAGGTCGCCGAACGCGCTGCCGGCGTCCTTCTCGGCGTGCAGGTTGTCGAACACCACCTTCGGCCGCCAGGCGGCATAGAGCGCCACCGCGGCCATCACGCCCGCGCCCACCAGGAACAGGATCCGCGCCGCCATGCCGGCCTCGCGCCCCTCGAGGCTCTGGCTGAGAATGCCGCCGGCCAGGTAGGTGACCAGGTAAGGCAGCACCAGGAAGACGTTCCAGATCGTCGAGACCTGACCGGTCATCACGTGCTGCTGGCCGATCTGCGAGGCGAGGCCCTGCTGGGCGGCGTGGCTGAACGAATAGGCGACGGTGCAGAGCACCACGGCGGCCATCAGCATCCAGTAGGTCGGCGGCGCGAAGGCGAAGGCTGCGTAGGTCGCCGCGCAGATCGTGCCGAACAGCATCAGCAGCGCCCGGTCCTTGCGCCCGAACAGGTTCCACCGGTCGCGGGCGAAGCCGAACAGGAAGGCGACATAGAGCGGCGCCGCGGCCGCCAGCCGGAAGTTGGCCACTTCGTGCGGCTGCAGGTGCAGCTTGTTCTTCAACAGGAAGGTGATCGGCACGTCGATCAATCCGCCCGAGGGCGAGCCGAAGCCCACCAGCAGCGCCAGCACGCCGAGATAGGTCAGCACCTGGTTGCGCTGGCGGTCCGGCAGGGCGGTGGGCGTCACCGCGCCCTCGGCCGTGGCCTCTGCGCTCATTCGCGTTCCCCTACCAATCCAGGTCGGCCAGCAGCCCCGCGTAGACCTCGATGCCGTCCCAGAGGTTCTGCAGCCGCAGGTTCTCGTTCTGGGCGTGCTGGTTGTCGTCGTAGTTGGCGATGGCCACGCCCACCATCGGCGCCTTCATCTGGTTGACCACCTCGGCGATGCCCGAGCTGCCGCCGGACAGCGGCAGCTTCAGCACAGCGTAGCCCACCGTGCGGCTGATCGAGGCGGCGACCGCCTTGGCCGCGGGGCCGTCCATCGGCGTCTCGGTCGCGATCGAGGCGCCCGGGTCCCAGTCGAGCTTGATCACCTTCGCATGCCCGGCGCGCACGGCCGGCGTCGGCGTCTCGTGGACCACGAACCAGCCCTGCTTGCCGAGGAAGCCCTCGACCAGGGCCTTCACCTTCTGCGGCGTCTCGTTGGGCACGAGGCGGATGTCGATCGAGACCTCGCCCTCGGTGGCGATGGCGTTCGCGGCCTGCGGCCCGGTGTCGCCGGCATGGATCGCGCGCACGTTGAAGGTGGGCTTCATGTAGCCGTCGGCCAGCCTGGGCCCGCCGATGTTGCGCCCCAGCGCCAGCTCCTTCTTCAGCACGCTTTCCACGTCGGGCCGGGCGGCCAGGGCGGCGCGGTCCGCCTCCGAAACCGGCGCCACGTCGTCGTAGAAGCCGGGGATCAGGATCCTGCCGTCCTCGTCGCGCAGGCTGGCGATCAGGTGGGCGATCATCACGGTGGGCGAGGGCGCCCAGCTCCCGTAGTGGCCGTCGTGCAGCGGCCGGAGCGGCCCATAGACCGTCGCCACGAAGTCCACGATGCCGCGGTTGCCGAAGTTGATCTCCTGCTTGCCGGTCTGGTTCATCGGGCCGTCGCCCATGATCAACAGGTCGCCGCGCACCAGCTCCAGGTGCTTGGCCACCAGCGCGCCGAAGTGCGGCGAGCCCTGCTCCTCCTCGCCCTCGTAGAGCAGCTTGATGTTCACCGAGGGCTTGATCCCGGCCGCCTTCAGCGCGTCGAACGCCGAGATCAGCGCCTGGATGGAGCCCTTGTCGTCGCCGGCCCCGCGCGCATAGAGCCGCCACTGCGGATCCAGCGGACCGGTCTTCCAGTCCACCGGCCGCGCCTCGGGCAGCGCCGTGCGCATGGAGGGCTCGAACGGCGTGGAGATCCAGCCCTTCTGGCCCACCGGCTGGCCGTCATAGTGGGCGTAGAAGGTGACGGTCCGCTTGGCGCCGGGGACCTTCAGCTCGGCGAACACGGAAGGCGGCGTGCCCGGCTCGGCGCGGATCAGCTGCGTGGCGAACCCGCGCTTCTGCAGCAGGCCCTGGATATAGCCGGCGTTCTTCTCGATGTCGGCCAGATTGGTCGCGACGTTGGGCATCGCCAGCAGCGTCGTGAAGTCGGCCAGGATCTCCCGCTCGTGCGCCTGCCGCCACGCCCGCACCTTCGCGGTCGGCGAGGCGGCCTGCGCCCCTCCAGCCGCGACGAGCGCCAGCGCCAACCCCAGGGCCGAAATCCGCCGCCAGTCCATCGCCCGCACCTTCGTGGAAAACCCCTCGCCCGGCAGACCTAGATCATTCGGCGCGCCAGGTGGAGCGCGGAAACGCCGCGAGGCGGCCTCTGAACCCGTTCGTTGAACCTTGGCCGCCGCGCGACCGTTCTGCCTGGGCTGAGGAGCAAGGATGGCCAACGTGAAGATCGCCGCGCCGCGCTACATCGACGTCCCCGAGGTGGGCGAGGTGTTCGTCGACCGCCTGAGGTTCCTGACCTTCGACGGCCACCAGCTACGCATGGAGTTCGACGTGCTGCGCCGCGACGCCGCCAGCGCCGGCAACGACGACACGCGCCAGTGGGCCTATACCGCCTGCCGCCTGGTGATGTCCGCCAACGGCGTGGCCGACCTGCTGGACCAGATCGGCCGCCTCGGCGAAGCGCTCCGCCAGACCCCGCAGCCCAGCCCCGCGCCCACGACCCGGCCCTCTGTGAGATCGCACTGAAGTTCCCTTTCCGTTCCAGAGCTTCCCTGTGTTAACCTCCGCAGGGTGACTCTCCCACCCTCTGTCCTCGACCTCGCGCCTGCCCTCGTCGTGCTGCCCGGTCCGCGCGCGGCGGTGATCGACGCGGCGGGCGCCCAGCCGCTGCGCATTCCCGACGCGCGCGACCTCTTCGAGCAGGCGCCGGTGCTGGTGGCCCATGCGGCGATGACGGCGCGCCGGCTGGGCGTCCACGCGCCGCCGCGCTCGCCGCGCATCTTCGACGCCCTGGAACTCTTCGCCTTCGTGCGCCCGGCGCGGTTCGTGGCGCCCTCCGCGGCGGGACTGGCCCAGGCGCTGGGGCTGCCCGAGCCCAAGGGGGCGGAAGCTCACGCCCGCGCCTTGAGCGAAAGCGTCGTACATCTCCTGCAAGAAGTCGCCGCCACGCCCTCGCCGTCCCGCGAGGAGGCGCTGGCCATCGCCGAGACCCTGGCGCGCGGCGGCTGGGCGTGGGGGACGGCGGTGATCGGCGCCCTGCGCTCGCAGCCTTGCGGCAACCAGTTCCGCACCTCGGGCCTCGACGCCTGGATGCGGCTTGCGGAATGGGAGGGCGAGGCGCCGCCGGGCGAGGCGGGCTCCAAGCCCATCGCGCCCGAGGCCGCGGCCGCCCGGCTCGCCGAGCTTCTGGCGCGTCGCGGTCTGGACGAGGCGCGGCCCGCCCAGGCCGACTACGCCGCCGAAGCCGCCTACGCCTTCCAGCCGCGCGAGAAGGAGGGCGAGCCCCGGATGATGCTGGCCGAGGCCGGCACCGGCGTCGGCAAGACGCTGGCCTACCTCGCGCCCGCCTCGCTCTGGGCCGAGGCCAACGGGCCGGCGGTGTGGGTCTCGACCTACACGCGCGCCCTGCAGCGGCAGATCGAGCGCGAGAGCCACGCGCTTTATCCAGACGAGAAGGTGCGCGCCAAGAAGGCGGTGGTCCGCAAGGGGCGCGAGAACTACGTCTGCCTGCTGAACTTCCAGGAGGCCGTGAACGCCGCCCAGCTTGGCGGCGGCGACCTAGTCGGCATGGGCCTCGCCGCCCGCTGGCTGAGGGCCACCCGCGACGGCGACATGACCGGTGGCGACTTCCCCGCCTGGCTGCCGACCCTCTTCTCGGTGGGCCCCGCGTCGCAGGCCAGCCCCGCCAACCTGGTCGATCGGCGCGGCGAGTGCATCCACGCCGGCTGCCCGCACTACCGCACCTGTTTCGTGGAGAAGGCGATCCGGGGCTCGCGGCGGGCCGACATCGTCATCGCCAACCACGCGCTGGTGCTGACCCAGGCGGCGTTCGACGGCGCGCGCGCCGCCCGCGGCTCCAAGGCCGACGGCGAGACCACGCAGCTAAAGCGCATCGTCTTCGACGAGGGCCACCACCTGTTCGACGCCGCCGACAGCGCGTTTTCCGCCGCGCTCTCCGGCGCGGAAGCCGCCGAGCTGCGCCGCTGGATCCGCGGACCGGAAGGGCGTGGCCGGCGAGGCCGAGGCCTGGAAGCCCGTCTCGCCGAGGTGCTGGGCGACTACGCCGACGCCAGCGCCGCCCTCGTAGAGGCCACCAAGGCCGCCGCCGCCCTGCCGGGCGAGGGCTGGTCGGGCCGCATCGCCCCGCCGAACGGCGAGGTGAACCCGATCGGGCCGGTGGAGGGCTTCCTGGTCGCTGTGCTGGAGCAGCTCCGCGCGCGGGCCGCGCCCTCCGAGATCGGCATGGAGTGCCAGGCCCGCCCGGCGCTCGACCTGGTGCGCGAGACCGCCCGGGCCGCCGCCGACGCCATCGCCCGCATCGAGGCCCCGCTCGTGGCCTTGGCCCGCCACCTGGAGGACGTGCTGGACGCCGAGGCCGCGACCCTCGGCCCCTCAGAGCGCGCCCGCATCGAAGGGGCGCTGCGCGGTCTCGACCGCCGCGCGCGGATGACCTTGCCCGCCTGGCGCTCGATGCTGCGGGCCATCGACGAGGACGCGGAAGACGATCCCGACTTCGTGGACTGGTTCGATGCGACCTTCCTCTACGGCCGGGTGGTCGACGCCGCCTGCCGCCGCCATTGGGTCGATCCCACCGAGCCGCTCACCAATGCGGTCATCGCGCCGGCCCACGGCGTGCTGGTGACCTCCGCGACGCTGGCCGACGTCACGCTTGATGACCCCTTCGCGCTCGCCGAGATGCGCACCGGCGCGGCGCGCCTGCCGGACCGGCCGAAGACCCTGAAGCTCGCCTCGCCGTTCGACTACGCCGCCCAGTCGCGCTGCTACGTCGTCACCGACGTCGGCCGCGAGGACCCGCGCCAGGTGGCCGCCGCCATGCGCGAGCTGTTCCTGGCCGCTGGCGGCGGAGGCCTGGGCCTCTTCACCGCCATCCGCCGCCTGCGCGCGGTGCACGAGAAGATCGCCGGCCCGCTCGCCGACAGGGGCCTCGCGCTCTACGCCCAGCACGTCGACGGCCTGGAGGTGGGCGCGCTGGTGGACATCTTCCGCGCCGAGCAGGACGCCTGCCTCCTGGGCACCGACGCGGTGCGCGATGGCGTCGACGTGCCTGGGCGCAGCCTGCGCCTGCTGGTCTTCGACCGCGTGCCCTGGCCCAGGCCCGACATCCTGCACAAGGCCCGCCGCGCCCGCTTCGGCGGCAAGGGCTACGACGACGCGGTTGCCCGCGGGCGCATCGCCCAGGCCTTCGGCCGCCTGATCCGCCGCGCCGACGACAAGGGCTGCTTCGTCATGCTCGACGCCGCGGCCCCCACCCGCCTGTTCTCCAGCCTGCCCGAAGGCGTCGAGCTTCAGCGCGTCGGGCTCGTGGAGGCGATCGAGGGCGTTGCGGCGTTCCTTGCGTCCCCGGGTCAGACCAGTTGATCGAGCCGCTCCAGGATGGTTCCCCAGCCGCCCTCGGTGCGCTCGGCGTATTCCTCGAGGACGCCCTCGTGGGTAAGGGCGACCCGCGTGCCGTCGCCGTCCGGCGCGAAGTCCAGGGCCACGGTCGTGGACTCGTCCGAGAACGCCGGCACCTTGAAGCTGAACACCAGCCGCTGCGGCCGCTCGATCACCAGGTATTCGCCGACGTGCTCCACGTCGCCCATCTCGGGCCGCCGTTCGGTGAAGTTGAAGCGGCCGCCGACCCTGGGGTCGATCTCCACCTTGATCATCTGCCCGGTCGGCGTGGCGAAGAGAAACTGGCCGGCGATGGCCGGGTCCAGCCAGGCGTCGAAAGCGCGCTCGGGGGCGGCGGCGATGCGGCGGGTGACGCTGACGGTGACTTTGCGGTCCATGGTTCGGGTTCCTTGTCGGTGAGCGCGGCGTCCAGCCGGCCGAGACGCCAGCTCCAGAGGCTGCGCTGCGCGTCGATCCATCGGGCGGCCTCGTCCAGCGCGCCGGGGTTCAGCGCCAGGATGTGCTCGCGCCCCTCGCGCCTGCGGCTGACGAGAGCGGCCCGCTCCAGGACGCGGATATGCTTGGAGACCGAGTTCAGCGAGATGGCGAACGGCTGCGCCACGTCGGTGACCCGCGCCTCGCCATCCATCAGCCGCGCCAGGATCGCCCGCCGGGTGGGATCCGCCAGCGCCTGCAGGGTCTCGTCGAGCATCATATTCACCCAATCGGATGAATGTTCTACGCCCGTCGTGTCAACGCGGCAAGCTTCGCCGTTCAGGCCGCGTCGGCTGCTGTCCGGAGTTGCTCGAAGATATCGGCCGGCAAGGGGGAGACATAGGGCGTGACGCCAAGCGCCGATCGAACCTCGGCCACGGGCTTCGCCCACAGCGTCTCCCACTTCACCGGCAGGAGCGGCGGGGTGCGGCGGCCGTGGACCCAGGCGGTGAGGATGGTCTCCAGGAGAAGTGGCCCGCCTTCCGGCCGCTCGAAGGCGACGCGGGTCAGCACCATCGCCAGGAACATCGAGGAATAGTGGTGCCCGAACTGGGCCATCTGGAACGCCGAGATCGCCACCTCGTGCAGGGCGGTGGTCTGGTAGCCCGCCACGATGTGCCAAAGGTCGTGGCACTGCAGGATGCGGGCGTTCAGGTAGCCCAGCGGCGGCGACAGTTTCTCGAGGCCGAGGGTTTCCCGGTCGAGGGGCTCCAGATCGAAACCCTCTTCGAGCACGAGCCTGTGCAGGTCGTTGCCAAGCGAGCCTGGCGGGCAACGGGCGAGCGCCTCGAGGGTGAACTTCTTCGGAAATCCCTGGCCGGCGGCTGCGGCGACGCCCGGGTAGGAGAGGGCGGCGCGAGCCACCCGCTCGACGATGCTTGGCGCGACGAGGCCTGCCAGCGCGGCCGTTCGGGTTGTCACGTTGCCCGCAGTCGCCTTGCCGGGCGCCTCGTCCAGCAAAGCCCAAAGCGCCTCCCAGAATGCCGTCGGGATCGGCTCAGGCTTGCCGCGGGCGGTCTTGATCGCCAAGCCGCCCACCGGTTTTCCGAGCCAGCCTTCGGCGGCGGCGTCAAAGATCGCAGGCCCGCGTTCCGGGGCGGCGGCCGCGGCGTGCACCCAGAGCGCCGCCAGCGCCTTGAGGTCCTGCGGCCGGGGCGCCGTTTTCAACCGAGCCGCAAGGGCCTTGGCGGCGTCGTCTTCGTCAGGGCCGACCGCAGCCAGGGCCTGGAAACCGGCGCGCTCGTGATCGCCGCTCATGGGCGAGACCGCATCGCGGGAGCCGGGATGGCGGGCATGGGATCATCCCCTGGGTTGCAGCACCCGAACGATGGAAACGCCGCGTCTGTTGCGACCGTGTTGCAAGACCGCGCCTCAGGGCTGGCGGTGGTCGCGGCCGAAGTTCGGCTCGGCGCTCTCCTGGCCGGCGGCGATGATGCCGCGGCGGATTTCCCGGGTGCGCGAGAAGAGCTCGAACAGCTTGTCGCCCTCAGCCCAGCGGATGGCGCGCGACAGCGCCTGCAGGTCCTCGGTAAACCGGCCCAGCACCTCCAGCACCGCGTCCTTGTTGGCCAGGAAGACGTCGCGCCACATGGTCGGATCGGAGGCCGCGATGCGGGTGAAGTCGCGGAAGCCGCCCGCCGAATACTTCATCACCTCGCCGCGCGTGACGCCCTCGAGGTCGGCCGCGGTGCCCACGATGTTGTAGGCGATCAGGTGCGGCAGGTGGCTGGTGACGGCCAGCACCAGGTCGTGGTGCTTCTCGTCCATCAGCTCGACGTTGGCGCCCAGCCGGCCCCAGAACTCGGTCAGCCGCTCGACCGCGGCCTGATAGGCGGCGTCGGTGCGCGCCTGCGGCGTCAGGATGGTCCAGCGGTTGTGGAACAGCTCGGCGAAGCCCGCCTCCGGGCCCGACTGCTCGGTGCCGGCGATCGGATGGCCCGGCACGACAAAGCAGGTCTGCGGGACGGCCGCGGCCAAGGCCTCGGCCGGCGCGGCCTTCACCGAGCCCACGTCGGTGACGGTGGCGCCCGGCTTCAGGCCTGGCGCGGCGGCCCGGGCCGCGGTCGCGATGGCCATCACCGGCACGGCGAACACCACCAGGTCCGCGTCCCTGACGGCCTGGGCCGCGTCGGCGGTCACCCGGTCGGCGTAGCCCAGCTCGGCGATCTTGGCCCGCGCGGTTTCCGAAGCGTCGGCGACGGCCACCTCGCCCACGGCGCCGGCGGCGCGCGCCGCGCGGATCACCGACGAGCCGATCAGCCCGCAGCCGATCACCGCCATCTTCGGATAGGTGGGCTCGGTCATGCTCAAGTCTTGGCGCGCATGAAATCAGCCAACGCGTCCACCAGCGCGCGGTTGTGCGCCTCGAGCCCGATCGTCACGCGCAGGTGGCCCGGCAGGCCGTAGTTGGTGAGCCCGCGGACGAGGAGACCCCGCGAAGCCAGGAATTGGTCGGCGTCCGCCGCAGTCTTGCCCGGGGTCTTGGGGAAGCCCACCAGCACGAAGTTGGCGGCCGAGGGGCCGATCACCTCCAGGCCCAGCCCGCCCAGTTGCTGGGTGAGCCAGGAGCGCCAGGTGGTGTTGAGTTGCAGGGTCTGTTTTTGGAAATCCTCGTCGCCCAGCGCCGCAACCGCCGCCCGCTGCGCGGCGATCGAGGTGTTGAACGGCAGCCGGATGCGGTCGACCGCCTGGGCCACCTCCAGGGGCGCATAGCCCCAGCCGATCCGCAGGGCGGCGAGCCCGTGCAGCTTGGAGAAGGTGTGGGTGACCACGACGTTCGCCGCGGTCCGGGCCAGGTCGATGCCGTCGTCGAAGCTGGGGTCCTCGCAGAACTCGCCATAGGCCCCGTCCAGCACCAGCAGCACGCTGGGCGGCAGGGCTTCATGCAGCCGGCGCACCTCGGAGAACGGGATCCAGGTCCCGGTGGGGTTGCCCGGGTTGGCGAGGAAGATGAGCCGGGTGCGGTCGTCGACGCAGGCCAGCAGCTCGTCCACGTCGATGCGGAAGTTGGGCTCCTTGGCGCGCCTGACCTCGGCCTGGCAGGCGTAGGCGCCGATCGCGAAGGCGGCGAAGCCGAACTCGCCCTGGACCATGTTGTCGCCCGACTCCAGGAAGGCCTGGTTGAGCAGGGCGAAGACCTCGTCCGAGCCGCAGCCGAAGATCAACCGCTCCGGTTCGACCCGATAGTGCTCGGCGACCGCGGCGCGCACAATCGAGGCGCGCGGGTCGGGATAGACGTGCAGGCTCCGCTCGGCCGAGGCGTAGGCCTCGTAGGCCTTGGGGCTGGAGCCCAGCGGGTTCTCGTTGGCCGACAGCTTCACGGGCTCGGCGAACCCGTCCGCCTTCGCCTTCCCTGGCACATAGGCGTGGATGTCCATGATCCCAGGCTTCGGGAGCGGACGGTCCGCGCGGGCGCGGTCGAGGGGCGGAGCGGACTCGGACATGGCTCTAGGGCGTGCGGTGAAGCCTGGCGGCCGGGAAAGGCTTGGCCTCTTACACGTCCAGCGGCGCGGGCGCAGCCCCGATCACGCCGGAAAGCTTGCCGGGCGCGCGGGCCAGGCGCGCGTCGTCGGGCTGGTAGAAGCCTGCCAGCTTGAACAGCTTCAGGCCGCCCGCCTCCTGCAGCAGGGTGGCGGCGACACCGTCGCGGCTCATCGCCTCTTCGATGGCCTGGGCGGCTTGCGGAGCGTCAGTGACCCAGAACGTCCGGTCGTCGCCGGTGGGCTGCACCTCGACCTGCGCCACGGCCAGCGCGCCCAGCGGGCCCCAGGCGGCGAGGCAGGGAAGGGCGGCGAACACCCTCAGCTTCGGCTCAGCCAGCAGGCGGCCCCACCAGGGGCTGTCGGCCGTGAGGCCCAGCACCGCCACCCCGCCGGTGACCCGCGCCTGGGCGATGGCCTCCTCGGGCTTACCGACCTGGGCGAGCGGCGGGGCCGCGCCGAAACGCAGCCGGGCGAGCTCGACGGTCCGCGCGGCGTCACGGCCGCCCCAGACGGTGAGCCGGAACGGGCCCTGGGTCGCCAGGCTCTCCCCGATCAGTTCGCGCCAGATGCGCACGATCAGCGATGGCGTCGCGGCCTTGCGGGAGCGGGCCAGCAGCTTGCGCAGGAGTTGCGCCTCGCGACTGGGCCGAAGACCGAACTTGCCAGCATCGCCGGCCGCCGCCTTCGCGTCGGCCACGTCCCGGGCCAGGCCGGCGCGCTCGTCGACCAGGCGCAGAAGCTCGGCGTCGATGGCGTCGATCCGTTTGCGGACCTCCTCCAGCGATACCGGCGCCGTGGCGGGCGTCCTCTTGGCCTCGGCCATTTTCTCCCCCGAAACGAGGCCCGCGACCTAGGTCATTGCGGCGCGGCGCGCAATAGGGCCGCTCGCCGCAATAAAGTTGCACGGGCAACGATCGGCCCCGTCCACCGCGCCGGTCAGAGTCGCGAACCTCGTGAGCAACATTCCATTCCCTCCCGCACGCGACGGTGGCTAGGCTGCGGTCGTGGGGCCCTCGATGTTGTCACCGAAGCGTATCCTGCGCGACCGATGGGACGCGACGCCGATGCGCGCCCTGCGCCTGGCGGCCGCCGTCACCGGCTGGCGCTTCCCGACCGTCGTCGCCCTGGTGATCGCCGGCGCCGTGCTGCCGGCGCTGGAGATGCTGGCGCTGGGCGCCCTGGTGGGCTCGCTGCCGGCGACACTCCATGCGGGGCTGGGCTCGGGGAGCGGGCGGGGCACCCTGCTGGCGCTCGGCGCCTGGGGCGGGCTCATGCTGTTGCTGCAGGTCGCGCCGCGCCTGCGCACCGCCGTCGCGACGGCCATGGGCTGGCGGCTTGACAGCCACCTGCGGCAACGCGCCATGGCGGCGGTCAACCGGCCGTGGGGCATCGCCCATCTGGAGGACGCCGCGGTCGCCGACCTGATCTCCCAGGTCAACGCCGGGATCGGCGTGGTCGGCCTGACGCCGGGCGCAGCCCTTACCCAGCTGATCGGCACGCGCTACGCCATCACCCTCGGCGGCCTGGCGTCGGGCGCCCTCCTGGTAGGCTACCATTGGTGGGCGGCGCTGCTGCTCCTCGTCGTGATCGTCGCCTTCTCGGCGATCAGCCGGCGAAGCTATGTCAGCCAGGCGCAGACCATGCTGAGCCAGACAGCCTCCGTGCGGCGGGCGCAGTACTTCCGCGACCTGGCGCTCGCGCCGGCGGCGGCGAAGGACGTGCGCCTGCTGGGCCTGGGCGGCTGGATCGCCGATCGGCTGCGAGGCGAGTGGCGAAGCGGACTGGCCACCCAGTCGACCGCCCGGCGGCGGGCCTTCGCCGCGACGCTCGCGGCGTCCACGGCGGTGATGCTGGCCAACATCCTGGTCTATGGCCTGCTCGCCTCCGATGCTGCGGGCGGCGCGATCAGCCTGGCGGCGCTCGTGGTCTATGTCCGCGCGGTCATGGGCCTCGGCGCGCTGGGCTCACTGGGGCCCGCGGACCACATCATCGCCCACGGCTTTGCCGCCCTGCCCGCCATCCTCGAGCTCGAGGCGCGGACAGCCGCGCCCTCGGGGCCGCCCCTCGCGCGGCTCGCGCCCGCGGCCCCTGAACGCGAGATCTGCTTCGAGCGGCTGAGCTTCACCTATCCCGGCGCGGCTACGCCGGTGCTGAAGGGGCTCGACCTGACGATCCCGGCGGGGACTTCGATGGCGCTCGTCGGCCTGAACGGCGCCGGCAAGACCACGCTGGTGAAGCTGCTGGCCCGGCTCTACGACCCCACGGAAGGGGCCGTGCGCGTGGACGGCTCCGACCTTCGCGGGATCGAGCCGGCCGACTGGCAGCGGCGGATCGCGGCCATCTTCCAGGACTTCCTGCGCTACGGGCTGCCGGCGCGCGACAACGTCGGCTTCGGCGGGCTCTCGATGACCCATGATCAGCCGGCGCTGGACCGGGCGGCGGCAAAAGCCGGCGTGCTCGATCGCATCCAGGCCCTGCCAATGGGCTGGGACACGCCGCTTTCGCGCCACTTCACCGGCGGCGCTGACCTCTCCGGCGGCGAATGGCAGCGGATCGCGCTCGCCCGGGCGCTGTTCGCTGTCGAGGCGGGCGCGAAGGTGCTGATCCTCGACGAGCCCACCGCCAACCTCGACGTCCGCGCCGAGGCCGAGCTCTACGACCGGTTCCTCGACCTGACGCGGGGACTCACCACCCTGCTGATCTCGCACCGCTTCTCAACCGTCCGCCGCGCCGACCGGATTTGCGTACTGGAAGGGGGCAAGGCGATCGAGCTCGGCAGCCATGCCGAGCTGATGGCCCGCGGCGGCCGCTACGCCGAGATGTTCACCCTGCAGTCGCAGCGCTTCGTGGGCGCCGTCGAGGGGGCAGGCGCATGAAGGCCTGGTTGAAGGGCGTCCGCGACCTTGCGCGGGGCATCTCGGCCCTGGTGCGGCTGGGCTTCGCCGCCGCGCCCTTGCGCGCGACCGCCGCGATATCGGCCGAGTTCCTGGGCGCCGGCTTCGCGCTGGCCAGTTCCTACCAGATCAAGGATGTCGTGCAGGCTGCGACGGCCGGCGACCGCGGCCGGGCAGTGGCGAGCGGCGTCGTTCTGGCGGTGACCGGCGGCCTCGGATGGCTGAGCCTGCTCTGTTACGCCCAGCTCGCCCCGCGAGTGATTGAGGCGGTGACCGTCCACCTCGACACCGAGCTCATCCGGCTCACCGCACGCATGCCGACGCTGGAATACGCCGACCGGCCCGCCTACGCCGACAAGATCAGCCTCATCCGCAACGCTAACCAGCAGCTCGCCCAAGGCTTGCAGGCCGTTGCGCTGAACGTGCGCATCCTGGTGATGCTGGGCGGGACCTTCGTCATCCTGATCGGCGTCGACCCCTGGCTGGCGCTGCTGCCGCTGTTCGCCCTGCCGCGCGCCTGGGCGGCCCGCAAGGCGCGCGAGCTCGCCGTCGCGGCCCAGGAGAACAACGTCCAGCCCCACCGCGTGAGGGCGCATCTCTTCAGCCTGACGACCTCGCCGGCGGCCGGCAAGGAACTGCGCATCTTCGGCCTCGGGGATGAGCTGGCGAGACGCTACCGCGCGATCACCGAGACGACTCGTGCGCTGAACGTGCGGATGAACTGGGGCGGCGCGCTCTGGTCCGCGCTGGGCGATGCGATCTTCACCCTGGGATGCGTCGCGGCGATCGCCTGGCTGGTCGTGCGCGCGTCGCAGGGTGCGGTGTCGCCCGCAGGGGTGACGCTGGCCGCGACGCTTTCCACCGGCCTCATCCTGCTGATGACCCAGGCGCTGCAGTTCGCCCAGTACCTGCAGGCGCTGACGACCACGGCGGAACGCTACCTGTGGCTGGTGGACTTGTCCGACCGGAGCGCCGCGGCGGCCGCGGGCGATCGGCCTGCGCCGGCCAGCCTCTCGCGCGGCCTGCGGGTCGAGGGCGTCACCTTCGCCTATCCCGACCGCGACAAGCCGGTGCTGCAAGACGTCTGGCTGGAGCTGCCCGCCGGCCGTGTGATCGCCCTGGTCGGCGAAAATGGATCGGGCAAGTCCACCCTGGTGAAGCTGCTCTGCGGCTTCTATCGCCCGCAGGCTGGACGCGTCCTTGCGGACGAGACCGATCTCGCGGAAATCGCGCCGGCCGACTGGCGCGCCCGTGTCAGCGGCGCCTTCCAGGACTTCACCAACCTCGAGGTGCTGCTGCACGAAAGCGTCGGCGTGGGCGATCTTCCCGGGCTGGGCGACAAGCAGGCCGCCGCCCAGGCCCTGGTCCGCGCCGGGGCCGGTGAGCTGGCCGGTCTCCCGCCCAGCGGCCTCGACACGCTGCTCGGCAAGAAATGGGGCGGCGTGGAGCTCTCCGGCGGCCAGTGGCAGAAGCTGGCGCTGGGTCGCGCGCTCGCCCGCCCGGGCCCTCTGCTGTCCGTCTTCGACGAGCCCGCCGCGGCCCTCGACGCCAGCGCCGAGCACGACATGTTCGAACGCTTCGCTACGGAGGCCCGCTCGGCGCAGGCCCAGGGCCGCGCCACGCTCCTGGTCTCGCACCGGTTCTCCACTGTGCGCATGGCCGACGCCATCGCTGTGCTGGACGAGGGCAGGATCGCGGAATTCGGCCCGCATGCGGCGCTGATGGCGGCGGGCGGCAAGTACGCAGAACTGTTCGAACTGCAGGCCAGCGCTTACCGCTGACCGTTCGAGGTCAGGCGGCCGCGGCGGCCGGGCCGGCCTCGCCGAGCGCCTGCTGCAGCGCGGCCAGGAGGTTCTCAGGCTTCATCGGCTTTTCGACCACCCCGTTCATGCCGGCGGCGAGGTACTCCTCGGCGTCCTCCGGCTCGGCGTTGGCGGTGAGCGCGATGATGGGGACGCTTCGGGCGGGCCCATCCAGGGCGCGGATCGCCCGGGTGGCCGCGACGCCGTCCATCACCGGCATCTTGATGTCCATGAGGATCAGGTCGAACCGCCCGCCGCGGGCCGCTTCCACGGCCTCGGCGCCGTCCTCGGCGCACTCGCTGGTGCAGTCGAACATCTCGCACAGCGCCTGGGCGACCATGCGGTTGGTGGCGTTGTCGTCGACGACGAGCACGTGGACGGAGCGTTCTGCGGCCTGCGGCTCCTCCTGCGGCGCCTCCGAGGCGAGCGGCAGGACGAAGCTGAAGACCATGGTCTCGGCGCCGCCCGCCCCGCCCTCGTTGGCGAGCGCGCCGCCCAGGCCCTCGATGACCTCGCGTGCGAGCATGACCCCGATGGCCACCTCGAGGCCGCATCGGCTGTCGACCTCCCGGACGCGCGCCTCCAGGTCCTGCGACTCCCAGGCGATGCCGCGGCCGCCGCGCACCCGGCCTTCGAGCCGGACGCCGTCGTCGTCGGCGATCGTGCGGATGCTGGCCTCGACGGCGCCGCGCCGCATACTGGCGACCGCCTCGCCCACGAACCCGTCGAACACCTGCAGCAGGCGCTGGCGGTCGGCCACGGCGCAGACGTCCGGGTCGCCGTCGTAGGAGACGAGCAGGGTCACCCCGCTCATGGCCGCCGTCGGCTGCCAGCGGGCGTGGACCTCGTCGATCAGTTCGCGCAGGCGCAGCGGCGCAGGATCGACGGTCAGGCCCTTCACGGCGACGTTGCGCAGGTCCAGGGCCGCGTCCAGCATGCGACGGACCCCGCCGGCGGCCTCTTCCATCCCGCTGACGCACGCCTGCGCGTCGGGGCTCAGCCGCTGCCGCGACAGCTGTTCGGTCAGGGCCAGCACGCCATCCATCTGCTGACGGATGTCGGCCGTGACCCGATCGAAGAAGAACGCCGGCAGTGACATGAACAGCCAAGGGTTGCGAAAACGCGACGCCGGAGCATGGCGCAAAGCGCTTGCGGAGAGGTTAAGTCGTCCGTCTGCGGCGTACCGCAGTTCCAAATTGGGCAGATCTGACTGCCGGTGTTGCTTTTCCCGAGGGAATTCCGCGCGCATATGGGGCCGATGAGCGACCCCTCCGCAGCTCTCGTCCTGTTCTCCGGCGGGCAGGATTCCACCGCCTGCCTGGCCTGGGCGCTCGACCGCTATGCGCGAGTGGAGACGGTGGGCTTCGACTATGGCCAGAGGCACGCCGTGGAGCTTCAGGCCCGCGCGGCGGTGCGCGGGCGGATGATCGTTGAATTTCCGGCCTGGGCCCCGCGGCTGGGCGACGACCACATGCTCGAAATGCGGGGTTTCGGGGCGATCGCAGACTCCGCGCTGACCACCGACCGGGCCATCGAAATGACCGCCGGCGGCCTGCCTTCGACGTTCGTGCCGGGCCGCAACCTGGCGTTCCTGGTCTATGCGGCGGCCTTGGCCGACCGACGGGGGCTGAAGGCGCTGGTGGGCGGCATGTGCGAGACCGACTTCTCCGGTTATCCCGACTGCCGCCGCGACACCCTGGAGGCGCAGCTTGCGGCGCTTAACCTCGGCATGACGCAGGATTTCACGCTCGAGACCCCGCTGATGCGGCTCACCAAGGCGCAGACCTGGTCCCTGGCCAAGTCGCTCGGCGGCGAGCCGCTGGTGACGCTCACGGTGGAGGAGAGCCATACCTGCTACCGCGGCGTCCGGGGGGCGCGACATCCCTGGGGCTACGGCTGCGGCGAATGCCCGGCGTGCGACCTGCGGCGGCGCGGTTTCGAAGACTGGGTTTCCGCCGGGCGCCCGGCGCTCACCTCCGGACGCCTGCCTGGGCTGGTCTCGTGAGCTACGCGGTCAAGGAAATCTTCCTTACCCTGCAAGGCGAAGGCGGGCAGGCGGGCCGGCCGGCGGTTTTCTGCCGTTTCGCCGGCTGCAACCTTTGGAGCGGGCGCGAACAGGACCGGGGTTCGGCGGTCTGCAACTTCTGCGATACCGACTTCGTGGGCCTGGACGGGCCCGGCGGCGGCCGCTTCGCCGACGCCGAGGCGTTGGCCGCCGCTGTCGAAGCCGCCTGGCAGGGCGGCCCGGCCGATCGGCTGGTGGTGCTGACCGGCGGCGAGCCCCTGCTGCAGGTCGATGAGGCGCTGATAGCGGCGCTGCACGCCCGCGGCTTCTCGCTGGCGCTGGAGACCAACGGCACGCTGCCGGCGCCGCCCGGCGTCGACTGGATCTGCGTCAGCCCGAAGGCGGACGCCCCGGTCGTCCAGATACGCGGCCAGGAGCTGAAGCTGGTCTTCCCGCAGGCGGGCGTCGATCCGGCCCGGTTCGAGGGGCTGGAATTCGAGCGCTTCCTCTTGCAGCCCATGGACGGGCCGGCGCTGGCCGAGAACACGCGGGCGGCGATCGCCTATTGCCTAGCCCATCCTCGCTGGCGTTTAAGCGTCCAGACCCACAAGTACCTGGGCATAGCCTAGGGCTTCGGGCCCTGACCGGCCGCCGCCTTTCCCGGACATCATGAGTTCCAGCATCTTCGAGATCACCAAGGCCGCGACGTTCGATGCGGCGCATCACCTGCCGGCGGGGCCTGCGGCGCCCTACACGCGCCTGCACGGCCACTCGTTCCGGGTGGAAGCCACGGTGCGCGGCGAGGCGCAGGGGACGATCGGCTGGGTGGCCGATCTCGGCGAGCTCGACCGGGCGCTGAAGACCGTGGCGGGCGACCTGGACCACGGCCTGCTCAACGAGAAGCCGGGCCTGGAGAGCCCGACGCTGGAACACATCTGCCTCTACTTCGCCGCGCGGCTGAAGCCCCAGTTCCCGGGGCTCGCCCGCGTCGTGGTCTCGCGCCCGACGGTCGGCGAGAGCTGCGCGCTGAACCTTTAGCCGGGGGCCTGTTCGGCAGGCTTCTCGTCCTTCTTGCCGCCGCCGGTCACGGCGCGCACGCCCGAGGCGGCGCCGTGCGCGGCCATGCCGACGCCCTTGGCGGTGACCCCGACGGCGGTTCCGGCGACGCCCACCGCGGCGCCCGCGACGCTCATCGCCAGGCAACCGGAGAGCATCAGCGCCATGGCGCTGAGCGCGCCGCCGCGAACAACTACGGATTTCAACGACATGAACTCTTCCCCGACGTGTCGTGACGATCCTGCCCGGGGAAGGCGGCCTAAGGAAGGCGGCTCAGCTCTCCTTGGTTGCGGCCTTTAGCTGCGCCTCGTCACCCTTGCGCCGCCAGGGGCCGCGGTAGTTCGGGTCGGCGCGGCGGCGCCGGTCGGGCCCGAAGTAGCTGTCGTTCCGGACGAAGGCGCGGGGATTGTCGATCACCTGGCCGATGCGCTCGACCACGCCCTTGGCGGTCAGCGGCTTGGTCAGGAACTCGTTGACGCCGGCGTCGCGCGCCTCGTGCACCCGCTGCAGCGTGGAATGCCCGGTGATCATGATCACCGGGCACATCGGGTTCGGGCTGTCCTTGGAGCGGCGCAGCAGGCGAACGAAGTCGATGCCGTCCAGCGGCTGCATGGAGAGGTCGGTCATGATGATGTCGACGTCGTGGTTCTTCATCATCTGCAGGCCGGCCGTTCCGTCGCCGGCCTCGTAGACCTCCCTGACGCCGATCGCCCGCAGGATTTCACCCAGCAGCATCCGCATGTGCTGGTTGTCGTCCACGAGCAGGATCTTCAAGAGGTCGTAACGCAAGACGGATCCACCTTCCGTGCAGCCCGACTTCCGCAGGCCGCGGGGACTCATCCGCGCGCCGGGTGGGGCTGATTACGGTGCGGCAACACAGCCGGTCAATCCCAAAAACTCGCGGTTCCGTCGATATCCTAAACCGTTGTGGTTGATAGATAATCTTAAGTTGAAACCTTGCCGTGTGGCGCCTTGTCTCTCTCGGAGACCCTTGTTCGGTCAGGGCGTTTCGCCTCAGACCCATTTGCAAATTGCGGTATGGCTGGGCTGGACTCCTGTCCTAGCGCTCGCCCACCTGTCCCCGCTGCCGGAGGTAGGCGTCCGCCAACACGCAGGCGACCATCGCCTCGACCACGGGTGTTGCGCGAAGCCCCACGCAGGGGTCGTGGCGCCCCTTGGTGCGAAGTTCGATCTCCTCGCCGGCTTCGTTGACGCTCCGGCGCGGCGTCAGGATCGACGAGGTCGGCTTGAACGCCACCCGCGCCGTCACCGGCTGGCCGGTCGAAATGCCCCCCAGGATGCCGCCGGCGCTGTTGGACAGGAACAACGGCCCGTCGTTGCCGGCGCGCATCTCGTCGGCGTTCTCCTCGCCCGACAGCGCCGCGGCCGCGAAGCCGGCGCCGATCTCCACCCCCTTGGCGGCGTTGATCGACATCAGGGCGCCCGCCAGTTCCGCGTCCAGCTTGCCGTACACGGGCGCGCCCCAGCCGGCCGGCACGCCGTGGGCCTCCACGGCCACGATAGCGCCCGTCGAGGAGCCCGCCTTGCGGACCGCCTCCAGGTGGTCCTCCCAGACCGGGACCATCTGCGGGTCGGGGCACCAGAGGGCGTTCTCCTGGGCGGCGCTGAAGTCGATGCGGTCCGGCTCCACCGCGTGCGGCCCGATCTGGACGACCGCCCCGCGGATGGTGACGCCCTCGATGATCCTGCGGGCGATGGCCCCCGCCGCCACCCTGGCCGCGGTCTCGCGCGCCGACTGCCGGCCGCCGCCGCGATAGTCGCGCAGGCCGTACTTGGCGAAGTAGCTGTAGTCGGCGTGGCCCGGCCGGAAGGCGGTGGCGATCTCCGAATAGTCGCGGCTGCGCTGGTCGACGTTCTCGATGATCAGCGAGATGGGCGTTCCGGTGGTCACCTGGCCGCCGAACTTCGCCTCGACGCGCTCGTCGGTGAACACGCCTGAGAGGATCCTGACCGTGTCGGGCTCTTGGCGCTGGGTGACGAACTTGCCCTGGCCCGGCCGGCGCTTCTCGAGCCAGACCTGGATGTCGGCCTCGGTGAGCCGGATGCCGGGCGGGCAGCCGTCGACAACGCAGCCCAGCGCCGGCCCGTGGCTTTCGCCCCAGGTGGTCACGCGGAACAGGTGGCCGAAGGTGTTGTGCGACATCGGCCCGGCTTGTACCCGGCTTCGCCGTTCGGCGCCAAATGGCCTGGCCGCTACGGCCGGCCCAACGTCCTGACGAAGAAGCCGTAGGCCATGCCCAGCGCGGCCTCGTGGGTCGGGCCCTGCGGGGTCTTCAGGCCGCCACAGAGGTCGACGGTGACCATCGCGCTGGGGGTACACATCGAGAGGAAGTCGTAGTGGCCGACGCGGGCCAGCACCTTCAGCTCGGCGCCCGGAATGGCGCGGGCCGCGACCCCGCCGTTGGTGTTGGGCGGTGCAATGGGATCGGAATCGCCAAGGATGATCGCCACGGGCGTCTTGATCGCGGCCAGCCCCGCCGGGTCGAACGCCTGCACGATGGCGGGCGCGATCGCGAAAGCGGCGCGCACCTCGCGGATGCTGTGGTCGTCGCCTGAGTGGGCGAGCTCGGCCTGCAGCTCAGGCGTGTCCAGGCTCTTCATCGCCTCGGTGACGGTGATCGGGAATTCCTTCTGCGGCTTGCACACCCCATCCTCGGGATGCGCCTTGCAGAATGCGAGGAAGTGCTCGATGTCCACCTTGGCGCCCGCCGCCGCCAGTGCGGTGAACCCGCCGGCCGAAAAGCCCGCCGCGCCCACCCGACGCATGTCGACGTGCGGTCCGATTACCGGGTCGGCCTTCACTGCCGCGAGCGCGACGCGCAGGTCTTCCGGCCGATCCCAGAACATCACCGCGCCCGGCGCGGTCATCTTGTCCAGGCCGTTGTTGCCGGGGTGGTCCACCGCCACCACGACAAAGCCAACGCGGGCCAGATTGGTGGTGAACCAGGCCATCATCCGGGCGGTGCCCCCGAAGCCATGGCTGAACAGGATCGCCGGTCGCCGCCTGGCGTCGGCGAACGGCGCGTCGGGCGCGGCCGAGCCCACCAGGAACAGCGGCTTGTCGGGCGGACCGAGGTCCAGCGAGCGTTCGTCCACGCCGTCGGGCGCCGGGTACCAGACGGTGATCCGAAGCTCGGTCCGATGAGCCGCATCGCGCAGCGCGGCGCTCGGCTGCACCGCCGTCAGATGCCGCTCGCCCACGGCCTCGGCCCGCGCCGCGCCGGACGCGCAGGCGAACAGGGCCGCTGCGGCCAGCAGGTTGCGAAAGCGCGGCATGACCGTCTCCGTGAGCCCCGAATCCCGGGACGTTCTTAGACGGGCGGCTTGACGGTGGCTGCTTAAATCGCGCTCAGGCGGCCCACGCGGCGGTGAAGCGGCGCAGCAGGGTGCGCGCGGCGGAGTGCGCCTCGCCCGTGGCCGGCGACAGGCGCAGGAAGAGGTGGCCCTGCGGATGCTGTCCCCGGGCGGGCAGGCCCTGGCCGACCAGCCGCACGAGGCCCCGCTCGCCCGCCTTCTTCGAAAGCCAGACGATGCGCCGGCCCACCGGCGTCTCCAGCGCCACGCGGCCGCCGTCCGCCAGCACGCGCGGCGGCACGTCGACGCTGGCCCAGAGATCGTCGCCGCGCACCAGCATGTCGGGGCTTCCCCGCAGCACGATGGTCAGCCTGGCCTCGCCGGCGCGCACGACGTCGCCGGTGCGCAGGCCGGGCGGCAGCCGAACGCGGATGCGCCGTCCGTCGGCCAGGGTATGCTCGACGCTGCCGCCGCGCAGGCAGACCAGCGGGTCGAGCGTCAGGATGGCGGGTTCCGGCGCGCGTGGGGCCGGCGGCTGGACGATGCGCTCGCCTCTGTGGGGCGGCGGCTGCAGGCGGTGATAGGCCGCGACGACTCGGCGGAAGCGTTGCTCGTCGCCCTCCGGCCGGTCCGGATGGGCGCGCTTGGCGGCTTCCCTGAACGCGCGCCGGATCTCGCCAGCGCCGGCGAGGGGGCCTACGCCCAGCAGCTCGCGGGCGGCCTTGATGGAAAGCGGAGCGTCGAGCGGCATCGAGGCCTAGAATCGCGGGGCTTTGGTCAAGGCCCGGTTAAGGTCGGCCCAGCCTGCCTGCCCTTCGGCGCGAGGTCGCGCTATATGCGAGGGGATGACCGAGAAGACCCTGATCCCGCCGTCACCCAGCGAGGACGAGTACGTCCGCCAGGTGGCGGCCGCCGAGCCTCTGCCGCTGCTCAGCGAGGCCGATCCGTTCGCGCTGTTCAACGCCTGGCTGGCCGAGGCGCTGGCCAAGGAGCCGAACGACGCCAACGCGATGTCGCTGGCGACGGTCGATGCGGCCGGCCTGCCGGACGTGCGCATGGTGCTGCTGAAGGAGGCCGACGACCGCGGCTTCGTCTTCTATTCCAACATCGAGAGCGCCAAGGGCCGCGAGCTCGCTGCCAATCCAAGGGCGGCGCTGCTGTTCCACTGGAAATCCCTGCGTCGCCAGGTGCGGGTGCGCGGCGCGGCCACGCCGGTCTCCGAGGCCGAGGCCGACGCCTACTGGGCCACACGCGCGCGCCCGGCCCAGCTCGGCGCTTGGGCGTCGCAGCAGTCCCGCCCGCTGCCCGACCGCTTGGCGCTGGAGAAGCGGATCGCCGAGTTCGGGCTGAAGTTCGGCCTGGGCAAGGTCCCGCGCCCGCCGCACTGGACCGGCTTCCGCGTCGTGCCTGAGACGCTCGAGTTCTGGCGCGACCGGCCATTCCGCCTGCACGAGCGCCTGGTGTTCGCGCGCGTGGCCGAACGCTGGACGACCCACAGGCTGTTTCCTTGACGCGAGCTGAGGCCGAGCTCGTCGAGTGGCTGAAGGCGCGCTCGGACCGCGCCATCGAGACGGCCTGCGCGCGCATATTCCTGGCCGGCGAGGTCGCCTGGAAGCTGAAGCGCAATATCGACCTCGGGTACGCCGATTTCTCCACGGCCGAGCGGCGGAAGTGGGCGCTCGATCGGGAGCTGGAGTTCAACCGCGCCGCGGCCCCCGACATCTACCGCCGCGTGCGCCGGATCACACGGGAGGCCGACGGCGGCTTCGCCTGGGAGGGCCACGGGGAGACCGTGGACTACGCCCTGGAGATGCGCCGCTTCGACGATTCCGCCGTGCTCTCGGCCAATCCGGCGGGGCTCGAGGGCGACATGGCCGAGGCGCTGGGCCGCACGATCGCCGCCTTCCATGCCGCCGCGCCTCTGCGGCCCGAGGGCGGCTGGAGCGCGCTCGCCTTCACCGTCGGCTCCAACGCCCACCTGCTGGCCGACCTCAGGGAGCAGCTCGACCACCATCGGGTGGAGTTGCTGGTGGCCAAGACCGCCGAAGAGCTGGCCCGCCAGAAGCCGCTGCTGGAGGCCCGCCGCGACCAGGGCTTCTCCCGCCGCTGCCACGGCGACCTGCACCTGGCCAATATCCTCGTCGAGGACGGCCGCCCCGTCCTCTTCGACTGCATCGAGTTCAATGACCTGCTCTCCGACCTCGACGTGCAGTACGACCTCGCCTTCCTGCTGATGGACCTGGACTTCCGCGGCCGGCGCGACGCGGCCGTGCGCGCGCACTCGGCCTATCTCGACCAGGCGGCGCGCAGCTTCCCGCCGACCCTCTGGGAGGGCCTCGCCGCCCTGCCGCTTATGCTGTCGGTGCGGGCCGGCATACGTGCGCACGTCTCAGCCCACGCCGGCGACCTCGACCTCTCGCGGGCCTATGTGGAGGCGGCCATCGCCCACCTCTCGCCGGCGCCGCCGGTGCTGGCCGCGGTGGGCGGCTTCTCCGGCTCGGGGAAGTCGAGCTTCGCCCGCGCCATCGCCGCCGAGATTGGCCCAGCGCCCGGCGCAATCGTCCTTCGAACCGACGAGGCGCGGAAGCGGCTGACGGGGGCCGGCCCCGTCGACCGGTTGGACCGGGCGGTCTACACGCCGGAGTTCTACGCCCGCGTCTATGACACCGTGCTGGAGACGGCGCGGACCTGCCTGGAGGCCGGGCGCGGGGTCGTGCTGGACGCGACCTTCATCGACCCGGCGCTGCGGGCGCGGGCAGAACGGCTGGCGACCGACTGCGGCGTCCCGTTCCACGGCGCCTGGCTGAGCGCGCCACAGGCGGTGCTGGAAGCCCGTGTCGCCGCCCGGGTCGGCGACGCCTCCGACGCCGACATCGAAGTGCTGCGCGACCAGATCGCGCGTCACGGCTCACAGCCAGTGAGCTGGCCCACGGTCGATGCGACCCTGCCAACGGGCGAGACCGCCCGCGCCTGGCTTGCGGCGGTTGGCCGCTGAGCGCGCCGTCCAAACCGTCGTGTCGTTGCGTAAGGACCCTGCGGCGGATTAGCCTGAAGAGAACAGCGATAAGTCTGCCGTGCGGAGGAAACGAGAATGCTGGGCCTGATGCAGAACTGGCCGTTGACGGTCGACAAGATCCTCGATCACGCCAAGGCCTGGCACGGCGACCGCGAGGTGGTCAGCCGCTCGGTCGAAGGGCCGATCGTGCGCACGACCTACGCCGAGATCCACGGCCGGGCGAAGCAGCTCTCCAACGCCCTGAAGGGCCTCGGCGTGCGCCCGGGCGACCGCGTCGCGACACTCGCCTGGAACACAGCCCGCCACATCGAGGCCTGGTACGCCATCATGGGCATGGGCGCGGTCTGCCACACGCTCAACCCCAGGCTCTTCGCCGACCAGCTCTGCTACATCATCAACCACGCCGAGGATAAGGTCCTCTTCACCGACCTCACCTTCGCGGCGATCCTGGCCGAGAACCGGGCCAAGATGCCCACCGTCAAGCACATCGTGGTGCTGACCGACGAAGCCGGACTGGCGGGCGTGAACCTGCCGGGCGCGATCGCCTACGAGACCTTGCTGGCGAGCGGGGCTGCGGACTGCCTCTGGGGCGACTTCGACGAGAACACCGCCTCCTCGCTCTGCTATACCTCCGGGACCACAGGCAATCCCAAGGGCGTGCTCTACTCGCACCGCTCCAACTTCATGCACACCCTGGTGACCCTGGGCGTCGACGTGATGGGCCTTTCGGCGCGCGACACGGTGCTGCCGGTGGTGCCGATGTTCCACGCCAACGCCTGGGGCCTGGCCTTCTCGTGCGCGGCGGCAGGCTGCAAGCTGGTGATGCCGGGCGCGAAGTTGGACGGCGCCTCGGTGCACGAGCTGCTGGAGACCGAGGGCGTCACCTTCTCGGCCGCGGTGCCGACCGTCTGGCTGGGCCTGCTGACGCACCTGCGCGACACCAAGGGCAGGCTGAGCACGCTGAAGCGCGTGGTGATCGGCGGCTCGGCGGTGCCGGAGGCGATCATCCGTGGATTCCGCGACGAGCACGGCGTCGATGTCACCCACGCCTGGGGCATGACCGAGATGTCGCCCTTGGGGACGCTCAGCTCGCCCACCGCCAAGGTCGCGGCGATGACCGCCGAGGACCAGCTCCGCTACGCCTTGAAGCAGGGCCGTCCGCCGATCGGCGTGGAGATGAAGCTCACCGACGACGCCGGCGAGCGCCTGACGCACGACGGGACCACCTTCGGCCGGCTGAAGGTCAAGGGGCCGTTCATCGTCGGCTCCTACTTCAAGGGCGAGGGCGGCGAGATCCTCGACGACGAGGGCTTCTTCGACACCGGCGACGTGGCCACCATCGACCCCGACGGCTACATGCAGATCACCGACCGCGCCAAGGACGTGATCAAGTCGGGCGGCGAGTGGATCTCCACCATCGAGATCGAGAACATCGCCGTCGGGCATCCGAAGGCCGCGCTGGCCGCCGTCATCGGCGCCGCCCACCCCAAGTGGGACGAACGCCCCGTGCTGCTGGTCAAGCTGGAGCCCGGCGTGGAGTCCTCGAAGGAGGAGTTCCTGGCCTTCCTGGAAGGGAAGATCGCCAAGTGGTGGACGCCCGACGACGTGGTCTTCGTCGACGACATCCCGCTGGGCGCCACGGGCAAGATCGACAAGAAGCTGATCCGCCAGCGCATGGAGGGCTACGTCCTGCCCACGGCGCGCGCGAAGGAAACCGCCTGATCACATGGTGGACCTGAGGCCGGCCGGCGAGGCCGACCTCGCCGAGGTCGTCGCGCTGACCAACCGCGCCTACCGGCACACAGGCCCGGGCGCGAGCTGGAACGTCGAGGCGATGATCGAGGGCGAGCGGCTCACGCAAGCCCAGCTGCGCCAGGATCTGGCCGCAGCGCCGAACGCACGGCTGCTGATCTGGCGGGGCGGCGGCGGCGAGCACCTGGGGCACGTCTGGCTGGAGCCGCACGCGGACGGCGCCTGGTACCTGGGGCTGCTCACGGTGCGGCCAGATCGGCAGGCCAGCGGCATCGGGCGCGCGCTGCTGGCGGCGGCCGAGGACTACGCCCGCGCGGCTGGCGCCACGCGCATCCGCATGACCGTCGTCGACCAGCGCCACAGCCTGATCGCCTGGTACGAGCGCCGCGGCTATGCGCTGACCGGCGAGACGCGGCCCTGGCCCTACCACGACCCCAGCATAGGGCGCCCGACCGTCCCGGACCTGGCGTTCGTGGTGCTGGAGAAGGCGCTCTAGGCCAGCCGATAGGCCGTGTCGGCGCCGCCCACGGGGCCATCCGCCGCCAGCCCGCCCTGACGCTCCAAGTGGATGATCCCGGCCAGCATCGAGCGGGCGGCGGCCGGGTGCAGCCTCGGATCGACATCGGCGTAGAGTCTCGGAACCAGGTCGCGGATCTTCGCCGGGCCGGACGCCAGGGCCGACAGGATCTGGTCGATGCGTTCCTGGCGGTGGTCGGCGTAGGCGTCGATGAACGGCGTCACGTCCCGGATCGGCGGGCCGTGGGTCGGCCAGAGCGTCGTGAAGTTCCGCGCCCGGATGGCCGCGAGGCTGGCCAGGTAGTCGCTCATGTCGCCGTCCGGCGGGGTGATCACCGTCGTCGACCAGCCCATGATGTGGTCGCCGGTGAAGCAGGCGTTCTCTTCCTTCAGCGCGTAGCAGAGGTGGTTCGACGTGTGGCCGGGTGTCGGGATCGCCTCCATCGTCCAGCCGGGGCCGGCGACTTCGCCGCCGCCGCACAGGTTGACGTCCGGCTGGAACGCCAGGTCGTGGCCGGCTTCCATCTTCGGCGCGCCGGCCTCGTCCTCGACCACCTTGGTCACCGGGCAGCCGTAGATCGCAGCCCCGGTCTTCGCCTTCAGCGGCCCGGCCAGCGGCGAGTGGTCGGAGTGGTGGTGGGTGATCAGGATGTGCGTCACCCGCTCGCCGGCGACGGCGGCCAGGATGGCCTCCAGGTGGGCGGCGTCGTCCGGCCCGGGATCGATCACCGCCACCTCGCCACGGCCCACGATGTAGGTGCCGGTGCCCTTGAAGGTGAACGGCCCCGGATTGTTGGCGATCACCCTGCGGATCAGCGGCGAGACCTGGTCGCAGGCGCCGTATTCGAACTCGATGTCGCGGACATATGGGATCATGGGCTGGTCAGGCGCCCAGCACGCCGGAGAGGTCGTACCCGGCGGCGCGGCCCAGCCGGACCAGCTCGCCGCGGTCCATGGCCCCGGACATGGCCTGGCCGATCGACCAGGTGACGATCGAGCGGGTGCCCGAGCGGCAGAAGGCCAGCACCGGTCCGGGCGCGGCGTCCACCGCCTGGCGCACCGCCTCGACCTCGGCCGGTCCGGGCGCGCCGCGCACCGGGACATGGACATAGGCCAGACCGGCCGCGCGGGCGGCGGCCTCGATCTCGGCGCCGGTCGGCTGGTCCGGGGCCTCGCCGTCCGGCCGGTTGTTGACGATGGTCGTGAAGCCTTGCGCTTTCGCCTCCGCCACGTCGGCCACGCTGATCTGCGGGGCGGTGGCGAAGTCGTCGGTGACGCGTCGGAAGTCGGACATGGCGCTCGTCAGATGGGGGCTTGGGGCTTCGTTGACATCATCGGGGGCGGATGGAAGTTTCGCAACGGCCCTGAAGCGGGCCCAAAGCCGGAGGCCCATCCCGCGCCATGCTGCGTTTCATCGGCCGGCGCCTCCTGGTCGCGATCCCCACGCTGTTCCTGGTGATAACCCTCGCCTTCTTCATGATGCGGGCCGCGCCGGGCGGGCCGTTCGACATGGACCGGCGGCTCTCGCCCGAGATCGAGAAGAACATCGAGGCCCGCTACGGGCTGAACAAGCCGCTGACCCAACAGTACCTCGACTACCTGAAAGGCGTGGCGACCGGCGACCTCGGGCCCTCGCTGAAATACAAGGACAAGTCGGTCCTGCAGATCCTCAAGGAGAACTATCCGGTGAGCCTGCGGCTCGGCGGCCTCGCGATCCTGCTGGCCGGGATGATCGGCGTCAGCCTGGGCGTGCTGGCGGCGCTGCGTCAGAACCGCAGCGCGGACTACGGCGTCATGGCCGTCGCCATCCTGGGCGTCTGCATACCGACCTTCGTGACCGCGCCGCTGCTGGTGCTGGCCTTCGCCTCCAAGCTCGGCTGGCTGCCCAGCGCCGGGTGGAACAACGGCGCGCTGGGCAACATGGTGCTGCCGGTGACCGTGCTGGCCCTGCCGCAGATCGCCATCATCTCGCGCCTGACGCGGGCCGGCATGGTCGAGGTGCTGCAGTCCAACTACGTCCGCACCGCCCGCGCCAAGGGGCTACCCGAAGGCCGTATCGTCACCCGCCATGCGCTGCGCGCCGCGATCCTGCCGCTGGTCAGCTACCTGGGGCCCGCCTGCGCCGGCCTGATCACCGGCTCGCTGGTGGTGGAGCGGATCTTCAACCTGCCGGGGCTCGGCAAGTTCTTCGTCATCAGCGCCCTGCAGCGCGACTACACGGTCGTGATGGGCATGGTGATCATCTACGCCGGGCTGATCCTGGTCCTGAACCTGGCCGCCGACCTGCTCTATGCGGCGCTCGATCCCCGCGTGCGGCTCGCATGAGCCTCTCAGCCCTCGTTCCCGGCTCGCGCCGCGGCGCGGACGCCATGCAGCGGGCCGTCAAGGGCCGCAGCCTGTGGGACGACGCCCGGCGGCGGCTGCTGCGCAATCCAGGCGCGGTGGCCGGCATGGCGACACTGGCGCTGCTGGTGCTGGCGGCGCTCGTCGGGCCCTATCTGGTCCCTTACGCCTACGACCAGGTGAACAAGTCCGACGTCTGGCTGCCGCCGCTCGTCCACGGCCACCTGATCGGCACGGACGCGCTGGGCCGCGACCTTCTCGCCCGGCTGCTCATCGGCCTGCGGGTCTCGCTGGCGATCGGCCTGGTCGCGACACTGGTCTCCCTGGTGATCGGGGTCACCTGGGGCGCCGTGGCGGGCTTCGTCGGCGGGCGGCTGGACGAGGCGATGATGCGCTTCGTCGACGTGCTTTATTCCCTGCCGTTCATCTTCTTCGTGATCCTGCTGATGGTCACCTTTGGCTCCAACATCGTGTTGATCTTCGTGGCGATCGGCGCGGTCGAATGGCTGACCATGAGCCGCATCGTGCGCGGCCAGACGCTGACGCTGAAGCACAAGGAGTTCGTCGAGGCGGCGCGCGCGGCGGGGCTGAGCCGGGGCGGCATCATCTTCCGCCACATCGTGCCCAACCTGCTGGGGCCGGTGGTGGTCTACGTCACCCTGACCATCCCGGCGGTGATCCTGGCCGAGAGCTTCCTGTCCTTCCTGGGCCTGGGCGTGCAGCCGCCGATGGCCTCGCTCGGCACCCTGATCGCCCACGGCGCCTCGGACATGGAGCTCGCGCCCTGGCTGCTGATCTTCCCCTCGGGCGTGATGGTCCTGACCCTGATGAGCTTCAACTTCATCGGCGACGGCCTGCGCGACGCCATCGACCCGAAGGATCGGTGACGAGGAGCCGCTACTCCTCGCGGTGCGCCCGGAACGAGCGGTGGTGCGGCAGCACCAGCATGTAGCTGCCCAGCGCCGCCTTGCGGATCGTCACCGTCTCGCCAGCCTGCGGATCGGTCCCGATATCGTTGGTGTCGACCTGCACCCAGACCGCGCCGCTATCCAGCCTGAGCACCCACTTGCCGGCCCCGTTCTGTCGTACGCCCACCACCTTGGCCTGGACGGTCTCCAGCTCCTCCGGCTTCTCGCCGCGCTCGAACAGCGACAGCGAGGGCAGGGTGAAGCCGAAGGCCTGGCGGCGGACCTTTCGGGCCTGCTCGCGGTCCACCACCACGATGTCGCCCTTGGCCTCGGCCTGGTCCATCGCCGCGGCCGCCTCGTCGAAACAGGCCAGCCGCTGGGCGTTGTCGGCGACCTTGCGGCAGTCCATCAGCTTCTGCATCTCGCGCGCCCGCCCCTCGGCGCCGACAGGCTTGGGCGGCGGCGCGGCGGCCAGCGGCGCGGCCGCCAGGGCGACCCCCAGGAGGGTGGCGAGGCCCCAGACGGGCGCTGCTGCGCGCGTGCGCGCTCCGGAGAGAATCATGGTCGGGCCTCGGCTCCAGGTCTGCGGGCATTCAAGCGGCGCCGGGCGGCCCGCGCAATCGAATGATCGGGCCCGTTCCACGGCTCCAATCTTGGCGCAAAGCGGCCGGGCGGGGGCGAAACGTGCGCGCGGCCGGGGGCTCGCGCACAATCTGTGACCAGAATGCGACAGGTCGCCGGCCGCAACCTTGGCCGGCGCTAATGTGCGTTGACCCTGCGTTTGATACACACGTAACTCCACCATAACCGGGCATGACTGTGTTCCGGGAACGCTATTGTTTGGGGGCAGGTCCGTCCGCTTGGATCGACCGCTGGAGGAATTAGACCTTGAAAATCAACTCGACGCGGGAACGCCTGCTGGCTTCCTCGATGATCTGTGGCGTGGCCTTCCTTGGCCTCTCCGCGACCCAGGCATCCGCCGCCGCCGCCGCTCCGGCCGCCGCCTCGGCCGAAGTCTCCGAAATCGTGGTGACCGGCACCCGCATCCCGACGCCCAACCTGACCAGCGTCGCGCCCGTCACCTCGGTGACCTCGGCCGACATCAAGGCGCAGGGCGTGGCGCGGGTCGAAGACCTGCTCAACAGCCTGCCGCAGTCGTTCGCCGCGCAAGGCTCGAACGTCTCCAACGGCTCGAACGGCACGGCCACCGTCAACCTGCGCGGTCTGGGCTCGTCCCGGACCCTGGTGCTGATCGACGGCAAGCGGCTGCAGGCCGGTAATCCGACCTCCTCGATCGTCAACATCGCCGCCGACCTGAACTTCATCCCGACGGCTCTGGTCGAGCGGGTGGACGTGCTGACCGGCGGCGCCTCGGCCGTTTACGGCGCCGACGCCGTGGCCGGCGTCGTCAACTTCATCATGAACCGCAACTTCGAAGGCGTGCGCATCGACGCGCAATACTCCTTCTACCAGCACAACCAGCAGAACCCGGACGGCGTCCAGGACACGGTCCGCGCGGCCCGCGCCAAGGCGGCCGTGCCAGACAACTTCATCGTTCCCGGCAACTTCAAGGGCGGCGAGGGCGACACCGAGACCATCGTGCTCGGCGTCAACGCGCCGGACGGCAAGGGCAACGCCACGGTCTATGCGACCCACGTCCAGATCAATCCGATCCTGGCCTCCAGCTACGACTACACGGCCTGTACGCTGAACTCCTCGGCCACCACCTTCCTCGCCTCGGGCTGCGGCGGCTCCGGCACCGCCTTCCCGACCCGCTTCGGAAGCTTCATCACGGACCCGTCGGGCCCGGGGAACACCTTCCGCCCGCGGACGGCGAATGACGTCTACAACTTCTCGCCGACCAACTACCTGCAGCGCCCGGACCAGCGCTATTCGCTGGGCGCCTTCGCACACTACGAGATCAACCCGCACTTCCAGGCCTACGCCGACCTGATGTTCCTGGACGACAACTCGACGGCCCAGATCGCCCCCGGCGGCATCTTCGCCGCGTCCGGTCCCGGACCGGGCGGCACCTTCGCCGTCAACTGCGACAACCCGTTCATGACCGCCACCCAGCAGCAGCAGCTCTGCGGCGCGGCGGCCGGCACGGCGACCAATGTCAATCTCGCGGTGGCCCGCCGGAACACCGAAGGCGGCGGCCGCCTGACGATCTTCGAGCACCAGGAGCAGCGCTACGTCATCGGCCTGAAGGGCGAACTGGGCGGCGACTGGACCTACGATACGTACATGCAGTACGGCAAGACGACGCTGAACCAGGAGCAGGACAACAACTTCCTGACCTCGCGGATCAACCGCGCGCTGATCGCCAAGCGCAACGCCGCCGGCCAGATCGTCTGCCAATCTGTGATCGACGGCTCCGACACCTCTTGCGTGCCGATCAACTACTTCTCGCTGAACTCGGTCACGCCGGCGGCGCTGAACTACCTGTCGGCGCCGACCTTCTCGGGCGGCCAGATCATCGAAACAGTAGCCAGCGCCAACCTCGTCGGCAGCCTGCCCGAGGGCATCAAGAGCCCCTGGTCGATGGACAAGATCGGCGTCAGCGTCGGCGCCGAGTACCGTCGCGAACACCTGGACTCGCACTCCGACGTGCCCCAGGCGACCGGCGACGTGAACGGCAACGGCGCGGCCAAGCCGCCGGTGAACGGCGGCTACGACGTCTACGAACTCTACGGCGAAGCCCGCATCCCGGTGATCCAGGACATGCCGCTCGCCAAGGACGTGACGCTGGAGCTGGCCTATCGCTACTCGGACTACTCGAACGCCGGCACCACCAACACCTACAAGGTGTCGGGTGACTGGACGATCATCGACGGTGTCCGGGTGCGGGCGGGCTATAACCGCGCCGTGCGCGCCCCGAACGTGGTCGAGCTGTTCTCGCCGCAGAACGTGGTGCTGGACGGCACCGTCGATCCCTGCGCCGGCCTGGCTGCGAGCAACCCGCTCGTGGCCCGCTGCGCCAGCCTCTTCGGTCTGACGACCGCGCAGGTCCTGGCGCTCGAGCCCGATCCGGCCAGCCAGTACAACGGCCAGACCGGCGGCAACCCGAACCTGCGCCCGGAAAAGGCCGACACCTACACCGTGGGCCTCGTCTGGTCGCCAAGCTTCGTGCCCGGCCTGAACCTCACGCTCGACTGGTTCGACATCAAGGTGGAGGACTACATCTCCAACGTCGGCGCCAACGTGATCATCAACGGCTGCGTCAGCGGCACCAACCCGGACTTCTGCGCCCTGGTGCACCGCGACGTCGTCGGCTCGATCCGTTCGACCAGCGGCTTCGTGAAGGACACGGTGATCAACCAAGGCGCCCTGCACACCTCGGGCGTCGACTTCTCGGCCGGCTACCGGACCGGGCTCGACACCTTCGGCATTCAGGACATGGGCTCGGTGAGCTTCAACTTCGTCGGCACCTGGCTCGACAAGCTGGAGACCACGGTGCTGAACGGCCGATCGGCGATCGACTGCGCCGGCCTCTACGGATCGACCTGCACGACCTTGGGCGGCTCGACCAACCCGAACCCCGAGTGGCGCCACAAGTTCCGGGTGACCTGGAACACGCCGTTCGAGTACGGCTGGTTCGGCAACCTCGGCCTGTCGGCCCAATGGCGCTACTTCTCGAAGGTGGACGTCGACGCCTCGTCGAACGATCCGGCGCTGAAGGCTCCGGTCGCGGCCACCGACCGCGAACTCGGCGCCCGCAGCTATCTCGACCTGCTGGCGACCTTCAAGGTGAAGGACAACTATTCCTTCCGGGTCGGCGTGAACAACGTGCTCGACCAGGATCCGCCGCTGGCGGGTTCGGGTGGCGGCGCGTTCGCGTCCAACTGCCCGGCCGGCGCCTGTAACCAGAACGTCTACGCCCAGATGTACGACACCCTGGGCCGCTACATCTTCGTGGGCCTGACCGCCGACTTCTAAGTCCGGCGCGAACCCCGAAACGAGATCGGGCGGCGGAGCGATCCGCCGCCCTTTTTCTTGCCCCACCGGCTGCTGTAGGGTCCCGGCGCAACCGACGGGGCGCTTCATCAGTGACGGAATTCAAGTCGGGTCCGATCCGCTTCTCCTACGGCGCCCAGGCGCGCAGCCCGGCGGCGGACCGCGCCCAGCTCACGCACATCCACGAGAGCCTGCAGGCCGGCCAGGTGACCGAGGCCGAGCGCCTCGCCGAGGCGGCGCTCGCCCAGGGCCTCGAGCACCCGATGCTGTTCAACCTGGCCGCGGGCCGCCTGGAGCGTGAGGAACGCTTCGAGGACGCGGTCTCGCTGCTCCTGCGCGGCCATGAGCTCGCGCCGCAGGACCTTGGCCTGAACCAGGCGCTTGGCCTCGCGCTGCACCGCCTGGAACGCTACGCCGCCGCTGTCGGCCACTTCGACGCGGTGATCGCCGCCCAGCCCGGTTTCGCGCCGGCCCACGCCGCCCGTGGCGCGGCCCTCGAAGGCGTCGGCGACATTCAAGGCGCCGAGGCGGCCTACCGCCGCGCCATCGCGCTCCAACCCGGGCACCTGATCGCGATTTCGGGCCTGGCCTCGCTGGCCAGCCGCCGCGGCCGCCCTGCCGAAGCGCGCGAACTCGCCGGTCAGGTGCTGGCGGTCGAGCCAGGTTATCCGGACGCGGTCATGGCGCTGGCCCAGGCCGACCTCGCCGAGGGCGATCCGGCGGCCGGCGAGGCGCGGCTGAACGAGCTGCTCGCCGATCCGCGGCCCTCGATCCAGCAGCGCGCCCTGGCGCAGGGGCTGCTGGGCGACATCCTGGACGCCCAGGATCGCGTCGCGGAGGCGTTCGCCGCCTACGACACCTGCAACCGCGCCCTGGCCGAAGCCTACCGCCCGCGGCTGGGCAAGGGCCTCAGCGCGCTGGACTACGCGCGCGAGACCCTGTCGCTCGTCGACACGCTGCCGGCTGGGGCCTGGGCTTCAAGCCCGCAGCCGCCGGTGGGCGTTTCCGGCGGCGGACCCACCGGCCACGTCTTCCTGCTCGGCTTCCCGCGCTCCGGCACCACCCTGCTCGAACAGGTGCTGGCCAGCCACCCCGACGTCGAGGCCCTGGAGGAGCGCGACACCCTGGCCGACGCGATGGCCGCCTATGGCCGCACGCCGGGCCAGCTCGTGGGCCTGGCCGACGCGCCGCAGTCGGAGATCGGCCGCCTGCGCGCCGCCTATTGGCAGCGGGTCGGCCGCGAGGGCGCCAGGCCCGCCGGCAAGCTCTTCATCGACAAGCACCCGCTGCACACCTTCCGCCTGCCGCTGATCGCCAAGCTGTTTCCCGAAGCCAAGGTGCTGTTCGCCCGCCGCGACCCGCGCGACGTGGTGCTGAGCTGCTTCCGCAGGCGGTTCGCGATGAACGGGCCGATGTACCAGCTGCTGACGCTGGAGGGCGCGGCGCGGTTCTACGACGTGGCGATGCAGCTCGGCGATCGGCTGGGCGGGCGCCTGCCGCTGGAGACCCAGGTGGTGCGCCACGAGAGCCTGGTGGAGGACTTCGACGCCACGGCGCGCGAGGTGTGCGGCTTCCTGGACTTGGCCTGGACAGACGCCCTGCGCGGCTTCGCCGAGCGCATCCAGGACCGCGGCGTCGCCACACCCAGCGCCGCCCAGCTCGCCGGCGGCCTCTCGGCCGAGGGCGTGGGCGCGTGGCGCCGCTATCAGGGCCAGCTCGCGCCGGTCCTGCCGATCCTGACGCCCTGGGTCGAACGCTACGGCTACGCACCGGCGTAGGCTGTGGCCGCACTTCCGCTTTTCCGGCGGACGGCGCAGTCTCAGGCGCAAAGGGGGATTGGAATGGCGTCGGCGGAAGGATGGTCAAGGCGCGGCCTGGCGGCGGCGTTGGCGCCGGCGCTGCTCAGCGCCTGCGCTGTCGATCCGCGCCGTCACCTGGTCTCGATCAACCTGCTCGACACCGACCCGAACCCGCCGCCGGCCGGAGCCCCGCCCGCACCGCCGCTCGACGGCATGGCCCAGCTGGAGGCGGCCTTCGACGAAGCCCGACGGATGGTGGTGCCGGCCTATATCAACGGCCGCGGCCCGTTCGGCTTCGTGGTCGACACCGGCGCCAATCGTTCGGTGGTGGCGAGCGAACTGGTCGGGCTCTGCGGCCTGCCGTCCGCCGGCCGCGCCGAGGTGCACGGTATCGCTGGCGCCGAGGCCGCCGAGCTCGCCGCGGTGAGGCGCCTGTCGGTGGGCGAGGTCTCCGCCTCAAACCTGGCCCTGCCGACCTTGCCGCGGGCCCGGCTGGGGGCCGACGGGCTGCTCGGCGTCGATATCCTGCACGGCCGGCGCATGCTCCTGGACTTCGCCAGGAACCGCTTCGAGATCTCCAACTCCGGCCAGGGAACCGAGATCGGGCGTGACGCCAATTCGCGCATCCCCAGCCATGTGGACCCGATCCACGTCGGCGCCACCTACCGCTATGGCCAACTGGTGATCCTCGACGCCCAGGTGGGCCAGACCCCGGTCAGCGCCTTCCTGGACTCCGGCTCGCAGGTGACGGTCGGCAACCTCGCCCTGCGCGACGCGGTGGTCCGCACGATCCCCGACTTCGGCGTGCGGCTCGCGCCCGTGCCGCTGATCAGCGCCACCGGCCAGACGGCGACGGGCCAGTTCGCTCCGCTGCCGACGCTCAGGCTGGGCGGCATGGCCGTGAACCAGGTGATGGGCGTTTTCGCCGAGCTGCACATCTTCGACCTCTGGAAGCTTGCCGACCGGCCGGCGATCCTGATCGGCATCGACGTGCTGCGCCACTTCCACGACGTGACGCTCGACTTCGGCCGCAAGCAGGTGGTCTTCACGCCCGCGCTGCCGGGAGAGCGCCTGAGCCGCTAGGGGACGGTCGGGACCCGCGTCGGGGCCAGCACGAGGGCGCCTTCGCTCCTCAGCCGCGCCTGGGCCATCTGGTCCATCAGCTGCTGGGCGCGCGGGTCGCCGAAGATCCAGGCCGCCGCCGCCAGGGTGCGCGCCGACGAGGCGGAGACGCCCAGCATCTTCTGCAGCGCCTCGAACGGCGAGCCGTTGGGGCTCATCCGCTTCAGCCGCGCCTCTCCGGAGATGTTCGCCAGCGCCTTGGCCTTGTCGACCGCGTCGTAGAAGCCGCCCACCTGGTCCACCAGCCCCAGGTCCTTGGCCTGCGCGCCCGTCCAGACGTGGCCCTTGGCGATCTCGCGCACCCGGTCGGGGCTGAGCTTGCGGCCCTCCGCCACCCGGACCACGAAGTTGTCGTAGATGCGGTCCATCCAGTGGGCGAAGGCCGCGCGCTGCTCCGGCGTGAACGGCTGGCCGAGGCCGAACGCCGAGGCGTAGGGCCCGCCGACCCCGAGCTGGCGGATATCGACGCCGAAGCGCGCGGCCGCCGCGCCCACCGCGAACTTGCCGCCGAACACCCCGATCGAGCCGGTCAGCGTCGAGGGCTCGGCGACGATCGCCGAGGCCTGCGACGAGATCCAATAGCCGCCCGAGGCGCCGTAGGTGCCCATCGAAACCACCACCGGCTTGCCCGCGGCCTTGGCCGCGCGGATCGCCGCCAGGATCTCCTCCGAGGCGGTGTCCGAGCCGCCCGGCGAGTTCACGCGGAAGACGATGGCCTTCACGTCCTTGGCCTTGATGGCGTCGTAGAAGGCGTCGGAGATGTCGTCGGAATAGATCGACGAGCCGCCGCGGAACGGGTTGCCGCCCTGGTCCTTGCCGGTGACGATGTCGCCCTCGCCCTCGATGACCGCCACCGCCGGGCCGGTCCCGAGTTCGCGGGGCGTGCGGCCGTGGGCGTAGTCCTCGAAGTCCAGCAGCTCCGAGCCCGATCCGGCCCGCTTCTTCAACGCGTCCTGGGCGTCGCGCACTTGGCCGACGCGGTCGATCAGGTGGTTGGCGACGGCGTCCTCGGCGAGGTAGGGCCCGGCTTCAAGGGTGGTCTTCAGCACCGCCGGGACGATCCTGCGGTCGGCGGCCGCGGCGGCGAGGTCGGTCGCGTAGACCGACCCCAGCCAGGAGAGCTCAGCCTCGCGGTGGGCCGGCGTGTAGTCGTCGTAGAGATAGCCGTTGACCGCGTTCTTGTACTCATAGCGCTGCTCGTACTGCGGGTTGACGCCGTACTTGTCGAAGAAGCGCTTGAAGAACAGGTCCTCGTTGGCGAGGCCGGTCACCTGGAACGAGGCGCCGGGCTGCATCCACAGCTCGTCGGCCGCTGCGCCCAGCATGTAGGTCGCGGTCACCACGCCGGCCGGGTACAGCCCCTGGCTGTGGGCGATCACCGGCTTGCCCGAGGCGCGGAAGTGCTTGATCCCCAAGCGCAATTCGTCGGCCAGACCCGGCTCGATCCCGCCTTCAGGCAGCCGCACCAGGAGACCCTTGATGCGGTCGTCCTTCTCCGCCCGGCGCAAGCCTTCCAGGATCGACATGGCCGAATGGCCCCGCCGGGCCAGCCCCGCCAGCGGGCTCTGCGGCGACTGGTCGGTGAGCGGCTCGCGCAGGTCGAGCTCGAGGATCGCCTTCGCCGGCGTTGGCGTCGGGCCCGCGGCGCTGGCGGCCATGGCGATCAGCACGAACGGCACGCCGATCATGAAGATGACCAGCCCCGCGAACACGCCCGCTGCGGTGATCAGGAATTGCTTCATCAAAACTCGCCGCGCCCGCTCGCCGGGCCCTTGGGGGACCCCTGAAGGTCCGCGTCTCGCACACTATTCCGGCGCGGCAAAGACCGGCGTTGGCAGCGCTCGTCGAAGGGCGGGAGGAAGATGGTCGGAGTGGCAGGATTTGAACCTGCGACCCCCGCGTCCCGAACGCGGTGCTCTACCAGACTGAGCCACACTCCGACTTTGGAGCGCGCCTTATAGAGGAGGGTCCTGGGGCTCGCAAGGCGGCCAAAAGGACGCCCCGCCCGCCGTTGCATACCCCGGTGCGGTGCGCTATCTCCACGCCTCCGCGAGGCGACCCCTCGCGGCCATTCCTGCTGGGGAATGGTGTAATGGTAACACAGCGGTTTTTGGTACCGTCATTCTAGGTTCGAGTCCTAGTTCCCCAGCCATTCTCTCCTACTCCGCAACGGCGCCGCTTCGGTTATGCTCTCTCGGAAACGGGGGGCGGCCAATGCGCAGGATCACCACCAACGGGACGACGCTGGCCATTGCGGCGCTGGCCGCGGCGCTGGCGTCCGCGTCGCCGGCCGCGGCTGCCCCGGCCAACGTGGCGGCCACCCCGCCGATGGGCTGGAACAGCTGGAACCACTTCGAGGCCAAGATCGACGACGCGACGGTCCGCGCCCAGGCCGACGCCATGGTGGCCAGCGGCATGCGCGACGCCGGCTATCGCTACATCAACATCGACGACACCTGGGAGGGCAAGCGGGACGCGGCCGGCGTGATCCATCCCAACGCCAAGTTCCCGGACATGAAGGCGCTCGCTGACTACGTCCATTCCAAGGGGCTGAAGCTCGGCATCTATTCTTCGCCCGGCGCGAAGACCTGCGCCGGCTACGAGGGCAGCCTCGGCCACGAGGTCCAGGATGCCCAGACCTACGCCGCCTGGGGCATCGACTATCTGAAGTACGACCTCTGCAGCCTCGGCGATTCCATGCGGGCGGCGGGCGGTCTGGACAAGGCCCACGAGATCGAGCTCACCGCCTATCGTAAGATGGAGGCCGCCCTGAAGGCGACCGGCCGGCCGATCGTCTACAGCCTCTGCCAATACGGTGTGGCGGCCGTCTGGCGCTGGGGCGCGTCGGTCGGCGGCAACGCCTGGCGCACCACCGGCGACATCACCGACAAGTACCCCCGCATGATCCGGATCGGCTTCGGCCAGGCCGGACTCTCGAAGTACGCCAGTCCGGGACACTGGAACGACCCTGACATGCTGGAGGTCGGCAACGGCGGCATGAACGGCGGCGAATACCGCACCCACATGAGCCTCTGGGCGATCCTCGCCGCGCCGCTGCTGGCCGGCAACGACCTGACGAAGATGACGCCCGAGACGCTCGCCATCCTGACCAACCGCGAGGTGATCTCCATCGACCAGGACCCGCTGGGACGCCAGGGCGACCGGGTCGCCAGCGAGGGGCCGCTGGAAGTCTGGGCAAAGCCGCTGGCGGGCGGCGCCAAGGCCGTGGGGCTCTTCAACACCGCCGACTTCCCGAACTACGTGGAGGTCGACTACGCCAGCCTCGGCCTCAAGGGCGCCCACACGACCCGCGACATCTGGGCCGCCAAGGACCTGGGCAAGCTCACCCGCTACCGCACGCTCGTTCCCGGCCACTCGGTCGTGCTGCTGAAGGTGGGCTAACCCTCGGACGGTGGCGGCAGGTCGCCGCGGCGGGCCAGCACGGCCAGGCCCACCATCAGCGCGCCGAAGCCCGCCATCACCAGCCCCCAGACGAGGTCGATATTGAGCCCCGCGCCCTCCGGCCGTGCGACCGCGCCATACGCCGCCACCAAGGCGCCGATGAGCAGGAACAAGAGGCCGATCGGCAGGCGCACGTCGAAGCTCATGGAGCCGGCTCCTATCGGAAGATCAGGTTCAGGAGAACCGTGACGGCCAGGATGATCGCGCCGAGGACCACCGGGCGGGTGTACCAGGCGCCGCGCTCGGCATCGATCCGCGGGGTCAGGGAATAGACGAGCCCCGCTAGCTCCGGCTCCGGCCTAGGCCGGGTCACCAGGCTGGCCGCGATGGTCACCACGAAGCACGTGCTCCAGGCCCAGATCGCCGTCCAGAAGTTCTGCGCCATCTCGCTGGGGTAGCTGTGGGTGACCGCCATCCAGCCGCCCTTCACGCCCGGCAGGTCGTCCACGGGCAGGGTCAGCCCATGGTGCAGGGCCGCGGCCAGGGTGCCGCAGACCAGGCCCGTGAAGGCCCCGTGGCCGGTGGCGCGCTTCCAGAACATGCCGAGCAGGAAGGTCGCGAACACCGGGGCGTTCACGAAGGCGAACACCAGCTGGATCAGGTCCATGATGTTGTTGAACGCGCTGGCGAGATAGGCCGCGGCGATTGAGGCCAGCACGCCGAACGCGGTCGCGAGGCGGCCTACGGTCAGGTAGTGCCGGTCGTCGCCCCGCCGGCGGATGTAGGCCTGGTAGATGTCGTAGGTGAACACCGTGTTGAAGGCCGTGACGTTGCCCGCCATGCCGGACATGAAGCTCGCCAGCAGCGCCGTCAGGCCGACGCCCAGCATGCCCATCGGGAACTCGCGCAGCAGCAGGCTGGGGGTGGCCAAGTCATAGTCGAGCTGCGGCTGGCCGCGGGCGTCCAGCATCGGTCGGCCGGTGGTCGCGTCGACCTTGATCGGGATGACGTTCGCCGCGGGCCCCGCGGCTGTGGAAGCCGCCGCGGCTAGGCTGCCGGAGAGGACCGGCCGCTCCGGTGTCGCGGTCAGCGACAGCGCGATCAGCCCCGGCAGGATGACGATGAAGGGGACGAACATCTTCACGCCGGCGGCGATCAGCGGCGTCCGGCGGGCCGCGGACATCGAGTTGGCGGCCATGGCCCGCTGGACCACCAGGAAGTCGGTGCACCAGTAGCCGAACGACAGGACAAACCCGAGCCCCATCGATAGCCCGAACCAGTCGACGCCCAGCCGGTTGGTCGCCGCATGCGCCATGCCGTGCCAGGCCTGGGTGTAGCTGGGGCCGAGGCTCGCCTGCAGCCCGTGCCAGCCGCCCACCTGCTTCAGGCCCAGCCAGACGAGCGGCGCGAAGCCGGCCACGATCAGGAAGAACTGCAGCACCTCGTTGTAGATCGCGCCGCGCAGGCCGCCCGCGTAGATGTAGACCAGCACCACGGCGGCCGAGGCCAGGATCGCGCCATGGAAGATCCACGCCTGCGGCAGGCCTACGGCGGCGAACGGCGCGTCGAACACGTGCAGCGCCTGGATCAGCTTGGCCAGCGCATACATCGAGATGCCGGAGCTCAGGATCGTCATCACGGCGAACGAGAGCGCGTTCAGCCCGCGGGTCTTCTCGTCGAAGCGCAGCCGCAGGTATTCCGGCGCCGAGCGCGCCTTGGAGCCGTAGTAGAACGGCATCATGAAGACGCCGATGAACACCATCGCCGGTATGGCGCCGATCCAATAGAAGTGGGCGGTGGCGATGCCGTACTTGGCGCCCGAGGCGCCCATGCCGATCACCTCCTGCGCCCCGAGGTTGGCCGAGATGAAGGCGAGGCCGCAGACCCAGGCCGGGATGGTGCGGCCGGCGAGGAAGAAGTCCGCGCCGCTCTTCGCGCGCCGCGCGGCGGCGAACCCGATGCCCAGCACGAACAGCAGGTAGAGGCCGAGCACGCCCCAGTCGACCGCGCCCAAGCTCATCCGCTTCCCCCGATGCCCGATCCCGAGGGGACCAAGCTCAGAGCTTCAGCGTCAAGCGATCATTTGCCGACAGGCGCCGCCGCCGCGAAGCTCCCGCCCTCCGCCGCGCCGGCCTTGGGTGGTGTCGGCGCGCCGGACTTCGGCGGATCGGCGGGCTTGGGGATCAGGGGCATGCCGCAGGCGGGGCAGACGCCCGGCGCGTCGAACTCCTTGCCGTCCGCCGAGCAGCCGCAGGGCGGGCAGACGTACTTGCCGGTGGGCGAGGGCGCGTCGGCCGCGAACGCCGCGCCCGCGGCCATACAGGCGCAGCCGGCGCCGATCAGCCCGATCTGCAGGAAGCGGCGGCGCGAGGCGGGGATCATGAAGCCCTCCGTTGAAGCGCCGCCATGCTCCTCCCGCGCTGTCACCCCCGAAATGACATTTATCCCACCGAAACGGACGCCGAAGCGCGCCCGGTAGGCTTCAGTGGCCGGTCAGCGTCACGCCGCCGCCGTCGGGCAGGGTCGCGTCCCCGCCGTTCAGCGGCTTCTGCATGTGGACGATGTCGACCCAGCGGCCGTGCTTGAATCCCACGCTGTGGCCGACCCCGGTCCGCTCGAAGCCCAGCGCGGTGTGCAGGCCGATCGAGCCGGCGTTCCCGCTGTCGCCGATCACCGCCATCAGCTGGCGCACGCCCAGCGCCTCGCAGGCCTCGATGACGGCGGTCAGCACCGTGCGGCCGACGCCCTTGCCCTTGGCCTCCGGCGCCACATAGACGCTGTCCTCCAGGGTGTAGCGGTAGGCGGCCCGTGGGCGGAAAGGCCCGGCGTAGGCGAAGCCCAGAACCTGCCCGCCGTCCTCAGCCACGAGATAGGGCAGGCCCATGTCCTGCACGGCGCGCCGGCGGCCGTCCATGTCGGCCGGCGAGGGCGCGATCTCCTCGAACGTCCCGAAGCCGTTCAGCACCGCGTCGCCATAGATCGCGGCCAGCGCGTCCGCGTCCTCCGCCGTGGCGGGCCGCACGTTCATGACTTCTCCCAGCCCTTCTCCAGCGCCCAGACGGCGAAGGCGTAGTCCAGCGCGATCTCCTTCAGGAAGTCGAACCGGCCCGATGCGCCGCCGTGGCCCGCCTCCATGTTGATCTTAAGCAGGATCGGCCCATCGCCGGCCTGGAACTCACGCAGTTTGGCGACCCACTTGGCCGGTTCCCAGTAGGTCACCCTGGGGTCGGAGAGGCCGCCGGTCGCCAGGATCGGCGGATAGGCCTGGGCCGAGACGCAGTCGTAGGGGCTGTAGCCGGCGATCCGGTCGTAGGCGTCGCGGTCCTCCAGCGGGTTGCCCCACTCGGGCCATTCCGGTGGGGTGAGCGGCAGGGACGTGTCGCTCATGGTGTTCAGCACGTCGACGAACGGCACCGCGGCGATGATCGCGCCCCAGAGCTCGGGCCGCAGGTTGGCGATCGCCCCCATCAGCATGCCGCCCGCCGAGCCGCCGTAGGCCGCGATCCGCCCCTTGGCCCCGTAGCCCTCCGCGGCCAGGTGCTCGGCGCAGGCGATGAAGTCGGTGAAGGTGTTGGGCTTCTTCTCCTTGCGGCCGTCCAGGAACCAGCCCCAGCCCTTGTCCGAGCCCCCTCGGACGTGGGCGTTGGCCCAAATCCAGCCGCGGTCCACCAGGCTCAGGTTGCGGATCGAGAAGCCGGGGTCGAGCGCCATGCCGTAGGCGCCGTAGCCGTAGAGCAGCAGCGGCGCGGACCCGTCGAGGGGCGTCTCCTTCAGCATCAGCACGGTGATCGGCACCGCCTCGCCGTCCGGCGCGGCGGCGTAGAGCCGCCGGGCCACGTAGCGCGACGGGTCGTGGCCGGACGGGATCTCCTGCGTCTTGCGCAGCGTCCGCTCGCGGGTGGCGAGGTCGTAGTCGTAGGTCTGCCTGGGCGTCGTCGGCGACTGGTAGACGAACCGCGCCATGGTGGTTGCGTATTCGTAGGTCGCCTCCAGATCGAGGGCGTAGGCCTCCTCGTCGAAGGCGATCTCGTGCTCGACGCCATCTCGCGAGGTGACCACCAGCCGGTCCAGCGCATTGACCCGCTCGGCGCGCACCAGGTGCCCGGCGAAGGCCGCGACGCCGGTGATGTAGCGGCCGGGCTGGTGGGCGATCCATTCGCGCCAGCTGGCCTTCGCCGGGACCGCGGCCCGGCTGACCGCCACCTTGAAGTCAATCGCGCCGTCGGCGTTGGTGTGCACCACCCAGCGGTCGGTCCAGTGGTCGAGGCTGTACTTCACGCCCACCTGCCGCGGCTCGGCCACGACCGGCTGGGCGGTCGGATCGGTGGCGGGGATGATCCAGGCCTCGGTGGTCTCCTGGTTGCCGGCGCCGATCACAATGTGGCTGTCGTCGGAGGTCACGCCGACGCCCAGGAACATGCCCTCGTCCGGCTCCTCGTAGATCAGCACGTCCTCGCCACCTCTCGCCAGCCGGCGGAAGACCTTCGAGGGCCGCGCGTTCTCGTCGCGCCAGATCCAGAACAGCCACCGGCTGTCGGGCGAGAAGCAGAAGCTGCCGTAGGCGCTCTCGATCGGGGCCGCCACGGCCTGGCCCGTCGCCAGGTCCTTCACGTGGATCTGGTAGTACTCGGAGCCCTGCTCGTCGGCCGCCCATGCGTAGAGCGCGTGGTCCGGGCTGTGCCGCGCGGCCGCCACATTGAAGTAGGCCTTGCCCTTGGCCTGCGCCTCCTCGTCCAGCAGCACCTGTTCGCCGTCACCCAACCCTCGGGGACGCCGGCCATGCACCGGATGCTGCGCGCCCAGGTCGTAGCGGACGTAGTAGTCCCACGGACCGTCCGGCGCCGGGACCGAGCTGTCGTCCTCTTTGATCCGCCCCTTCATCTCGGCGAACATCTGCGCCTGCAGGGTCTCGGTTGGGGCGAGCAGGGCCTTGGTGTAGGCGTTCTCGGCCTCCAGATGCTCGCGGACGTCGGCGCGCAGCGCCTTTGGGTCGCGCAGCACCTGCTGCCAGTTCTCGTCCTTCATCCAGGCGTAGTCGTCGACCCGCACGCGGCCGAGCTGCTCGATGCGCTTGGGATGCTTCTGGGCCACGGGCGGAGCAGGGCGGGTCATGGGCGCTTGATGCGACGGCGCCGCGCCGCGCTCAAGAGGTTGTGAACCAAGGGCTGCGCCACGGCGCCGCGGCGTCCTGGCGCCTTGGCGACTCCTTAACGTTCTGATTCACTAATTGGCATCGAGATCGCGCGGAGACGCGAGGGGTTAACTGAGTTCGGGGACTGACATGGTCATCGACCTGTCGCAGCAGCTAATCCAGGCGACCGTTCAGCTCGAACAGCCGCTTGGCAACGGCACGCGGACCGTCGGCACCGGCTTTCTGATCGCGGCGACCGGGCCCGACGGCCAGCCCCGCACGATCCTCGTCACCGCCCACCACGTGCTGGACAAGATGCCGGGGCAGCTGGCCCACATCGGCTATCGCGTGGCCAACGCGGACGGCAGCTGGACCTATTCGCCGCAGAACCTGCGCATCCGCGACACCGCCGGACACGAGCTCTGGACGCACCATCCGTCGCGCGACGTGGCGGCCATCGCGATCACCGCGCCGCCGGCCTTCGCCAAGGCCGCGATCCCCGAGGACTACCTCGCCACCGACGAGACCTTCACCAGGTTCCAGGTGGGCGCGGGCGATGAGATGATGGCGCTGGGCTTCCCACGCGGGCTCTCGGCCAACCAGGCGGGCTTCCCGATCCTGCGTTCGGGCCGGGTGGCCTCGTATCCGATCGCGCCCGCCAGGATCTTCCCGACCTTCCTGATGGACTTCGCGGTGTTCCCCGGCAACTCCGGCGGGCCGGTGTTCATGAGCCAGGAGGCGCACCGCCGCGCCGGCTCCAGCGAGCCGCAGGACGTCGCCTTCATCGCCGGCCTGCTCACCCAGGAGGTCGAGCTGAACTCCGAGCGCCTGGAGATCGGCATCGTCACCCAGGCCAAGTACATCCGCGAAACCGTCGACCGGGTCAGCGACCCGTCCGCGCCGGTCACCCTGGCGGTCGCCACCGAGGCCTCCACTTCCGGCGCCCGGGCGGCTTCCGCGGAAGAGGCCGTCGCCCCGGATTAGCCCCCGTAGACGATCGACATCGTCTCGGCGATGCAGGCCGGCTTGTCCTCGCCCTCGATCTCGATGGTGCACTCGTTCTTCAGCTGCATGCCGCCGGCCTTCGGCTCGGCGCCGATCAGCTTCTGGCGCAGCCGCACGCGCTTGCCGACGCGCACCATGTTGGTGAAGCGCACCTTGTCCGAGCCGTAGTTGATCCCGCGCGTCACGCCCTTCACCGGCAGCATGCCCTCGGCCAGGTGCGGGATCAGCGACAGCGTCAGGTAGCCGTGGGCGATCGGGCCGCCGATCTCGCGCGTGGCCCGCTCCACGTCGACGTGGATCCACTGGTGGTCGCCGGTGGCGTCGGCGAACTTGTTGACCCGGTCCTGATCGACCAGCAGCCAGTCGGACACGCCGACCTCCGTGCCTACCAGGCCGGGCAGGTCCTTGATCTCCACTGGGTTCATCCGTGCGCTCCCTAAGCTCGAATTCGTGGGCCGCAGCTCTAGCACGCCCTAGACGATGCGCGAGCCTTCCTTGCCCCAGTAGGCGTCGCGGATCAGGCGCTTGTAGAGCTTGCCG
>JBJMQX010000152.1:0-8544 GCA_045802455.1 Phenylobacterium sp. | reverse complement strand
CGCCGACGAGGCGCTGCTCAACCGCGCCTATGTCTACGCCATGCGCATGCACGGGGCCCAGAAGCGCGCGTCCGGCGACCCCTACTTCGCCCACCCGATCGAGGTGGCGGGCATCCTCACCGACTACCGGCTGGACACCGCCACCATCGTCACCGCCCTGCTGCACGACGTCATCGAGGACACCCCGGTCACGCGGGCCGAGATCGACGAGCTGTTCGGTCCCGAGATCGGCGAGCTGGTCGAGGGCGTCACCAAGCTCTCCAAGCTGGAGCTCAGCCAGGAGCACCTGCGCCAGGCCGAGAACCTGCGGAAGTTCATCCTGGCGATCAGCCGCGACGTGCGCGTGCTGATGGTCAAGCTGGCCGACCGGCTGCACAACATGCGCACGCTGCAGCACATCAAGAGCCCGGCCAAGCGCGAGCGGATCGCCCGCGAGACGCTGGACATCTACGCCCCGCTCGCCCGCTCGATCGGCGTGCACCGCATCTGCACCGAGCTCGAGGACCTGGCCTTCGAGCACCTGAACCCCGTCGCCCGCGACGCCATCTTCCGTAGGCTGGACACCCTGCGCCAGACGCAGGGCAAGGCCGTCTCGCTGGTCTCCGGCGAGATCGCGGCCAGGCTCGAGGCCGGCGGCATCCCGGCCCGGGTCTTCGGTCGCGAGAAGAACGCCTATTCGATCTGGCGAAAGCTTCAGAGGAAGTCGATCGGCTTCTCCCAGCTCTCCGACATCTACGCCTTCCGGGTGATCGTCGACACCGAGGAGGACTGCTACCGCGCCCTCGGCGTCATCCACCGCTCGTGGCCGTCGGTGCCCGAGCGGTTCAAGGACTTCATCTCGACCCCGAAGCGCAACAACTACCGCTCGCTGCACACCACCGTCGTCGGTCCCAAGGGCATGCGCATCGAGATGCAGATCCGCACCGAGGCGATGGACCGGGTCGCCGAGGAGGGCGTCGCCGCCCACTGGCGCTACAAGGACCAGACCTACGGCTTCGACGCCGAGCACCAGGCCGCCGCCGGCGGCCGCGACCCGCTGGTCAACCTGCGCCACCTCGTCCAGGTGCTGGAGCATGGCGGCGACGCCGAGGAGCTGGTCGAGCACGCCAAGCTCGAGATGTTCCTCGACCAGGCCTTCGTCTTCACGCCCAAGGGCCAGCTGGTCAGCCTGCCGACCGGCGCCATGCCGCTCGACTTCGCCTACGCCCTGCACACCGACATCGGCGACACCTGCATCGGGGTGAAGATCAACGGCGAGCTGAAGCCGCTCAGGACCGTGCTGCAGAACGGCGACGTGGTGGAGGTGATCCGCGGCGCCAAGCCCGTGGTGCCGCCCGACTGGCGCTCGATCACCGTCACCGGCCGCGCCCGCTCCGCCATCCGCCGCCACATCCGCCAGACCGAGAAGGAGGAGTTCGTCCGCCTCGGCCGCGCCGCCGTCGACCAGATCTTCGAGGCCGCCGGCAAGAGCCGCAAGGACGTCTCGCTCCGGCCCGCGCTCGACCGCTTCGCCGTGCCCACCGAGGACGAGCTGTTCGGCGCCGTCGGCCGCGGCCGGGTCGCCCCGCCGCAGGTGCTGGACACCATCTTCCCCGGCCTGAAGGCCTCGGACCGCGAGGCCGCCACCGCGCGCCACCGCATCGAGGACGGCAAGCAGGCCAAGCTCTATGTCCGCGGCGGCGGCCTGACGCCCGGCGTCACCATCCACTTCGGCGAATGCTGCACCCCGGTGCCCGGCGACCGCATCGTCGGCATCCTGGAGCCGGAGGGCGGCGGCCTGACCGTCCACACCATCGACTGCGAGCGGCTGGCCGCCTTCGAGGACCAGGAGGAAGTCTGGCGCGACCTCCAGTGGACGCCGGAGGCCGAGCGCAACTCCGTCGCCCGCGCCAAGCTGATCGCCACCATCCGCAATGCGCCGGGCGTGCTGGGCCAGGCCTGCACCATCATCGGCGAGGCCGGCGGCAACATCGTCCAACTCCGCATGCACCAGCGCCAGGCCGACTTCTTCGACGTGGACATCGACGTCGACGTCACCGACGCCCGCCACCTGACCCACATCGCCGCCGCGCTCCGCGCCAACCCCTCGATCGAGACCGTCGAGCGGCGCAAGGATTAGCGCCTCCTCTATGGAGGTGTTCCTAAGGAAAGGCGCTGCCGTGAACCTCGCCCGCCGCCCCTTGCTTGCACTCTACGACCTTGGCGTCCGCGCCGGGCTCTTGAGGTACCGCCGGCGTTGGCGGCTCAGCCCCGCGGATTGGGACATCCACTATGCGGATGGCCGGCTCGACTACTACGGCCAGTTCTGGCAGTTCCACCGGCTTGAAGTGCTGATCGGCACGATCCGTGCGTTCCCGCGCAAGCCGCGTGTCCTGGACATCGGCTGCGGTTCGGGAACCCTGCGCGCCCGCATCCATGATGACTACCTGGCGGAATACGTCGGCCTCGATATCTCCGAGGTGGCGATCTCCGCGGCCAAGGCCCAGAACTTCCCGAAAAGCCGGTTCATCGTGGGCGATAGGCCGGGACCCGGCGACGGTCCGTTCGACATTATCGCGTTCACCGACATGCTGTTCTATGTCGATGACCGGACGGCCCTGTTCGACGCCCTGAAACCGCAGATGGCCCCCGACGGCTGGCTGGTGAATGTCATGTACCGCCACCACGGCGACACGGCCCTGATGCGCGAACTGGCCCGCCACTTCACCCTGATCGACGGGATCAACCTGAAGCGCAACGTCGCGCCCAAGCACAAATGGAATATCTCGGCGTACGGCCTGCAGGATGTGGATGCGGCGGCGATCCGAGGGACGGTCCTGGCCGACTCCGTGCGCCTTGGGCCGGCCTAGGGCCGCCGGGCCGCCAGGGCGCGGGAGGCGGCCTGCTGCTCGGCGATGGCGTCCCGTGTCTCGCCGATCAGCCGGGCTGCGATCGGATCGGTCTGTATGGCGCGCCAATAGGCGGCGAGCTTCGGCAGGCCGGGCAGGGGATCGGGCGTCCCGAACAGTTCGGGAATCCATTCCGCCGCCAGCACCAGTTGCGGCGCGATTGCGCCGTCGGCCTGGGTCAGCGACCCGCCCACCGCATAGCCGTCCTCGCCGATGTAGGCTTCCAGATAGGCGAGCGCATCGGCGAGCTTGCCCGCCGCCGCCTCTACCGCCGCCGGCTCCCAATGCCGCCGCGACCGCCCCGCCAGGTTGAACAGCGGGACCATCGCCATTACCACGTAGAAGTCGCAGATCCGGCTCAGCAGCCGCATCCGCGCCCGGGCCCACGCATCGGCCGGCCGCAGGCTGGGCTCGGGGAAGGCGTCCTCCAGGTATTCGCAGATCACCTCCGATTCCGGCAGCGCCCGGCCATCGTCGAGCACCAGCGTCGGCACGCGGCCGATCGGGTTGATCCGCAGGTAGTCGCCCTTGCTTTCGGTCGAGGCATGGAAGCCCGGCGGCTCGACGATCTCGACCTCGATGCCCTTGGCGTAGAGCAGCAGCCGCACGCGGGTGGGGAAGGGCGAAGCATAGGTCTGGTAGAGCTTCATGGGTCCCCTTCAGGCGATCCGTGGCGTCAGCGCCGCGTTCAGCGGCTTCCACAGGGCCAGGATGATCGCGCCTGCCAGGCCCGCCGCGCCGGCGTGCAGCAGCCAGAAGGCCGGCGCGCTCAGCTTCTCGTAGAACTGGCCCACCCAGCCGACCAGCAGGGAGCCTGCGAACACGCTCATGAAGTAGACGCCGATCATCAGCCCGGTGATCGCCGGCGGCGCGGCGCGGCTGAACACCGCCATGCCGATCGGATAGACGAAAAGGTAGCCGGTCTGCAGCAGCAGGTGATAGCCCAGCGCCCAGGCCAGCGGGACCTTGGTCGGCCCGCTCAGCGCACACGCCAGCGCCAGCAGGCCATAGGCCGACACCGCCAGGCCGCAGCCGATCGCCTGCTTGCCCAGCGACGGCGGCTCGCGTCCGACGGCGGCCTGCCGCGTCCATAGCCGGATCAGCACCGGGGCCATGGTGATCCCGACGATGGCGCTCACGGACTGCAGCCAGGTGACCGGCAGCTCGTGGCCCAGCATCCTGCGGTCGAGATGGGTCTTGGCCCAGATCATGTAGGCGTTCAGCGTCTCGCCGTTGGCGATCCAGAACAGCGCGACCACGACCAGCAGCACGCCCATCGCCGCCAGCCGCGGCGCGTCCTTCGCGGTGAGGGCGGCCGGCCGCGGCCCCTCGCTCGCGCCGCCCGCCCGGATGTCCGGCGGCAGCCGGCTCCAGCCGGCCAGGTAGATGCCGAGGCTGATCAGCATGCCGACCCCCGCTGCCCCAAAGCCCCAGTGCCAGCCGGCCAGCTCGCCGAGCGTCCCGCAGACCAGCGGGGCTACGAACACCCCCACGTTGGCGGCCATGTAGAAGAGCTGGAAGGCGTCCTCGCGCCGCCGGTCCGCGCCGCGGTAGAGCGCGCCCACCTGGGCCGAGATGTTGCCCTTCAGGAGGCCGCAGCCGAGCATCAGCAGGGCCAGCGCCAGCAGGAACGGCGCCTCGAAGGCCATCAGGAAGTGGCCCGCCGCCATCATCGCCCCGCCCAGCAGCACCGCCTTGCGCTGCCCCAGCAGCCAGTCGCCGACCATGCCGCCGAACACCGGCGTGAACGAGCAGAAGCCGGCATAGAGGCCGAAGATCTCCGAGGCTATCGCCTGCGGGCTCATCGGCCCGAACACGCCCTCCAGCGCGCTCCGGAACGGCCCGAACCCCGCGACGTGCTCGATGTGCCCGGCGTGCAGCAGCTGGCTCGTCATGTAGAGCACCAGCAGCGCCTGCATGCCGTAGAAGGAGAACCGCTCGAAGGCCTCCATGAACGCCATGTAGGCGAGCCCCGGCGGATGGCCGAGGAAGGCGCGGTCCTGCGCCCTTGGCGTTACGGTGTCGGCGGCGACGGCCATGACCTAGGCTTTCAGCCTAGGGCGTCTCGGGCAAGGGCGGAGGCGTCGGCGCGCGTCGCCAGAGCGACAGCTCCTGGCCCTTGTAGACCTCGCGCCACGGGCCCCCGGGCGGCGCGTCCGGTCCGCCCATCACCACGGCCTCGGCGCCGGTGACGGCCATCGGCCAGTCGGAGGGGCTAAGGACGACGGTTGGCCGGGCGTGCAGCCGCAGGAAGCCCAGGTGGCCCACGTTGGCGTCGGGAGTGAGCAGGGCGATCGCCGCCGGCTCCGGCGGCAGGGCGGGCCAGATTCGCCGCACGTCGCGCTCGAGCGCGTTGCGATACTTGACCATGGCGCCCACCCAGACGTAGTCCTGCCAGGTGGACAGCGCGCTCAGGACGAGCACCAGCGCCAGGCCCACATAGGTCGCCCGCCCGCGCAGCGCGTAGGCGATCGCGGCGAGCAGCGTCGTCCCCGCCGCCAGCGCGCGGTAGGGCACGGGGAAGTTCAGCGGCGCGCGGACCGGGTCGGACTCGAAGAAGGCGGTCAGGACGCTGGCGTCCCAGGGGAACAGCACCACGCCGCCCTGCAGGACCGAGAGCAGCCCGCCCAGGCCCACGAGCGTCACCGCCCCGCAGGCCAGCGCGGTGCGGTGTCCCTGCGGCCGGGCGATCGCCGGCGCCGCGGCCAACCACAGCACCGGGGCGTAGAACTCGAAGTAGCGGCCCCACAGCCGCTGCGTCTCGCCGGGCGACGAGGCGACCTTGAAGGCGAAGATGGCCACCATCACCAGGGTCGCGGCGAGTGAACCCGCCAGCAGCAGGAAGACCACGTCGCGCGGCGCCAGCCGGAAGTCACGGCCGCGCAGCCGCCACCGCTCGACGATCTCGACGCCGCCGGCCACGAGCGGCGTCCCGGCCAGCACCGCGCATGCGGCCACCATTCCGCCCAACGCCTGGAGGGCCAGGGTGGCGGCGTTCGGCACCGTCATCTGCCCCAGGGCCGAGGCGTAGAACTGGCTCATGAAGAAGGTGAAGGGGTTGGCCACCGGCTCCTGCGCCCCCCGCTGGATCAGGTTGCCGACCAGGAAGAAGGCGGGCGCGAAGATGGCGATCCGGATCGCCACGCGCCGCCAGTCGCGCCCGATGGCCGCGTCGGCGATCGCCACGGCCGCCAGCCCGGCCGCCACCGCCAGGCCGTGCGGCTTCACCAGCACCAGCGCAGCCATCAGTGCGCCCGCCGCCAGCGCGTGCACCATCGGCCGCGCGCGCCACCACCGCTGCGTCACCCAGCAGATCAGGGCGAGCACGCCCACGAACAGCCCTTCGGCGAGGTTGCTGGCCGCAAAGCGCCAGTAGGCGAACCCCAGCGCCAGCATCAGCAACGCCGCCTGGTCGCGCCGCGCCAGCCCCCTCGTCCCGATCCGCCACAGCACGACCATTCCGCCCAGGTAGGCCAGGGCGTCGGCGATCCGATCGATGATGATGTACGGTCCGCCGGTCTCATAGGCCGCCCGGATCACGCTCAGGTGCACGCCATTGGTGATCATGGTCACGGCCGGGTTTCGCGCCACGACGTCGTCCGGATAGAGCGCGCGGATCAGATAGGCCGCCTCGTCGCTCGCATAGATCGGCAGCGGCATCGAAAGCCGGCTCGCATAGAACCCCAGGATGGCGAGCGTGACCGCCAGCGCTGCGAGCGCGCCCAGGCGTCCGAGCCAAATTCCAACGCCCGCTGCCGCACGCCGACTCATGGGCGGAACCTCCGGTATCTTCCGAGCCGGCGCAAACGGGATTATCTGGCTGCCCATGAACACTGAAGACGTCCTGGAAGAGTTCCGCGGCGCGGGCGCGCTGCGCGAAGGCCACTTCATCCTGGCGTCGGGCCGCCACTCGCCGATGTTCCTGCAGAAGAACCTGGTCTTCCAGTATCCGGAGCGCACCGCGCGGCTCTGCAAGGCGCTGGCCGAGAAGATCGAGGCCCGCTTCGGCAAGCCCGACGTGATCGTGGCGCCGGCGGTCGGCGCGATCATCCCCGGCTACGAGACCGCCCGCTGGATGGGTGTGCCGGCGCTTTACGTCGAGCGCGAGGACGGCAAGTTCCGCCTGCGCCGCGCCTTCTCCATAGCACCCGGCGCCAAGGTTGTGGTCGTCGAGGACGTGATCACCACCGGCGGCTCGTTCCGCGAGGCCGTCGAGCCGATCGAGGCGGCCGGCGGCGTGGTGCTCTGCTGCGCCTGCCTGGTCGACCGCTCCGGCGGCAAGGCCGACGTCGGCTTCCCGCTGGTGGCGCTGGCCACCGTCGACGTGCCCTCCTACGCCCCCGACCAGGTCCCCCCCGACCTCGCCGCCCTCCCTGCCGAGGAGCCCGGGTCCAAGAGGCTGCGCGGATGAGCAAGCTGCGCCTGGGCGTCAACATCGACCATGTGGCCACCGTGCGGAACGCGCGCGGGGAGGGCTATCCGGACCCGGTGCGGGCCGCCGAGATGGCGCTGGCCGCCGGCGCCGACGGCATCACCGCCCACCTGCGCGAGGACCGCCGGCACATCTCCGACGCCGACATGGAGGCGCTGGCCGTCACCTGCCGCCGGCGGGGGCGGCCGCTGAACTTCGAGATGGCGGTGACGCCGGAGATGGAGGCCATCGCGCTCGGCCACCTGCCGCATGCCGCCTGCCTGGTGCCTGAGCGGCGCGAGGAGGTGACCACCGAGGGCGGCCTCGACGTGGCGCGCGGCCACAACACCATCGCCCCCGTCGTGCAGCGGTTCGTCGACGCCGGGATCCGCCTCTCCTGCTTCATCGACGCCGATCTGCAGCAGGTCGCCGCGGCCAGCGCGGTGGGCGCCCAGGTCATCGAGCTGCACGTCGGCGCCTACTGCCAGGCGGTCCGCGAGAGGTCGCCCGAGGCGCCGGCCTATCTCGCGCGCATCCGAGCCGCCGCCCGCGAGGCCGTCGCCCTGGGCCTGGAGGTCCACGCCGGCCACGGCATCGACTACGAGACCGTCAAGCCGATCGCCGCCATCCCCGAGCTGATGGAGCTCAACATCGGCCACTTCCTGATCGGCGAGGCGATCTTCATCGGCCTCGGTCCCGCCATCCAGCGGATGCGCGCGCTCATGGACGAAGCCCGGGCGGTCAAGGCCGCATGATCATCGGCATCGGCTCCGACCTCTCCGACATCCGCCGGATCGAGAAGACCCTGGAGCGGCACGGCGAACGGTTCACCCACCGCATCTTCACCGAGGTCGAGCGCGCCCGCTCGGAGCGCAAGAACGACCGCGCCGCCAGCTACGCCAAGCGCTTCGCCGCCAAGGAGGCCTGCGCCAAGGCGCTGGGCACCGGCATGCGCCGCGGCGTGTTCTGGCGCGACATGGGCGTGGTCAACCTACGCTCGGGCCAGCCCACCATGGCGCTGACCGGCGGCGCCGCGGCCCGCCTGGCGGAGATCACGCCGGCCGGCCGCCGCGCGGTGATCCACCTCAGCCTCACCGACGACCACCCCTACGCCCAGGCCTTCGTGATCATCGAGGCCGTACCGGCATAGGCCCGCCGCCGTCTGGTCCGGGCGGGCGGACGTATACGTAGGCGATGCGGCGGTCGGCCTGCCGCAAGACGCCAGTCATTTGCCGCACGGCCTCG
>JBJMQX010000151.1:0-16024 GCA_045802455.1 Phenylobacterium sp. | reverse complement strand
TTCAACATAAGAGAGCGAGCGGACAGGCGAGCTCGGCGGATACCCCCCTAGGTAATAGATTGCTACAAATGTGAAGCAACGCCGCGCCACTGTCGGCCATGTCGCGCGAAGATGCGGCCATGGCGGACAACCAGGACAGCGGCGACAAGACCGAGCAGCCCACTGCGAAGAAGCTGCGTGACGCGCGCAAGCAAGGGCAGGTCTGGAAGAGCAAGGAAGCCACGAGCACGCTCGTGCTGCTGGTCTGGCTGGTACTGGCCGGCGCGACGGCCGCGTTGGCGGGCGCTCGACTGCAGGCGCTGATCGGCGCCGCGTTGCAAGGCCTGGGCGGCGACTTCGTCACGGCCGTGCGCAACACCGGGTGGCTGGCGGTGGAGACCCTGCTGCTGATCACCGCGATGCTGATGGTGCCCGTGCTGCTCGTCGGCGTGCTGGCCGAATTCCTGCAGGTCGGACCCGTGCTCGCGTGGTCGCGCCTCAAGCCCTCGTTCGACAAGCTGAATCCGGCCGAAGGCCTCAAGCGGCTGTTCTCGATGGACAACCTGGTCGAGGTGCTCAAGGCCCTTGGCAAGACCGCCGTCCTGCTGGCGATCGGCTGGATCGTGCTGCGCGGATCCTTGCCGCGCCTGGCCTCGCTCGCCAACGAAAGCCCGCAGGGGATTGCCCCCCGGCTGGAGCAGTCGCTGTGGCAGGTGACCGCGCGCCTGGTCGGGGCGGCGCTCGCCGTGTTCGTCGGCGTCGCCGTGCTCGACGCCGCCTGGCAGCGCCATTCGTTCATGAAGAAGATGCGCATGAGCCGGCGCGACATCCGCGACGAGCACCGGCAGAACGAGGGCGACCCTTACGTCAAGCAGCAGCGCAAGCAGGTTCACCAGGAGTGGTCACAGCGCAATGCGGCGCAGGCGGCACGCCAGGCCGACGTGCTGGTGGTCAACCCGACCCATGTGGCCATCGCGCTCGACTACGACCACGAGAACCAAGGCGTGCCGACGGTCTCGGCCAAGGGCGAGGACGAGGTGGCGCGCGCCATGCGAGAGGCGGCCGAGGACGCGGGCGTGCCCATCGTGCGCAACGTCGCGCTCGCGCGCGAGCTGCTCGCCAGCGCGGAGGTCGGGGCGGTGGTGCCGCGCCACCTGTTCGACATCGTCGCCGAGGTCATCCGGTGGGCGCGCGAAGTGCGCGAGGAGAGCGAGCGCCAGCGCCGCGGCGAAGCGGCGCCGGCGGCCAGCCGCCAGCGCCTGGAGCGCGCGCCGGGCGAAGACGCCACGCGCTATCCTGGCACCTCTTCGCAAGCATGACGCCTCCTGCCGGCGGCCCGCGTGGCCGCAGTCAAACTGCCTTCGACGGACTCCATGGAAAACTTCGCCTCGTCGGTCGCGACGATGTTGGTCGCGCTCGCTTTCGTCCTCGCGCTCGCCTGGCTGGCGCTGCGTCTGCTCAAGCGCCTGCAGGCCGGACGGATGACGGCGCAGTCTCCCGATGCGCCGCGCTTCGTGCGTGCGCTGCCCGTGGGCGCGCGCGAGCGCGTCGTCGTGATGCACTATCGCGGCGAGGAGTGGGTGCTGGGCGTGACGGCCGGCGGCATCTCGCTGCTGGCCCGCGATCCCGCGCCCAAGTAGGCGTCCTTCAGTCTGCCGCCTTCAGGGCTTTCATCGCCGCCGTCATTGTCTGCTTGCAGGACCAGTAGTCGGCCCAGGGGTCGGCCTGCTGGAACGACATGTGGTCGCGCGCATCGGAGATCGTCCAGTTGGCGCCGCTCTTCATCTCGGGCAGCTGGTCCCACGCGATCGGGATCGACACGCCCAGCCCGGGCCGCGCCCGCGCCGAGAAGGCGGCCGCGGTCGTCGCGTTGAAGCCGTTGCGCAGGTAGTCGACGAAGATCTTGCCGACGCGGTTGGTCGGCCCACTCTTGGCGACGAAGCGCTGCGGGATGGTGCGTGCCATGTGCTGGACGATCTGCTGCGAGAACGTCTTGACGGTGTCGTAGTCCAGCCGCGCGGACATCGGCACCACCACGTGCAGGCCCTTGCCGCCGCTGGTCTTGAGCCAGCACTTCAGGCCCAGCTCCTCGAGCAGCGCCCGCATCAGCTCCGCGCCCTCGCGCACGGTCGCGAATGTCACGCCCTCGCCCGGGTCGAGATCGAAGATCATGCGATCGGGCTTGTCGACCTTCTGCTTGACCGAATTCCAGGTGTGGAACTCGATGACGTTCATCTGCGCCGCCGCGATCAGGGCCTGCACGCTGGGAACTTCCAGCAGCGGCCCGTGGCCTTCCCACAGGCCGGGCAGGTCCTTCATGCCCGGCATGGTGCGCACGTCGGCGTGCTTCTGGAAGAACAGCTCGCCGCCCACGCCCTCGGGCGCGCGCACCAGCGACACCGGCCGCGACTTCAGGTGCGGCAGCATGAACTCGGCGATGCTCGCGTAGAAGCGCGCGAGGTCCAGCTTGGTGTGGCCGGTCGACGCGTCGATCACGCGCTCTGGGTGCGTGATGCGCACGCCCTCGACCTCGACCGTGCCGGGCTTGGCCGATGCGGCGCGCGGCGTCTTGACGGCCGGGGCGGCCGATTCCTTCGAGGTCTTTGACTTGGCCGGCGCGGCCTGCGTCGCAGGCTCGTCCGTCTCGGGCGGCGCCTTCGCCTTCTCGCGGCCGACCGCCTTCGCATCCTTGTCCTCGCGCAGGCCCTGGTACGAGGCGTGGCGCACGCTGCCGTCCGGGGTCCATTCGGCAAAACTGATCTCGGCCACCAGCTGCGGCTTGACCCAATGATCCTCCGCCGCCGGCCGCGTCATCCAGCGCGTCGAGCGCGTGGTGCCTGGCGGGAACGGTGATTTCTCGGACACCAGCCCGGCCAGCTTCGTGCGCAGGGCAACGGCGTCGGCCGAGCTCCAGCCGGTGCCCACGCGGCCCGCGTACTGCAGCACGCCGTGCTCGTCGTAGTAGCCCAGCATCAAGGCGCCGACGGCCTTGGCGTTGTCGCTGCGGTCGCTGAAGCCGCCGATGACGAATTCCTGGCGCGCCTGGCACTTGAGCTTGAGCCAGTCGGTCGAACGCGCCGAGGTGTACAAGCCGTCGCGCCGCTTGGCGATCACGCCTTCCAGGTGCAGGCTGCAGGCCGTCTCCAACACTTGCGCGGCCTCGGCGGGGAAGTCGTCGCTGAAGCGCACGCGGTCGCCGCCGTGCGCCTCGATCACCTGCTTGAGCAGCGCGCGGCGCGCGTGCAGCGGCACCTCGCGCAGGTCATGGCCGTTGAGGAAGGGCGCGTCGAAGACGTAGTAGACGATGGCCTGGCTGCTGCGCGTGGAATCGAGGGCGTTCTGCAGCAGGTTGAATTGCGGCAGCCCGTTGGGATCGAGCACCACGGCCTCGCCATCGAGCCAGCCGCTGGCGATGCCCAGCGTCGCCAGTTCGTCGGCCAGCGGCTGCATCTTGTGCGTCCAGTCGTGGCCGCCGCGCGTGATGATCGCCGCCTGGCCCTTGGCGATGCGCGTCATCAGCCGGTAGCCGTCGAACTTGATCTCGTAGATCCAGTCGCCATGCGTGGGCGCCGACTTGGCCAGCGTCGCGAGCTGCGGCGACAGCGTGTCCGGCAGCGCCGCCTAGCGTGCGCCTTCCAGCGTCGACGGGTCGAACGCCGAGGACGCCTTCTGCACCGCGCTCGCCGTGCGGCCGGCGCGCTTGATCGCGGCCACCGGCGCGGCGGGCGCCTCTTCCAGTAGCGGGCGCGGATGCGTCACGATGCTGTCGGGCAAGGCGTTGACGACGTCGTAGTCGGCGTGCGACCGCTCCCACTCGTCGTGCTTCTTGAAGAGCAGCCACGGCTCCTGGCGCTCGTCGGGCTTGCCGATCTTGACCAGCTCCCACAGGCCGGCCAGCTTGTGGCCATGCAGGCGAAACACCAGCTTGCCGGCCTTGAGCCCGGCGTGCGGATCGCCCACCGGCTCCCAGGTGCCGTTGTCCCAGACGATCACCGTGCCGGCCCCGTACTGGCCCTTGGGAATCGTGCCCTCGAAAGTGCCGTAGGCGACGGGGTGATCCTCCACGTGCATCGCCAGGCGCTTTTCCTTCGGATCGAAGCTCGGGCCCTTGGGGATGGCCCAGGAGACGAGCACGCCGTCGAGTTCGAGGCGGAAGTCGTAGTGCAGGCGCGTGGCCGCGTGCTTCTGGATGACGAAGCGCAGGCGGTTCGACGGCTTGACCTCGTCGCGCCCGCTCGGCTCGGCGGTCTTGTTGAAGTCCCGCATCGAGCGGTAACGGGCCAGCGCCTTGTCGGCGTCGCTCTTCGAGCCGGTGGTCTTTGTCGCGGCGGTCTTGCGGGCGGCGGCCAAGCGAAGCTCCCTCAGCTGGCCAGCGCGGTCCGCCGCTCCTTGGCCCCGGCGAGCGCGTTCACGAAGGCGTCGCGCCAGGCGGTGACGTCCTCGCGCTGGACATTCTCGTTGAGAGCGCGCCAGCGGCGGATTCGCTCCGGCTTCTCCATCGCCAGCGCCTGCTTCAGCGCCTCGGCGATCTCCTCCGGGCTGTTCGGGTTGATCAGCAGGGCGTCCTTCAGCTGCCGCGCCGCGCCGGCGAACTGCGAGAGGATCAGGACGCCCGGCTCTTCGGGGTTCTGCGCGGCCACGAACTCCTTGGCGACCAGGTTCATGCCGTCGCGAAGCGGGGTCACGAGGCCCACGCGGGCCGCGCAATAGATGCCGGCCAGCTCGTCGCGCCGGTAGTTGCGGTTCACATAGCGGAAGGGCGCCCAGTCGATGTCGGCGAACTCGCCGTTGATCCGGCCCGAAAGCGCGTCCAGCCGGCCGCGGATCTCCTGGTAGGCGTCGACGCTCTCGCGGCTGACCGGCGCGATCTGCAGCATCAGCACCTCGCGGCGCATGTCCGGATTGTCCGCCAGGTAGCGCTCGAAGCCGACGAACCGTTCCTCCAGGCCCTTGGAATAGTCCAGCCGGTCGACGCCGACGATCAGGTGGCGGAACACCGTCGCCGCGGTCATCAGATCGCGCATCCGCCGCGCCTTCGGGCCGCGCAGCATGCGGGCGAAGTCGGCGGCGTCGATGCCGATCGGGAAGGCGCCGACCTGGATCGTCCGGCCGAAGGCGTGCAGCGCGTCCGCGCCCGGCTGGGCGCCGCCGGCCTCGGTCAGCACATAGTCCTCGAAGGCGCTGCGGTACTCCTCGGTCTGGAAGCCCACCAGGTCGTAGTCGAACATCGCCTCCACCAGCCGCCGGTGCCCGGGCAGGGTCGTGAACACCTGGTGCGCCGGCCAGGGCACATGCAGGAAGAAACCGATCCGGTTCTTCAACCCGAGCAGGCGCAGGTCGCGGGCGAGCGGGATCAGATGGTAGTCGTGCACCCAGACCAGGTCGTCGGGGCGGATCAGCGGCAGCAGGACCTCGGCGAAGCGGGTGTTGACCCGGGAATAGCCCTCGCCATAGGCGCGGTCATAGGCGACCAGGTCGGTCCGGTAGTGGAAGAGCGGCCACAGCGTCTTGTTGGCGTAGCCGTTGTAGTACTCGTCGAGGTCCGCCTCCTCGAGATCGATGAGGGCGCTGGTCACCCCGTCCTGGGTCTGCATCGAGAGCTTGCCGTCGAAGCGCGGCGTGGTCTTGCCGCTCCAGCCGAACCACAAGCCGGAGTATTCGCGCAGCGCCGCGGACAGCGCCATGGCCAGGCCGCCGACGCTTTCCTCACCGGCCGCCGAGGGCGGGTTCACGCGGTTGGAGACGACGATCAGCCGGCTCATAGCGCCGCCTCCAGCCAGGTCAGCGCGGTCTCGACGTCGGCCAGGCGGAAGCGTGCGCTGGTCTGCCGCTGGCTTCCCACCGCCACGCCCATGCCGTCGAGCGCCTGGGCGGCGGCAAAGCCGGCCTCGTCGGTCGCGTCGTCGCCCACGAACACTGGCCGTGAGCCCCGGAACGGCGGCTGGTCCATGAACGCGCGAACGCTGTCGCCCTTGCTGGCCCCCGGCGTGCGCAGCTCCTCGACCATGTCGCCGTCCTGCAGCGTCAGGCCGGTCTCCGCCGCCAGTGTCCGGGCGCAGGCCCGCGCCGCCTCGGCGTGGTGGCCGGCCAGCCGGAAGTGCAGCGCGACCGACAGGCCCTTCTCCTCGACGATCAGCCCGGAGTCGCGCCCCGCGAAGGCGCGGAAGCCCTCGGCGGCGCGGCCCAGCGCCGGATGCGGCGGCTGGGCGTGCACCTGACCGTCGGGAGTCCGCAGGACCAGGCCGTGGACTGCGGCGACCGCCGTGACGCAGCCCTCCAGGATCCGGTCGATATCCTCCAGCGTGCGGCCGCTGACCACCGCCAGGCGTCCCTCCAGCCGCTCGGCCAGGCGCTCCAGTAGGCTTGTCCGCCGGGGATCGGGTCGCACGTCCTGCGGCCGGGCCGCGATCGGGGCCAGCGTGCCGTCCAGGTCCAGGAACAGCGCCGTCTCGCCCAGCCGGATCGGGCTGGGAGCGGGGAGACTGACAGTGAGGCCATCGAGCGACATTTGAGCAAGACCCCCGGTCATACGGCAACGCGCAAGGCGGCGCTTTCGATCCCCTGAGGCGCCGCGCCGAACCGCCTGACCACTTGACGATCCGGTGACCAATCCGCGCTATGCGTCGCCCCCCGACCTTGCGAGCCCAGGTGACGCCCCGATGGCCGAGTTGGCCGACGCGATCGTTCTGTTCGGCGCCACCGGCGATCTCGCCCGGCGCATGGTGCTGCCGTCGCTCTATTTCCTGGACGCCGATGGCCTGCTGCCCGTGGGGCTGAAGCTGCTTGCGACAGCTCGCTCGCCGCTCAGCCGCGAGGCTTTCGTGGCCCAGGTGAGGGCAATCCTCGACGCGCGGTCGGAAACCGTCGACGACGGCGTCTGGGCCCGCTTCTGCGGCCGCCTCGATTACGTGGCCTGCGATGCGACCTCCGTCGAAGGGGCCACGGCGCTGAAGCCGCATCTGGAAGGCCGGCAACGGCCGATCTTCTTCCTGGCGGTCTCGCCCAGCCTCTACGGCCGCATCTGCGGCTCCCTGGCCGGCTGCGAGTTGGCGACGCCGGAGAGCCGCATCGTGCTGGAAAAGCCGATCGGCCGCGACCTGGAGAGCTCGCGCGAGGTTAACCGCGCCGTCGGCGCGGTGTTCTCGGAGGACCGGATCTTCCGGATTGACCACTACCTCGGCAAGGAGACGGTGCAGAACCTGATCGCGCTCAGGTTCGCCAACACCCTCTTCGAGCCGCTCTGGAACAACCTGACCATCGACCACGTGCAGATCACTGTGGCGGAGACCGAAGGCGTCGGCGACCGCTGGCCCTATTACGACGAGTACGGCGCGCTGCGCGACATGCTGCAGAATCACATGCTGCAGCTGCTCTGCTTTGTGGCCATGGAGCCGCCGGCCGACATGGAGCCGGACAGCGTGCGCAACGAGAAGGTCAAGGTGCTGCGCTCGCTGCGCCGCTTCACCCGCGCCGACGCCCAGAACGCCTCGATCCGCGGCCAGTACACGGCCGGCGTCGTGGGCGGCAAGGAGGCCAAGGCCTACCAGGCCGAGCGGGGCCAGCCATCCGGCACGGAAACCTTCGTGGCCTTGCGGGTGGACATCGACAACTGGCGTTGGGCCGGCGTGCCGTTCTTCCTGCGAACCGGCAAGCGGCTGCCCGAGCGCCGCACCCAGATCGCCATCCAGTTCAAGCCGGTGCCGCACTCGATCTTCGGCAACGCCGCCAAGGACGACCTCATCGCCAACCGCCTGGTCATCGACCTGCAGCCGGACGAGGACATCGAGCTGCTGTTGATGAACAAGAGCCCCGGCATCAGCGAGGGCGGCATGCGCCTGCAGTCGCTGCCCCTGTCGCTCAGCCTGCTCCGCGCCTACGAGGGGCCCGGCGCGCGCCGGCGGATCGCCTACGAGCGCCTGCTGCTGGACGTCATGCACGGCAACTCGACCCTATTCGTGCGCCGCGACGAGGTGGAGGAGGCCTGGCGCTGGATCGACGGCGTCGCGGACGCCTGGGCCGAAGCCAGCATGGCGCCCAAGCCCTACGCCGCCGGCTCCTGGGGTCCCGCCGGCGCCTTCGCGCTCATCGAACGCTCGGAACGCGCCTGGCTGGACTAACGGCGTCCAGAGTCACCGCACGCTCGACCAAGGCCGCGACAGCAGGGTCGCGCAGTTGATCAGGCCGACCAGGGAATAGGTCTGCGGATAGTTGCCCCAGAGCTCCCTGCCGTCGAAGGCGATGTCCTCGGAGAGCAGGCCGGCCTTGGTGCGCCGCGCCAGCATCTCCTCGAAGAGCTGCCGCGCCTCGTCGCTGCGTCCGGAAAGGTGCAGCGCCTCGATCAGCCAGAAGGTGCAGAAGTTGAACGCCGTCTTCGGCGCCCCGAAGTCGTCGGGTATCGAATAGCGCAGCATGAAGGGTCCCCGCCGCAGGCCCTCCTCCACGGCCTTCATGGTCGCCAGCATGCGCGGATGGCCCGCCGGGCAGAACCGCACGTCGACCAGCTGCAGCAGGCTCGCGTCAAGCTCGTCGCCGTCGAAGGTGGCCGCATAGCGCCCCAGCGCCTTGTTCCAGGCGCGGTGCTCGATCGTGGCGCGCACCTGCGCCGCCTTGGCGGTCCAGAACGCCGCCCGGTCGGCCAGCCCCAGCCGCGTCGCCGCATTCCCCAGCCGGTCGCAGGCCGCCCAGCACAGCACCGAGGAATAGGTGTGCACCGCCTCGCGGCCGCGGAACTCCCAGAGGCTGGCGTCGGGCTTGTCGTGCAGCTCGAAGGCGCGCAGCCCCACCGGCTCCATCGCCAGGAAGTCCTCCACCGTCGCCGGCCGCAGCAGCCGCTCGTCGAAGAACGCCTGCACCGTCGACAGGATGATCTGCCCATAGACGTCGTGCTGCAGGTGCTCGTGGGCCTGGTTGCCGATCCTGACCGGCCCCATGCCGCGGTAACCGGGCAGGTTGGGCGCGATCCATTCGGTCAGCACCGGCTCCAGGCCCACGCCGTAGACCGGCTGGATGTGGCCGGTGGCGTTCTCGCCGCGCACCGCCTGGTCGACCAGGTTGCGCAGGTACTCGAGGTAGTTCTCCAGTATGTCGGCCGCGCCCAGCCGGTTCAGCGCCTGCACCACGTAGTAGGCGTCGCGCAGCCAGCAGTACCGGTAGTCCCAGTTGCGCCCGTCCTCGCCGGGATCGGTCGCATGCTCGGGTATCGAGGTGGTGAGCGCCGCCACGATCGCGCCGGTCTCCTCGTAGGCGCAGAGCTTCAGCGTGATCGCGGCCCGGATGACCGCCGCCTGCCACTCCAGGGGCACCGACAGCGTCCGCACCCAGCCGCGCCAGTAGTCGATGGTCTCCCCCAGCATCCGCTGGGTCGTCGAACGGATGTCGGAATCGAACGGCTCGTCGGGGCCCAGGAACATGGCGATCGGCTCTTCCAGCCGGAACGCCCGCTCGGCCTGCACGTGCGTCACCGGCGCATTGGTGGAGAGCCTCAGCGTCTCCGGCCCGCCCACATAGCGGATGTGGTTGGAGCCCACCGTCCGCTCGGCGGGTTTCTGGCCGTAGTTCACCGTGGGCCTGAGGCGAATGCGGATGCGCGGCGCGCCGGCCAGCGGCCGCACCAGGCGGATGAAGGCGAGCGGCCGGTAGACCCGGCCGAACTGGCGATATCGCGGGCAGAAGTCGAGCACCTCCAGCCGCGCGCCCGCCGCATCGGTGAGCTCGGTGCGCAGGACCGGCGTGTTGCGCAGATAGGCCTGGGCGGTCTTCGCCAGGCCTTCCATCTCGATGGACCAGTAGCCATGGGCCTTTGCCGACGTCGCGTCCGGGCCGCCCAGCAGGCTTGAGAAGAAGGGATCGCCGTCCACCCTGGGCGCGCAGGCCCAGACGAAGCAGCCCGCCTCGTCGATCAGCGCGCTGGCCGCGCAGTTGCCGATCGGGAACAGCTCCAGGCTCTGGCTCAAGCGGAGACCCTCACAGCCTTTCCATCGTCCTTTTTCGAGCCCCGCCCGTTTCCACTCGACGCAGCCTGAACGTGCCTTGATAAGCAAGGCTCCGGAAGCCCGCGAGTCGGTTCGCCGACCTGCCGCCAGCCCATGGACCCCAACCGTGATCCGCGCCCGCAGAGCCCGCATCATCGCGACCCTCGGCCCGGCGAGCCGCGAGCCGGCGAAGATCCGCGAACTGGCAATGGCCGGGGCCGACGTCTTCCGGGTCAATTTCAGCCATGGCAGCCACGCCGACCACGCCCGCTCCATCCAGGCGGTGCGCCGCGCCGAGGGCTCCGTCGGCCGGCCGCTGGCGGTGCTGGCCGACCTGCAGGGCCCAAAGATCCGGCTGGGCGAGTTCGCCGACGGCGTGGTGCGGCTGAAGGCGGGCCAGACCCTGCGGCTGGACCTCAAGTCGACGCCCGGCGACGCGGCCCGCATCGGGGTGCCGCACCCGGAGGTGTTCGCCGCCGTGCGCACCGGCTCGGCGGTGCTGCTGGACGACGGCAAGGTGCGGCTCAGGGTGGTCAAGCACGGCCCGGATTTCGCCGAGACCATCGTCGAGGCCGGCGAGCAGCTCTCCGACCACAAGGGCCTCAACCTGCCCGGGAACGCCATCCCGATCCCGGCGCTGACCGAGAAGGACCGCGCCGACCTGAACTTCGCCCTGCAGGAGGGCGTCGATTGGGTGGCGCTCTCCTTCGTGCAGCGCGCCGCCGACATGGCCGAGCTGCGCTCGATCGTGAAGGGCCGCGCCAGCGTGCTGGCCAAGATCGAGAAGCCCTCGGCGCTGGAGGCGCTGGACGAGATCCTCGACCTCTCGCAGGCGATCATGGTCGCCCGCGGCGACCTCGGCGTGGAACTGGCGCCGGAGGAGGTGCCGGTGGTCCAGAAGCAGCTGGTCCGCGCCGCCCGGCTGCGCGGCATCCCGGTCGTGGTGGCGACCCAGATGCTGGAGAGCATGACCCACTCGCCGACGCCCACCCGCGCCGAAGCCTCCGACGTGGCGGGCGCGGTCTACGAGGGCGCCGACGCCCTGATGCTGTCGGCCGAGAGCGCCGTCGGTGAGTATCCGGTCGAGGCGGTCAGCATCATGGACCGGATCATCACCCGGGTGGAGAAAGACCCCCGCTGGCCCGAGCTGATGCGCGCCGAATACCCTGTGGAGGACGCCGACGCCGACGCCCTGGTCGCCGCCGCCCGCAAGGCCGCCGAGAGCAGCTCCACCGGCTGCCTCGCCACCTTCACCACCACGGGCCAGACGGCGCTGCGCCTGGCCCGCGAGCGGCCGCTGCAGCCGACCCTGGCGCTGACGCCCTCGCTCGCCACGGCGCGCAAGCTGGCGCTGCTCTGGGGCGTCGAGGCCCGCGTCGTGCCCGAGGTCCAGGATCCGGAGGAGCTGACCCGCATGGCGGTCGAGCAGGCGGTCGCCCACGGCCTCGCCCGGCCCGGCCAGCGCGTGCTGATCCTCGCCGGCCTGCCGATGCAGTCCCCGGGCGCCGCCAACATCCTGCGCATCGCCCACGCGCCGCTGCGCTGAGCCATGATCGAGACCTTCGAAACCGCTGGGGCGCTGGCGGATGCGGCCGCGGAAGCCATCGCCGCCCAGCTCGCGGGGGGTCTGGCGGCCCGTGGCCACGCTTCCGTCGTCGCCACCGGCGGGCGCTCGCCGGGCCCGGTCTACGACCGCCTCGCGCAGGCCGACCTCGACTGGGCGCACGTCGCCGTGACGCTCTCGGACGAGCGCCTCGTCGACGCCGGCTCGCCCAATTCCAACGCCCGGCTGCTGCGCGAGCGCCTCTTCGTCGGCCGCGCGGCGGCGGCCCAGTTCCTGCCGCTCACCGACTACGCCGAGCCGGCGCTCGCCAAGCTCACGCCCTTCGACGCGGTCATGCTGGGCATGGGCGAGGACGGCCACGTGGCCTCACTGATCCCGGGCAGCCCGGTGCTGGCCGAGGGCCTGGATCCGCAAGGCGCCCGCCTGGTCGCCGAGTCGCCGCAGGGCTTCGGCGCGCCCCCTGTCCCGCGGATCACCCTGACGCTGGCGGCATTGTTGCGGAGCCGCGCCATCTTCCTCTTGATCGCCGGCGAGGCTAAGCGGCAGGTGATCGCCGAGGCTGAGGCCGGAGCCGACCTGCCGGTGGGCTCGCTCCTACGGCAGGAGCAGGTTCCAGTCCGCATCCTCTGGACGCCGAACTGAGGAGCCTGTCCATGCATCCGGTCACGGCGGAAGTCACCGAGCGGATCGTCGAGCGCAGCCGGGGAAGCCGCGCCAACTACCTGGCCCGCATCGAGGCCGCCCGCCACGCCGGGCCAGGCCGCGGCAAGCTCTCCTGCGCCAACTGGGCCCACGCCTTCGCCGCCGAGAGCGACGCCGACAAGCAGCGGATGCGCGACCCCACCGCGCCCAACGTCGCCATCGTCTCGGCCTACAACGACATGCTCTCGGCCCACCAGCCGCTGGAGCGGTTCCCGGCGATCATCAAGGCCGCGGCCCGCGAGGTGGGCGCCACCGCGCAGTACGCCGGCGGCGTCCCGGCCATGTGCGACGGCGTCACCCAGGGGCGGCCCGGCATGGAGCTGTCGCTGTTCTCCCGCGACGTGATCGCCCTGGCGACCGCCGTGGCCCTGACCCACGACGCCTTCGACGCCGCCCTGATGCTGGGGGTCTGCGACAAGATCGTGCCGGGCCTGACCATCGGCGCGCTCAGCTTCGGCCACCTGCCGGTGATCTTCGTGCCCGCCGGGCCGATGACGTCTGGCATCTCCAACGCCGAGAAGGCCCGCGTGCGCGCCCTCTACGCCCAGGGCAAGGCGACCCGCGAAGAGCTGCTGGACTCCGAGATGAAGTCCTACCACGGGCCGGGCACCTGCACCTTCTACGGCACCGCCAACTCCAACCAGATGATGATGGAGATGATGGGCCTGCATTTGCCGGGCTCGGCGTTCGTCACGCCCAACACCCCGCTGCGCGACGCACTCACCGCCGCAGCCCCCCGGCGCGCCGTAGAGATCCGCGACGGCGGCAACGACTACACGCCGATGGGCCAGGTGGTGGACGCGCGTAGCGTGGTGAACGCGCTGGCGGGCCTCTTGGCCACCGGCGGGTCGACCAACCATACCCTGCACCTGATCGCGATGGCGCGCGCCGCCGGCGTTCTCATCACCTGGGAGGACTTCGACGACCTCTCCCGCGTCACGCCGCTGATCGCGCGGGTCTATCCGAACGGCACCGAGGACGTGAACGCCTTCCATGCGGCCGGCGGCATGGCCTTCGTGGTCCGCCAGCTGCTGGCCGCCGGCCTGGCGCACGAGGACGTGCTGACGGTCGCCGGCCCCGGCCTCTCCCGCTACCAGGCCGAGCCCTTCCTCGACGGCGGCAAGCTGGTCTGGCGCGAGGGGACCGCGGAGAGCCTGAACCCCGACATCCTGCGGCCGGTGGACGACCCCTTCCAGGCCGAGGGCGGGCTCAGGCTGCTGACCGGGCCGCTCGGCCGCGCGGTGATCAAGACCTCGGCCGTCAAGCCCGAGCACCTCGTGGTCGAGGCGCCGGCGATCGTCTTCGAGGACCAGGAGGCGCTCCTGGCCGCCCACGCCCGCGGCGAGCTGGAGCGCGACTTCGTGGCCGTGGTCCGGTTCCAGGGCCCGCAGGCGAACGGCATGCCCGAGCTGCACTCCCTGACTCCGGCGCTGGGCGTCCTGCTCGACAAGGGATTCAAGGTGGCCCTGGTCACCGATGGCCGGATGTCAGGCGCCTCGGGCAAGGTCCCGGCCGCCATCCACGTGACGCCGGAAGCCGCCGACGGCGGGCCGCTGGCCTACGCGCGCACCGGCGACGTGATCCGCCTCGACGCGCATGCCGGGACACTCGCCATCCAGGTCGATCCGCGCGAGCTGATGCGCAGACCCAAAGCCAGCGCGCCGGCCTCGGCCGGCGGCTACGGCCGCGAGCTGTTCGCCACCATGCGCCGCGTGGCGGGCCCCGCCGACGCCGGCGCCTGCACCCTGTTCGAGGCCGCGTGATGGCCAAGCCCGTCTACACCGGCCTGGTCGGCGACGTCGGCGGCACCAACGCCCGCTTCGCCCTGCTCGACGGCGAGGGCCGGGTCCGCAACCTGCACATCTATCCCGCGGGCGATTACGGCTCGCTCAGCGACATCATCGCCGACTACCTGGAGCGCACCATGGGCCGCGGCCGGCGCCCGCCGCGCGCGGTGGTGGCCGTCGCCGGGCCGGTGCTCGACGGCGAGATCGAGTTCACCAACCTCGACTGGCAGGTCTCGGAGGGCGACCTCCTGGCCCAGTTCGAGTTCGAGGCGGTGAGCCTGATCAACGACTTCGCCGCCCAGGCGCTCGCCTGTCCCCTGCTTACGGGCGACAACCTGCGGGCTCTTGGACCCCCGCTGCGTGGCCCGGACGACTGCCCCATGGTGGTGCTGGGCGCCGGCACCGGCTTCGGCGTCGCGGGCCTGGCGCGCAGCGACCGTGGCGACATCGCCATCGCGACGGAGGGCGGCCACGCGGCTTTCGCGCCGTCCGACGATTGCGAGATCGAGGTGCTGAAGGCCCTTCACGCCCGCCACGGCCGCGTTTCGATCGAGCGCTTGCTGTCCGGCCGCGGCCTCTATGAGCTCTATGTCGTCCTGGCCGGAATGCGCCGGGCCGAGCCCACGCTGGCCGACGAGAAGGCGATCATCGACGCCGCCGCCAAGGGCGACGCCCTGGCGGGCGAGACCCTCGACCGCTTCTGCGGGATCATGGGCGGGGTGGCGGGCGACCTGGCGCTCAGCTTCGGGGCCCGCGGCGGCGTCTTCGTCTCCGGCGGCATCGCGCCGCGCATGGCCGACCGGCTGGCGGCCGGATCGTTCCGCGCGCGGTTCGAGGACAAGGGCCGGCTCTCCGCCTATGTCCGCGACATCCCGACCTCGCTGGTCCTGCACCCCTATCCGGCCCTGCTGGGCGCCGCCCGCGAGCTTTCGATGATGGAGCGCCTATGACCCTGGACCAGATCCTGGAGCGCGCGCCCGTCATCCCGGTGCTGGTGGTGGACGACATCGAGCACGCCGTGCCGCTGGGCCGCGCGCTGGTGGCCGGCGGGCTCTCGGTGCTGGAGATCACCCTGCGTACGCCGGTGGCCATGGCCTGCGTCGAGCGGATGGCCGGCGAGATCGAAGGTGCCATCGTCGGCGCCGGCACCGTGCTGACGGCCTCGATGCGCCAGGCCTGCGCCGACGCCGGCGCGCAGTTCTGCGTCAGCCCCGGGCTGATCGCGGGCGAGCGGGAGGAAGGCCCGGTCCCGCTGCTGCCCGGCGTGGCCACGGCGACGGAGCTGATGGCCGGCCTCGCCGCCGGCTTCACGCGGTTCAAGCTGTTCCCCGCCAACGTCGCGGGCGGGATCGACGCCCTGAACGCCTTCGCCGGCCCGTTCGCGGCCGCGAAGTTCTGTCCGACCGGCGGGGTGAACGCCGCGAACGCCGCGGACTACCTGGCGCTGCCCAACGTGGTCTGCGTCGGCGGCAGCTGGGTCGCCCCGCCCAACGCCGTGCGCGCCGGCGACTGGGAGCGCATCACCGCGCTCGCCCGCGAGGCCGCAGGCCTGAGGCCGGCATGAGCGAGCGGGAGACCAACGAACAGCTCCGCTGGACGGTGGCGGCCAGGGCCAACCCGGGGGAGCCCGGCGCGGCCACCGTCACCGTGTTGGCCCGCAACGCCATGGCGCCGGAGCTCTCCTTCGACATGCTGGTCGACTGGCACCCCGGCGCGGAAGCCGCCGACGTCGAAGGCCGCGCCCTGGTCATCCTGAGCCTGCTCTTCAAGGAACTCGCCGCCGAGTGCGAGCGGGTCGCGGGCCAGCGCTTCGAGCGGGGCTAAGTAGATCCTCCCCCACAGGGGGAGGTGGCGCGAAGCGCCGGAGGGGGTTTCATCCCCACGGCCAGCAACAGCCCACATGCGAACGCCGGCTGGCCGACCTGGAAAAGGTCGTGGAGGGGTGCCGGTAACATTCCTCCCCTTCGGGGGAGGTGGCGCGAAGCGCCGGAGGGGGTCCGCTCAGACCGTTGAGGACCCCC
>JBJMQX010000150.1:0-15073 GCA_045802455.1 Phenylobacterium sp. | reverse complement strand
GTGACGCCCAAGGAGCACCTGGGCCTGCCGGACCGCGAGGACGTCAAGCAGGGCGTCATCGCCTACAAGATCGCCGCCCACGCCGCGGACCTCGCCAAGGGCCACCCGACCGCGCGGGCGTGGGACGACGCGCTCAGCCGCGCCCGTTTCGAGTTCCGCTGGGAGGACCAGTTCAACCTCGGCCTCGACCCTGAGACCGCGCGCGAATACCACGACGAGAGCCTGCCCAAGGAGGCCTTCAAGACCGCCCACTTCTGCTCGATGTGCGGCCCGAAGTTCTGCTCGATGAAGATCAGCCAGGACATCCGGGACGCGGCCCGAAAGCAGAATGAGGTAGAGAGCGGCATGGCCCAGATGGCCGAGAAGTTCCGCGAGGCCGGCGGCGAGATTCAGGTGCCCGTGATCAACCCATAGTGTGTCATCCCGGAATGGGCGCAGCCCATATTCGGGACCCATAGACTCGGAGCTAGGGGTTCGCCTTGGCGGCGCAGCGATCCGCCTTGCGCCGCCGCCGAATATGGGTCCCGGATAGCCGCTGGCGCGGCTTCCGGGATGACACGGAGTTCTTGGCTTTGGACCTTCTCCATCTCGAAGCCGGCGGCGTCTACGAGGGGCTGGACCTCTCGGCGTTCGAGTTCGCCGAGCGGGACCTCGCCGACATCCGGCTGACCAATTGCGCGCTGACCGACGCCCAGCTTTCCGCGGTGATCCTGCAGGGCGCCAGCTTCACCGATTGCCGGTTCGTCCGCTGCCGCTTCGCTCATGCCGACCTGCGCGAGGCCCGTTTCGTCCGCTGCAGCTTCGCCGACCCTGACAGCCACTCGGGCGCGGCCTTCGCCTTCTGCCGCCTGGAGGAAGCGGTTTTCGAGGACTGCGACCTTTCCTTCGCCGACATCGACCGCTCCAGCCTCTGGGCGGTGCGGTTCGCCGACACCAAGCTGCGCGGCGCGCGCTTCCACCGCGCCGATTTCGCGCGCGCCTTCGGGCCGAAGGTGGTCAAGACGGCCGCGACCTTCGCCCGCTGCAGCCTCGAGCTCGCCGACCTTTCGGACGCGAAGCTGGCCGGCTGTGACCTGTCGGGCTGCGACCTGCGCGAAGCCGACCTTCAGGAGGCCGACCTCGAGGGCGCAGACCTGTCGAATTGCGATCTCTTCCAGGCGATCACCGCCGGCGCGAACCTCGCCGGGGCCGACCTGCGCGGAGCGGCGCTTGCCGGCCTCGACCTCACCGCGCTCGGCGGCTTCGCCGGCGCCAAGATCAACCTGTCGCAGCAACAGGTCCTGCTCACCGCTATGGGCCTGGATGTGTATGCCGATTGAGAGTGGCTTCGAGGGGCGCTAGTCCCGCTGCGCCGCCTTGGCCTTCACGCGTACCGGCCAGACGCGCACCGCCACCGCCACCGTCACCGAGCCCAGCACTGCCGCGGTCGCGCCGGCCCACTGGACCGAGGTCATGCCGATGGAGGCGTAATGGCCCGCGAGGCCTCCTGAGGTGATCACGAGCGCCACCGACGCCCAATCGACGAGTTCCTTGATGGTGATCATGGCTTTGCGCGCCCCAATGCCCGCGGACGAATGACAGGCCGACTTGATAGCCGAGTCCCCCCCGCCGAGGCGATGCGGCAAGGGGTCGCCGAATCCTTGCCGGATCCTTACCGAAACCATCGCCGGCGCCGAGGGTTAGCTCGCCCGATGCCCGACTTCGCCAGCCTCGATCCGCGCCTCGACGGCAAGGTCCGCACCTGCCTCGCCATCGTCGAGTGCCCGCGCGGCAGCCGGGCAAAGTACGCCTTCGATCCGCAGAGCGGCGCCTTCGAGCTGAAGCGCATCCTGCCCGACGGCATGGCCTTCCCGCTGGACTTCGGCTTCGTGCCGGGGACCAAGGCTGACGACGGCGATCCGCTCGACATCCTGATCCTCAACGACGAGCCGGCGTGCGTGGGCGCGCTGGTCGAGGCGCGGCTGATCGCAGTGATCGAGGGCGAGCAGAGCGAGAAGGACGAGACCTTCCGCAATGACCGCATCCTGGCCGTCGCTTGCGTCTCCCACCTCTTCAAGGCCATCGCCAGGCCGGCCGACCTCGACGACGGCGTGCTGAAGAACCTGACCCAGTTCTGGATCAACTACGGGGCCCTGCGCGGCGCGGCGTTCAAGGTTCTGGGGGTCAAGGGTCCCGCGGCCGCCGTGGCCGCGGTGAAGGCGGCGCGAATCTAGGCCAGCCAGCCGAAACGCCGCTGTGGTTCATCCCCCGCTCATCGGCCTTGGGGCATCAGTCCGCGCGTCCGGCCGTCGACGCGTACCTGGCGGCGGTCGGGCTTCCGAGGGCACGCTGGTCGCGCCGTCGGCGGGGCCCTCGGTGCGCTGCCAGTTCCGCGCGTCGGGGGCCCTAGCCGCCTTTGAGCCAGCCTAGTTGGACCGCTTGCCGCCCATCTTGGCCATCAGCTCTTCCTTGCGGGCCTTCAGGCGCTCGCCCATGGCCTCCAGGTCCTCGTCGCCGCGCTTGGCCTGGGCGAACACGCCGCCCGGCTGCTCCTCTTCCTTCACGTGGTGCTTGATGTACTCGCCCAGCACCTTGACCTTGGCGTCGTAGAACTCGTCGAACGGCTTCATCGCCTCGATCTCGGCGATCAGGTTCTTCGCCGACTGGTGCTCGACGTAGGCTTCGTCCAGCAGGTCGTCCTCCACCTCGCCGCGCTCCTCGGGGTAGAAGATCTCTTCCTCGATCTGGGTGTGCACCTTCAGCGCCAGCGCGATCTGCTGGAACAGGGCGAGCTTTTCGCGCTCGTCCTCCAGCTGCTCGTACTCGTCGAACCAGCCCTCCACCTCGCGGTGGTCCGCCTTCAGCAACTTGACGGCCATCGGGTCGCGCGTGCCGGTCCGGCGGGTGCGGCGGGTCTTCGACTTCGCGCTCGCGGACTTGGACTTGGACGAGGACTTCGAAGCGTGGGTGGCGGCCATGATGGGTCTCCCTCAAAGGATGGGCGTCCCCCTCCAACACGCCCGTGCCGAGGCCGTTCCTTTGTCGCCGGCCCGACGCCCGAGCCCGCTTCCTTCCCAGGGCAACCGCGGCGCCGGCCAAGCGTTGCCGTGGGCATGGACGTCATCCGCAGCCTGATCGGGCCGGACGAGAGCGCGCAGCCCTGGCAGATCTGCGTGCGCGCAGTGATCGTCCTCGTCTTCGGCCTCATCTGCCTGCGCATCGCCGGCCGGCGCACCTTCGCCCAGGCGACGCCGCTCGACATCTTCGTGGCCATCGTGGTGGGCTCGAACCTCTCGCGCATCATGACCGGCAAGGCGTCGTTCTTCGGCGGCCTGGCCGCGACGCTGCTGCTGGTGATCCTGCACCGGCTGTTGGCCATGGCCACCCTGCGCTGGAACCTGCTGGGGCGCTTCATCAAGAGCGCGCCGGTGACCATCGTGAAGGACGGCGCGGTCGACCGCCGCGCCATGGCCCGTCACGAATTGGGCGACGACGACCTGGCGGAATGGCTGCGCATGGAAGGCCTGGAATCGGTCGAGGACGTCCGCCTCGCCACGATCGAGCCTGGCGGCAAGGTCAGCGTGGTCAAGAAGCGGGGCTGAGACTCCACCGCCGCGACGCGCAAGAGGCCCGCCCCTCCGTTGCGGAGAGGCGGGCAGGAACCCAACGGATCTACAGACGAGAGGGACTATTGCGGCGGCGGCTGGTCCGGCGCCGGCGTCGGGCTGGTGGTCTGCGGCGGGGTCGAGGGTTGCGTCGGCGCGGCCTGGGTCGGGGCGGGCTGGTCGGCCGGAGCCGTCGGGTTCACCGGCGCGGCCTGCGTCGGTGCCGGAGCCGGGTTCACCGGAGCAGCCTGCGGGATCGGCGCGGGCGCCGGACGCGGCGCAGGCGCGGCCACGGTGGCGCTGGCGTTGACGCCCTGATCCTCGACGCTGCGGGTCACCGTCCGGTGGCGGATCGGCGCGGGGGCGGCGGCGGCCATATGCGTCGTGGTGGTGCGGCTGACCGTGCGCGCGGGCGGAGCGGCCGGCATCGGGCCCGCGGGTGCGGTCGCCGAAGCGCTGGCCGTGTCGTTCTGAGCGACCACGGGACCGCCGGTGTCGACAGGTGCGCCGGGCGCGCCGGGGGTCAGCTGGGCGACGCCCTGGTCATGCGGCTGGCTCGCGTACCAGCCAGCGGCGGCCACACCGGCCAGCACGATCAGGCCGGCGCCGATCGCCACCGGGGCGACGCTGCCGCGCTTGCGGACGGTGGTGCGCTGGGCATAGCTCGGCGTCCCGGCGAAGGCTGTCTCGCCAGTTGTCATGGTGGTCGGGCCCATGTCGGCGGACCGCATGTCGGTGGCTTGCGCGTCAGCGGCCATGGCTCCCGTCGCCGCGCCGGCGCCCGCGCCCGTGATCGCCGCCTCTTCGGGCGTGTCGGAGAAGAAGCTGCGCCGCTCGGGCGCGGCCCGGCCGCCGAAGCGACGCTTCTTCGTGCGCTCCCAAGTCGGGGTCGGCGCGAACATGCCGCTCTCGGTGGTGGTCGGATCGCTGTTGTCGCCGGAAGATCCGGCGGTGAAATCGACAGGCATAGGTCCCTCCAGGGGGTGTCGCTGAGACGCCCAAACGACAAGCTTCTCCGGCAGGTTCCCAAATGTGAAAGTGCGAGCTTGGCAGCGGGCTTGCGATGTCCTCTGCCCTGACGCGGTCAGCGGGCATCGATATTGATTGAATACAGAGAGGTGGCGGCGCGACGTGGCGGCTGATCTTCGCCATTGTGACGTCTTTCTGGCGCAGATCGCCGCGCAATGACCTTAATTGCCACGCCGTCGCGATCCGACCGAGCTTGACCCTTCATCGGTGTCAGGTTATCCCTGACTGTCAGGAGCAGCCTGACAGGAAGTTCGCCATGGGGCCGGCCGCCCCCAAACGCAGCCGCGACGAGTTGAAAGCCCGGCGCAAGCTGGAGCGCACCACCGGCCGCAAGCTGCCGAGCGCGCTGCATTGCTCGTTCTGCGGCAAGTCCCAGGTCGAGGTGGAGAAGCTGATCGCCGGCCCGTTCGTCTTCATCTGCAACGAATGCGTGGCGATGTGCGACGACATCGTCGCCGGCCGCCCGACGACCGGCAAAGGCTACAAGAAGCCCTTGGAGCGCTCCACCGACCAGCTGCTCTCGCTGATGGGCGCGGTCAGCTTCGCCGCCGACGCGAGCCGCGACTTTCTGCAGCAGATCGTCGACACCTTGCGGGCCCGCGAGGTGAGCTGGGCCGACATCGGCGGGCGCCTTGGCGTCTCGCGCCAGTCGGCCTGGGAGCGGTTCTCGTAAAGGCGGGACGGGAAGCCACACGTCGTCGCCGAAAATCGGTTGTCCACGGCCCTGCGCCAAAATGCCGGCGCCGAATCCTTGACCCGTCGAGCGACGCCCCCACAAGGTCGCCAGGTTGTCGGAGAGGTGCGGATGCCGCTGAAGGCCAATCTCCAGCGTGAGTGGCGTTTCCTGCGCGGTCTCAACCGGACCCTGGCGCGGGTGAAGTCGATCGCGCCGGACAGCCCGAACCTGATCTGCGACGACGTCCAGGCCGCGGTCGAGAAGTGGCGCGACCGCCAGGCGCTGACCTTCGAGGGGCGCACCGTCACCTATGGCGAGCTCGACGCCATCGCCAACCGGTTCGCCCACTGGGCCAAGGGCCTGAACCTGCGCCGCGGCCAGACGGTCGCGCTCTTCATGCCCAACCGGCTGGAATACTTCTGCGTCTGGTACGGCCTCTCCAAGATCGGGGTTGTCACGGCGCTCATCAACAGCCAGCTCTCCGGCCTGGCGCTGGCCCATTGCCTGGGAATCTCGGGCGCGAGCCAGGTGATCGTCGACCCGGAGACCTCGCCGGTCTTCGAAGCGGCCATCCCGCTCTTGGAGAAGCCGCTGCAGCAGTGGATCCTGGGGCCGGCCCACGGCGGCCAGCGCGACCTGGCCCAGGCGCTGAAGAGCTGCAGCCAGCTGCCGCCCGACAAGGCGGTGCGCGAGGAGATCCGCGCCCGCGACACCGCACTCTACATCTTCACGTCGGGCACCACCGGCCTGCCCAAGGCGGCCCGGATCACCCATGTGCGCGCCCAGCTCTACATGCGCGGCTTCGCCGGCGCGACCAACGCCAAGGCGTCCGACCGGATCTACGTCGCCCTGCCGCTCTACCACGCCACCGGCGGCCTTTGCGCGGTGGGCGCGGCGCTGCTGAACGGCGGCTCGGTGTTCCTGAGGCGCCGGTTCTCGGCCACCCACTTCTGGACCGAGGCGGTGGAGGAGGGCTGCACGATGTTCGTCTACATCGGCGAGCTCTGCCGCTACCTGGTGAACCAGCCTCCCAGCGAGGACGAGACCCGCCACAAGATCCGGCTGGCGTTCGGCAATGGCCTGCGCCCCGACATCTGGCCGGTGATGAAGCAGCGCTTCAGGATCCCCGAGATCCTGGAGTTCTACGGCTCCACCGAAGGCAACGATTCGATGTTCAACTTCGATGGCCGCGAGGGGGCGATCGGGCGCGCGCCCAAGTGGCTGCGTAAGCGCTTCAACATCCGCCTCGTGCAGTACGACGTGGAGACGCAGGAGCCGGTCCGCGGGACCAACGGGCTGTGCATCGAGGCCGGGCCCGGCCAGGTCGGCGAATGTGTCGGCCATATCGGCGGCGACGCGCGCTCGGAATACAGCGGCTACGTGGACAAGGCCGCTTCCGAAAAGAAGGTGCTGCACGACGTCTTCGAGAAGGGCGACGCCTGGTTCGCCACCGGCGACCTGATGAAGTCCGACTCCGATGGCTATCTCTATTTCGTCGACCGCATCGGCGACACCTTCCGCTGGAAGGGTGAGAACGTCTCGACCAACGAGGTGGCGGAGCGGCTGCAGTCGTGCCCAGGCGTCAAGGAGGCGGAGGTCTATGGCGTCGAGGTGCCGGGCGCCGAGGGGCGCGCCGGGATGGCGGGGCTGGTGGTCGCGCCCGACTTCGACATCAAGGCGTTCGCCGACCGGATGGCCGAGGAGCTGCCCGCCTATGCGCGGCCGCTGTTCGTCCGCATCCTGCCCGAGATCGCCACCACCGGCACATTCAAGCCGCGCAAGATGGACCTGGTCGCCGACGGCTACGACCCCGGCAAGATCAAGGGCCCGCTGTTCTTCCACGACCCCAAGAAGGGCTACGTGAAGGTCACCAAGGGCGTCTTCGAGAAGCTCGCCGCGGGCGCGGTGAAGGTCTGAGCGCCGCTCAGGGTTCGATCGGCGTGCAGCTTTCGGCGAACACGCCCGCTGGTCCCGTGCGGCGGGCGCGGCAGCGCAGGCGGGCTCCCGGCTTGAGGGCGCCCGCGGCGTCCTGCGGGATGATGACCTCGACCTGCTGTCCCGCCGTTTCAGCGAGCAGGTTGGGGTACGATTCGACGGGTCTGACGGCGCTCACCGCGATCGTCGCCCGCTTGTGGCCGGGGCGACTTTCGTCATCGGCGATGGACAGGACCTGGCCCTCGATCTCAGCCCGATTTTCGACGACCTGCACCATGGCTGCTTCCGTGATCAAGATCGGCGCCTTCGACGAGATGCCGCACCAGCGCGTCGGAGATCGCCTGGCCGGTCGCCTGCTGAAAATAGCTGTATCCCGGCGAAGTGTTGACCTCAAAACAGTACCACTCGCCGTCGGGCGTGCGTTTGAGGTCTATCCCGGCGAAGGACAGCCCCAGCGCCGCCGTCAGCGCCACGCATCTTTCGGCGACCTCCGGCGGCAGCGCCTCCGCCCTGAGATCGGTCTCGAACCCCTCCCGCCCGCCGTAGCGGTAATCGACGGCCTCGGACTCGACCAGGGTGGGGAAGACCTCCTCCCCCACGACATGAACGCGGACGTTCTGTCCCGGGATGAACGCTTGGAACTGCGTCGGCAGCCGTCTCACCCGCTCCAGGTCGTCGCGGCCGCTGCATAATTCCATCACGATCGAGCGCACGGAGCTGATCGACTTGTACACGACCCGGCCGTGCTGGGCCTGGAAGGCGCGCACCTGCTCAGGGTCGTTCGTGATGAGTGTCGGCGGGGTGGCGAAGCCGCTCCGCGTGATCAGCTGCGCCTGATAGGGCTTGGACGCGTTGCTCGCCATGGCCAGCGGCCGGTTGACGACGCGCCCCGGGGCGATCTCCAGCCAGTCGTTGAGTATCTCGTACAGGAAGGCGAGCCGCGTGAGTTGCCGCGGGTCGGGCAGGACGCCGGCGCGGCGCTGGCTTTCCGGAAGCGTGGAGGGCTCCATCATCCGGGCGTAGATCCCGGTGAAGGCTTCGAGCGGCCAGAGCTTTTCGTTGAGCCACAGCGCGCCCTGCGGTCGGCCTGCGCCGACGCCGAACGCGAGTTCGCAGAACATCCAGCGCCTCTGGCTCAGGACCAGGTGGGGGACGGCCTCGCGCTCCGCGCTCTCGATCGCCAGCGCCAGCGGCGCCTCGCTCGGAATGCCGACGAAGAGGATCATGCGGCCTCCAGGCGGGACTCGAGGAACTCGGCCAGCGCGGTCAGCGCCGCGCCGGGCGGCAGGGCGGGGCAAGGATCGGCCGCGAGGAACGCGCCGTGCTCGTCCAGCTCGATCTTGAGCAGGCTCACGCCCGCCAGTTCCGCCAGCCGGGCGGACGCCCGCGCCGTGGTGGCGGGGACGTCGCCCAGCACCCGCTCACCCATGACGAACACCGGCCGCCGCCGGTCCGGCAACGGCTGCGAGCGCCATTGGAACGTGTTGATCGCCATGTGGGCGTGCGGATCGCGCAGGCGGTCGATGTCCTCGCGCGCTGCATGGCCGGGCGGCGCAGGAAAACGCCGGGTGGAGGAGCTCGCCGATAGCTCCAGCGTGGCGAATCCCGCGCGCGCGGCGAGCGCCTGCCAGACCATCGGGCGATAGACGCCGCCGCACAGCGCTGCCGGCGCAGGCGGATTGACGGCCCGCGGGCCGAACGCGAAGAGCCAGCTTACGACCAGGGCGAGGCTCTCCATGGTGGCATAGTTCTGGTCGGCGGCCGGAGCCCCGGCGAACTGCAGGGGCTCGACGCTGGTGAGGCGGTTCAGCACCACCGCTTCGCCGGGCTCCGGAAGCCGCGTCCCGTCGTGCATCACCACCCGAGCGCCGACGCCCTCGGCCGAGAGGCGATGCTCCCAGGTGGCGAGCAGCAGCTCATCCGGTGTGCGGATCGCGACCGCGTCGGGCCCATGCCGCCGGCTCAAGAGCAACCCGGTCCGCAGAGCCGTTTCGTCGGAGGGCGAGGCGAGAATGAGGAACTTGGTCATGGTTGCGGGGCCGGCGGTCGCCCGCCGGCCCCTCGCAGGTCAGCGGCCGCCCGTCTTGGAATCGTAGCTCCGCTTGGCGTGTGCGGAGCCCATCTGCATCTGCTGGCGCAGGTAGGCCACGTCTTCTTCGGCGCTGTAGGCGCCTTGGCTCAGGTCGGGCCGCAGCTCGCCGCCGATGAAGGGCCCGCCGGTTTGCCCCGGTCCCAGTTGGCCGGAAACCGCCGCCTCCAACGCCGCGACGCGCGCCTCCAGGCTGGCCTGGCCGTGGCCCAGGCCGCCGCCTCCAGGCAGTCCGCCGCCGTCGCCCGGCTTGTCGAGCTTGTCGATCGTGGGCTTTCCGGGATGGTCGCCGAGGGGTTTGTCGAACTCCTTGACCTCCTTATGGATCTCCTTCTCCTTCGTGACGTCCTTGTGCAGGTCTTTGACGTCTTTGTCTTTGATGTCCTTGTGCAGGTCTTTGACGTCCTTGTCCTTGTCTTTGTCCTTATCCTTGTCTTTGACGTCTTTCACGTCCTTGTCTTTGACGATGTCCTTGTGGAGCTCCTTCTCCTTGATGACCTCCTTATGGATTTCCTTCGTTTCCTTGATCTTGACGGTGCACTTGACCTGCAGAGCGGCGGTCATCGTCGCCCCCGACGGCGAAATCCCGGTCACCGCGACGCAGGTGTTGGCGTTGGCGTAGGACTTCGAATTCGGCGTCGAGGAGTTGTTGAAGCTCGTGTTGTTGCTGGCGCCGGGGTAGGGATCGCCGTTGTCGCCGCGGTTGTGGTTGAGCTCCAGGTCGCGGTGGCCGTCGCCCTGCATCAAGGCCACCTTGTAGTGGTTCTCGTCGGTGTTGCCGCTCTGGCCCTCGTCGATGTGCCAGATGAGAAGGCCGGGCCCAGGCAGGGACGCGTCGAAGCCGGTCTGCTGTCGGTTCTCCACGAGGAAGTATTCGTTGCCCGCGGCGCCGTCCTTCCACAGGCGATAGACCGTGTGCGACGCCTTCACGTCCGGCATGCTGACGGTCGCGTTCGTCGTTCGAACGTCGACGCTGGCCCAGCCCTGGTTGGCCTTGCACCAGGCCGAGGGGTGGACGGGCGTGTCGCCGCCGCCGCCCCAGCTGCCCGCGGCCATCAGGCACCAGTTGCCGATGCCTTCCGAGGAGCCGTCAGTATCGTAGAGGTCCGGGAATCCGAACAGCAGGTGGCCCAGCTCGTGGGCGCAGACACCGATCCTGCAGTCCTCCGGCACGGTCAGGTAGCCGAAGATCTTCGTGCTGTCGGCGTACCGGGCGCCGCCGTCCAGCGTCCATTTGTGCGACCAGATATCGCCTGAATGGCCGGTCACTTCCCCGCCCGGACCGGCGTGGATGACGATGAAGGCGTCGACGTAGCCGTTGCCGTCGTTGTCGTAGGGCGTGAAGTTCACGCTGGGATCGGCGGCGATGACTGCGTCCTTCGCCATCGTCTGCGCATTCGGCAGCGTCGAGCCGAGACCCGAGGCGCCGTGCGCATAGCTCGCCAGCGTCTGCGGAAGGCGGAACGGCCCCACCACGTCGCCCTGGATGTCGATCAGGCCGTTGGTGACTTCCCGATAGTACTCGCGCACGCTCTTGGTCGGCAGGACGCCGAGCGAGAAGAACAGGTCGCGGAAATGGGCCTGCGTCTGGGTCATCTTCTTGTCGGAGAAATCCACCAGCACCACGATCACCCGCAGCGTGCCGCGCAGGGGCGCGCGGTCGGCGGCCGCTGACTTGATGGTCGCCGGCGCCGTACCCAGGGGGAAATCCTCCGGCGGGATGATCACGCCGTCGTTCAGGCCGATCGCCCTGGGCTCCGCGGCCTTCAGGGTGAGCAGGCCGGGCAGCCCCTTGGTCGATCGCGCCGTCTCGATGGCCTTGTTGATCTGGTCGCGGAGATCGGGGTGGGGCGCCACGGCGCACAGGTCGCCCTCACAATGCGCGTGCGCCGCCCCGTGGATGCGTCGCATCTCCTGCAGAAGGTCTCGCTCTTGCGTCACGGTTTTCTCCTTTAATGTTCAGCGCGGGCGCCCCGCCAGGAGGATTGACGTCTCGAACGAATAAATTCAAAGCGCCATGCGGCCTCGTGACATTGCAACTCTGCTGTTCTCTGCAACTTGACCTCAGTTCACTAGATTGACGCCAGTCTGTGAGGCGTTTCGCGCAAGTATCCTCGTCGCCAATGACTCGCCTCGTCATTGGCTCGTCTTCAGATCAGCAGCCGTCTACGCGAAACGTGTCTAGCGACGCGCCGAAATTCGCGGCGATGACTTATCGGAAGATAATGTTGGTCACCCAAATTCGCGCTTGTCAACCCTTGGTTGCGGGGTTGCATTGCCTCGCGTCGCGGCTCCTGCGCAGCCCGCGCGACGCTGGGCCAGCCGCAGGTCTTGGCTGAGCAGCTTGACGCCTTCCTCGCTCGGCCCTGAGCCGTCTATGGTGACCTTCGAGTCAGGGGGCCCAACATGAAACCGCCTATCGTCCGTTCCCTGCTGATCGCCGGGGCCGCCGTCGTCGTCATCTCGGGAGCCGCCGCCGCCCAGCCTGCGGGCGACCCGAACCGGCTGTTCGCCGACTCCAAGCTCGTGGTCCGAGACCGGTTCTCCGACGAGGTCGTCGGCAAGGGCCCGGCGCTGGTGTTCATCCCGGGCCTGGCTTCGTCGCGCGCCACCTGGAAGGCGACGGCCGAGCGCCTGCGCGGCCGCCACCGCCTGCACCTGATTCAGGTCGCGGGCTTCGCGGGCGAGCCGGCGCGCGCCAACGCGACGGGCGACGTTCTGATCCCCACCGCCGAGGCGATCGACGCCTACCTGGTGGAGCAGAAGCTGACCCCGGCCACCGTGGTCGGCCACTCGCTGGGCGGGACCACTGTCCTCTATCTCGCCCAAAAGCACCCCGCGCACCTGAAGAAGGCGATGATGGTCGACGCCCTGCCGTTCTTCGGCGGGATGCAGGACCCGAAGGCCACCGCCGACAGCGTCCGCCCGATGGCCGAGAAGATGCGCGACGCCATGGCGGGCAGCGGCGCCCCGGTCACCGCCGCCTCGCTCGAGCCGACCATGGCGACCATGTCCAAGGATCCAGCCACCCGCCACATGATCGCCGAGTGGGGCGCGGCCAGCGACCGAACCGTGGTGGCGCGGGCGATGTACGACGACATGACGCTGGACCTGCGGCCGGGCCTCGCTGCGATCAAGACGCCGATCGCGCTGGTGCATCCGGACAACGCCCCGCTCGGCGTCCCGGCCGGGGTGATGCAGAAGGTCTATTCTGCTCAGTATGCCGCCGCGCCGACGGTAAAGCTGCAGCTGGTAGCGGGCGCGCAGCACTTCGTCATGCTGGACCAGCCGCAGGCGTTCGCCGAGGCCCTGGACGGCTTCCTCGCCAAGCCCTGAGGTGCTTAAGGTCCGGCTCATCCGGGGGTGAGCCATGATTCCGTCGCGTCGTCTGAAACTCGTGCTCTGCGGGGCCGCCGCCGCGCTCATCGCCGGCGGTGCGCAGGCTCGAAACCTGGCCGCCGACAAGGCCGCCATCGAGACCGCGCTCAACCGCGACTACCCGCACCTCGACGGCCTCTACAAGGACATCCACCAGCACCCTGAGCTGGCGCTGCAGGAGACGCGCACCGCCGCGATGCTGGCCAAGGAGATGCGGGCGCTGGGCTTCGAGGTCACCGAGCACGTCGGCAAGACCGGCGTCGTGGCGATCTTCAGGAACGGCGCCGGGCCGCTGGTGATGGTGCGCACCGAGCTCGACGCCCTGCCGATGGAGGAGAAGACCGGGCTGCCGTACGCCAGCCACGTCGTGGCCGACTACCGCGGCCGGCCGACGCCGGTGGACCACAGCTGCGGCCACGACATCCACATGGCGGCGTGGGTCGGGGCGGCGCAGCAGCTGGTGGCGATGAAGGCGTCGTGGCACGGCACGATGATGTTCATCGGCCAGCCGGCGGAGGAGACCACCGAAGGCGCCAGGGCGATGCTGGAAGACAAGCTTTTTCAAAGGTTTGGAAAGCCGGACATCGGGTTCGCGCAGCACGTGGGGCCGGCGCCCACGGGCACGCTCAGCTACCGCGCGGGGATCTACAACACGGCGTCGGATTCGCTGGAGATCACCTTCAAGGGCCGCGGCGCGCACGGCTCGACGCCGGACGTGGCGATCGACCCGATCGTCGAGGCGGCGCGGTTCGTCGAGGCGGTGCAGACGGTGATCAGCCGCGAGAAGGACCCCAACGCCTTCGGGGTGATCTCGATCGGCTCGATCCAGGCCGGCAGCGCGCCGAACATCATCCCCGACCAGGCGCTGGTCCGCGGCACGATCCGCACGCGCGACGAGGCGGTGCGGGCCAAGCTCCTGGAAGGCATCCGGCGGACGGCCGCGGGCGTGGCGCAGCTCTCCGGCGCGCCGGCTCCGGACGTGCAGCTGATCCCGGGCGGCAAGCTCCTGGTCAACGACGCCGCCGTCACCGAGCGGACCGCCAAGGTGTTCAAGGCGGCGTTCGGCGAGCGCGCCCGCTATGAGCCCGCGCCCGGCAACCCCAGCGAGGACTATTCGGAGTTCATCGTCGCCGGCGTGCCGTCGCTGTTCTGGAGCTTCGGCGGCCTCGACCCGGCGACGATCGCCGAGGCCAAGGCCAAGGGCGTGCCGGTCCCGGCCAACCACACGCCGCAGTTCGCGCCGGTCCCTGAGCCCACCATCCGCTTCGCCGTCGAGGCGATGACGCTGGCCGTGCTGAACGTCATGAACCCGTAAGGCGCCCAACCCAGACCCACTAAGTCGTCATTGGAGATGGGATCGCATGGCAAGCCCTCGGATCACGCGGCGGTGGGTGCTTGCGGTCGTCGTCGTAGTGATCGCGCTGATGGCGTGGTGGCTCCGCGGGTATCTGCGATTTCCAGTCCTGCTGACGGACGAGACAGCCGTCACCGCCGCGCTCGGTGACGCAGCGACGGCCGCGGTGATCCGCCAGCTTTCCGCGCCCGAGAAGCAAGGCCGGAGCCCGCGCCTCGCAAAGCCCTACCTCCCCGGCGGCCCGCCGCGCTGCTCGATCCCCGACGTCCGGGTCGGCGCGTTGGTGAGCGGGACCTGTCGATTGTGGAAGGTGTCCTTGAACCCCAAGTGCGCCAACTCGCGCTGGTGGGTCGGGAGGGTTCGCGGCGGCGGCGCGGCGATCGGTCCTGGAGCTCAGGCGCATATGGGTCCCGGACATGCGCGGCGCGCATTCCGGGATGACAGCCGTTGTTGGAGGAGTGATGCGCCCTGCGCACACGCGCTGACTCGCCTATATTCGCCCGGATGGCGGATGACGTGGCGGCGGCGGGCCTGAGGGGCGCGGCGCTGATCAGGGACGAGGTGAAGCGACTGCCGGACCGGCCGGGGGTGTACCGGATGGTGGGCGACGACGGCGAGGTGCTCTACGTCGGCAAGGCGCGCAGCCTGAAGAAGCGGGTGGTGCAGTACGCGCAAGGCCGCTTCCACACCCAGCGCATCGCCAACATGGTCGACCTGACGCGGTCGATGGAGTTCATCACCACCCGCACCGAGACCGACGCCCTGCTGCTCGAGATCAACCTGATCAAGCAGCTGAAGCCCAGGTTCAACGTGCTGCTGCGCGACGACAAGTCGTTCCCCGAGATCGTCATCCGCCGCGAGCATCCGGCCGCGCAGCTGCGCAAGCACCGCGGGGCGCATACGATCCAGGGCGACTACTTCGGACCGTTCGCCAGCGCCTGGGCGGTGAACCGCACGCTGAACACCCTGCAGAAGGCCTTCCTGCTGCGGTCCTGCTCGGACAGCGTCTACGACACCCGCACCCGGCC
>JBJMQX010000149.1:0-71518 GCA_045802455.1 Phenylobacterium sp. | reverse complement strand
TAGTCCTCGAGGTTCTGGATCTGCTGGCTGACCGCGCCCGGCGTCACCGACAGCTCGTCGGCGGCGCGGCTGAAGTTCAGGTGCCGCGCGGCGGCCTCGAAGGCGCGCAGCGCGTTGAGCGGCGGCAAGCGTCTCCGTTCCGTCGTTCTTTCCATAGAATTCCTGACAGCCCCGGCAGAAGTCCTTGGCTTGCGACTTGGGGCCGCCGCCACCTAATTGCAAGCGTCCGCCGGTGTATCGGCCCTTTTCATCGACGGACTACGGCGGGGCGGGCGCGAGTCCGCCCCGTTCCGGTTTCAAGTGTAGAGGCTTTAGAGAAGCTAATCCATGACGTTGCGGCAGGACAGGTTGGGACGCGCCGGACGGCTGGTCGTGCTGGGCGGCGGCGACCGCTCCGCGAGACCTCGTACGGGCGCCGTCTGGCTGGTGGGCGCAGGCCCGGGCGATCCAGACCTGCTCACCGTCAAAGCGCTGAAAACCTTGCAGTTCGCCGATGTCGTCGTGCACGACGGGCTGGTTTCTGACGAGATCCTGGACCTGGCGCCCGCGACGGCCCGCCGGATCAGTGTCGCCAAGCGCAAGTCCCGCCATTCCTACAGCCAGGACGAGATCAACCGCATGCTGGTCGCCTTCGCTCGCGAGGGGCTGACGGTGGTCCGGCTGAAGGGCGGCGATCCCTTCATCTTCGGCCGCGGCGGCGAGGAGCTTGAGGCATGCCGCGAGGCCGGGGTCGATTGCCACGTCGTGCCCGGCGTGACCGCAGCCCTGGCGGCCAGCGCTGCGGCCGGCGCGCCGCTCACCCACCGCGGCTCGGCCCAGGCGGTCACCTTCGTGACCGGCCATGCGAAGGAGGGCACAGAGCCGGACCTGGATTGGGCCGCGCTCGCGAGACCGAACCAGACCGTCGTCATCTACATGGGCCTTTCGATGGCCGCGCCGATCGCCGCGCGCCTGATCGAGGCTGGCCGGATCGGGTCCACCCCGGCCCTGATCGTCGAGAACGCCAGCCGGTCGGACGAGCGGCGAGTCGTGACCACGCTGGCCGGCCTGGCCGAGGCGGCGGCGGAGCTGCGCGGTCCGGCCCTGCTGATCGTCGGCGAAGCCATGGCGCTGGCCCAGGCCGGCGGCGCCGAGGCGGTCGAAGCTCTTCTTTCGGAGGCGCGGGCATGAAGGCGCTCACCGGCAACCTGCTGGCCGACGGCGAGGCGGTGTTCTGGAACGGCTCCGAATGGGCCCCTCGGTTCAAGGACGCCCAGCTGTTCGACGATGAAGCCGTGGCCGAGGCGGCCGAGGCGCACGCCAAGTCCGAACTGACGGTCGTGGTCGATCCCTACCTGATCGACGTGATCGAATCCGAAGGACTCTGGGCGCCGCTCAGCTTCCGCGAGCGCATCCGGGCGCTGGGCCCTTCGAACCACCCGCAGCACGGCAAGCAGTCGCTGGGCGGCGAGGACATCGCGGCCCTGCAGCACGCCCACGGGGCGGCTCGCTCCACCGGCCGCGTCAACCTGATCAAGCGGAAGTAGAACCGCCATGTACCGCTACGACGCTATCGACAAGAACTTCGTCGCCGATCGCGCCGCGGAGTTCCGCGAACAGGTGAACCGCCGGCTCGCCGGGGAGATCACCGAGGACCAGTTCAAGCCCATCCGGCTGCTGAATGGCCTCTATCTGCAGCTGCACGCCTACATGCTGCGGATCGCGATCCCCTACGGGACGCTGACCTCGAAGAAGCTGCGCAAGCTCGCCTGGATCGCCAAGACCTACGACCAGGGCTATGGCCACTTCACGACCCGCACGAACCTGCAGCTGCACTGGATCAAGCTGAAGGACGCGCCGGATATCCTGGAGCATCTCGCCGAGGTCGAGATGCACGCGATGCAGACCTCGGGGAACACGATCCGCAACGTCACGGCCGACCCCTATGCGGGAGCCACGGCCGACGAGCTGGACGATCCCCGCGTCTGGGCCGAAGCGATCCGCCAATGGTCGACCCTGCACCCGGAGTTCGCCTTCCTGCCGCGCAAGTTCAAGATCGCGGTGACGGCGGCGGCCAAGGACCGGGCGGCGACCAGGGTCTACGACATCGGCCTGGCCATGCGCCGCGGCCGCAACGGTGAGCTGGGATTCGAGGTGATGGTGGGCGGCGGTCTCGGCCGTACGCCCTACTTGGGCCCGACGATCCGCGAGTTCCTGCCGGTCCGCCACCTGCTCTCGTACCTGGAGGCGATCCTTCGGGTCTACAATCGCCATGGCCGGCGCGACAACATCTGGAAGGCGCGCATCAAGGTGCTGGTGGCGAGCCTCGGCGCCGAGGAGTTCGCCCGCCAGGTCGAGGCCGAGTGGGCCAAGTCCGAGCCGAACCGCACCGATCTCCCCGACACCGAACTCGCCCGCATCCGCGCCGACTTCACGCCGCGCTTCGAGAAGCTCCCGGCGCGCTCGGAAAGGCTGGAGCGGGCCAAGGCGGCGGACCCAGCCTTCGCGCGCTTCCTCCGCCACAACGTCCATCCGCACAAGCAGCCGGGCTACGTCATCGTCGACGTGTCCCTGAAGACGCCGGGCCTGACGCCGGGCGACATGAGCTCCGAGCAGATGGAGGTCGCCGCGGACTTGGCCGAGCGCTATTCGCTGGACGAGATTCGGGTGAACTATCAGCAAAACCTGCTGCTGCCGCACGTGAAGCTGGACGACCTGCCGGCGGTGCACGCGACGCTGGCCGCCGCCAGGCTGGCCACCCCCAACATCGACCTGATCAGCGACATCATCGCCTGCCCCGGCCTGGACTATTGCGCGCTGGCCAATGCGCGCGCGATTCCTGTCGCCCAGCACATCGCGGAGCGGTTCGCGGACCCTGCGCGCGCGGAGCTGATCGGCGAGCTGAAGATCAAGATTAGCGGCTGCATCAACGCCTGCGGCCACCACCACGTGGGCCACATCGGCATCCTCGGCGTCGATAAGAAGGGCGAGGAGTTCTACCAGGTCACCCTGGGCGGCTCGGGCGAGGAAGACGCCGCGCTTGGCGCGATGCTGGGCCCCGCCCTGCCGGCCGACAAGGTGACCGACGCCGTCGAGCAGATGGTCGAGGTCTACCTGCGCGAGCGTCGCGACGGCGAGCGCTTCCTCGACACCTTCCGCCGCACGGGCGTTACCCCCTTCAAGGAGGCCGTCTATGCCGACGCGCATTAAAGTCGAGGGCGGCCACATGCTGCCGGCCGAGGACCCGTTCACCTGGGTCGCCGATGACCAGGACCTGGTCCAGGGCGACGTGATCCTCTCGCTGTCCCGCTTCCAGTCTGAGGGCGACCGGCTGCTCTCCGAAGGCCGCGCCGTCGGCGTGCGGCTGAAGAGCGACGAGGAGGTGGAGGCGCTGGCCTACGACCTGCCGCGCATCTCGGTGGTGGCGCTGGAGTTCCCCAAGTTCCGCGATGGGCGCGCCTATTCCAACGCCCGCATCCTGCGCGAGCGCTACGGCTTCAAGGGCGAAATCCGCGCCGTCGGCGACGTGTTGCGCGAGCAGGCGCATTTCATGCTCCGCTGCGGCTTCGACGCCTTCGAGCCTGCCGACGGCTCCGGCGCGCAGCAGTGGCAGGCGGCCACCCAACGGTTCCGGCATGTGTATCAGCGCGCCGCCGACGCGCGGGCTCCGGCGTTCGTGGAGCGGGAGGGGTGAGCGTGGCTTACGATACATCGGAACGCAGCCTGACCCTTCCGGCGCGGCTCGACGCGGAACTGCGTCACGCGCACCCGCGCACCGTGCTGGAATCCGCTGTGGAAGCCTTCGGCGAGAAGCTGGCCCTGGTCTCGTCCTTCGGAGCGGAATCAGCCGTGCTGCTGCACCTGGTCTCGAAGGTGAAACCGGATATCCCGGTGCTCTTCCTCGATACGGGCATGCTGTTCGGCCAGACCCTGGACTATCGGCGCCAGCTCGCGGCGCAGCTGGGCCTGACCGGGGTGCGCGACCTGCGGCCGCTCTATCACGACCTGGCGGTGACGGACCCCGAAGCCAAACTCTGGCAGACCGACACCGACGCCTGCTGTCATGTGCGCAAGGTGCTGCCGCTGGATCGGGCGCTCTCGGAATTTGACGCCTGGATCACCGGGCGCAAGCGGTTCCACGGCGGCACACGCCTGGCGCTGCCGGTCGTCGAGCAGGCCGACGACAAGACCAAGTTCAACCCGCTCGCCAACTGGACGAAGGCGGATCTCGACGCCTACGCCGCCGAGCACGAGCTGCCGGCGCACCCGCTGGTGGCCCAAGGCTTCCCCTCGATCGGCTGCTGGCCCTGCACGCAGCCGGTGGAGGATGGCCAGGATGTCCGCGCCGGCCGCTGGGCGGGCCAGGACAAGAGCGAGTGCGGCATCCATATCGCCCGCGCGCCCGGCGCCGTCGCCAATGTCGGCGGCGACATTTGACCTGAAGCGAACAGAGCTTAGACACCCCGATGAATGACGTGTCCCTCGCCCTTGCGCCTGCGCCGGTGAAAGCCAGCGGCGCCTTCTTCGTCGAGACGGTGACGTGGGTCCAGCATTGGACCCCCAGCCTGTTCTCGTTCCGCACCACCCGCGATCCGAGCCTGCGGTTTTCCAGCGGCCAATTCGTGATGGTCGGGCTGGTCGTCGACGGCAAGCCGCTGGTGCGGGCCTATTCCATCGCCTCGCCGGCCTGGCACGAAGAGCTGGAATTCTATTCGATCAAGGTGCCGGACGGCCCGCTGACCTCACGCCTGCAGTCCATCAAGGTCGGCGACAAGGTGCTGATCGGGCGCAAGCCCACCGGCACCCTGGTGCTGGACGGCCTGCGGCCCGGCAAGCGGCTCTACATGCTGGGCACCGGCACCGGCCTTGCGCCCTGGCTGTCGCTGGCCCGCGACCCGGACGTCTATGAGCGGTTCGAGGACGTTATCGTCACCCACACGGTGCGCGAGGTGGCCGACCTCAACTATCGCGAACTGCTGTCCGGCGCCCTGGCCGAGGACGAGCTGCTAGGGGAACTCATCGCGCCGAAGCTGAAGTACTATCCGACCGTCACCCGCGAGCCGTTCCAGACCCAGGGCCGGATCACCGACCTGATCGCGTCCGGCCAGCTCTTCCGCGACCTCGGCAATCCGCCGTTCGACAAGGCGCACGACCGGGTGATGCTCTGCGGCGGGCCGTCCGTCCTCATCGACCTGAAGCAGCAGCTGCTCGACCTGGGGTACGAAGAGGGCTCGATCGCCAGCCCCGGCGACTTCGTGCTCGAACGCGCCTTCGTCGAGAGCTGACCGGCTCGTCGCCGGATCTTCGGTGATGGGCTCGATGTCGGTTGGCTCCGGCCCGGCGCGTCCTATTGCCTGAGGACCGCCGAGGCCGACAAAGGAAGTGCCGATGCTCTACGCCATGCTGGCCTACCACAACGAAGGTCATGTGAAGTCCTGGAGCGACGAGGAAGACGCCGCCCTGATGGCCGAGCTCGGCGACGTGCATGCCCGGCTGGGCCGCGCGAAACGGTTGGGGCCTGCGGCACGGCTGGGGGCAACGGCCAAGGCGGTCACGGTCGGCGCGAAGGGTGTGGTCACCGACGGCCCGTTCGCCGAGACCAAGGAACAGCTGCTGGGGTTCTACATCCTCGATTTCGAAAGCCTGGACACGGCGATCGAGGCCGCAAAGGCCTTCCAGGCGGCCAATCCCAGCGCGACCTACGAGCTGCGTCCGATCGTGTTCTACCGGCCCGGCAAGGACATCCCGCTCAGCGACTTCGGGCTGGACGACGTGCGCCCGGAGCGGGCGGCAACCTAGGCGTCTGCGGAGACCCGCAGCACGAAGGCCGCCCTTACTTCTACGCTGCCCTTCGGTACGATCACGGCCTCATAGCCGAACCGCTCGAGCCCCCGCAGGATGCGCGGGAACGTGGCCTCGGCCTCGGCCCAGTCCTGCCGCCGTTCCGTGTCCGCATGGTAGATCTCGCGCCAGGGCGGAAAAACGAAGACCGATCGGTTGTAGCGGCGCGCCTGAGCGGCCGCGAGCGTCTCGGGCGGCGGCGCCCAGCGGGGATCGAAACCGTCCAGAATGCCGCGGTCGAAGAAGATACGGCCGATCTCGTGCGCAACGGCGTCGAACTTCTCGATGTCTCGCGCCACGCAGAGCGCGCAGCACGCGGCGTAGTCGTCCCACGGCACGGCGCGGCTGCCGGCCGCCGCCTGCTCGGCGATCACGGCGCGGTGGGTCTCCTCCACGACCCACTCGCCGAGGCTTCTCAGGTGGCGCAGCAGGGTGGTTTTGCCGACGCCAGGGCCGCCGGTGAACAGGAAGAAATTCGGCTTTTCGATCAAGGCATTCTCCAGACAGGTTGAAGCGCGCCGAAAACCGGCGGGAACACAGTCCGGGGGAAGATTGGTCGCCGCGCCGGGTTAGCGGGGCGGGCAGCCCTGGAAGTCGCCGACCTTGACCGCGCTGAGGCTGGCCAGGTTCAGACCGCGCAGAGGGCTCATGGTCGAGGCGTTCGCGCCTGTGAACAGGTCGATCCGCTGGCCCTTGATGGCGCCGCCGACATCGGACGCGTACCAGTAGCCGTCGTGCTTCGACCCATCGGGCATCTTCAGGCCGACGGTTTCCTTGATGAACAGCACGCTGCGCGGGGCGATCAGGCGCCGGTCGACGGCGACGGTGCGCATGGCCACGACTTTGCAGCCCAGCGAGTCCAGGGCGCCCACGCCCTTCGCGCCCGCATGGTACAGGGTGGCCTTCAGGTTCCAGCCGGGCCCAGACGGCAAGGCGCCGGTGATCACCGACATCAGCATGTCGCCGACAGGATCGGTAATGGAACCGCTCGAGGCGGCGTGTGCGTTGGAACCCAAAAGAAGTAAGGGAAGGGCTGCCAGGGCGGCGAGGCGGCGTCGCATTGACGGCGTCCTCCTTCGTCGTTGAACTGGTGTGGCTCTACTTTTACCCGGACTCCGTAAGGCGGGGCAACCCTTTGCGGCTGCGGCGCATCGCCCCGTAAGTTTTTCTAACAGCAACTTGGAGAGACGGTCGCTTGCGCAGCGAGGGAGATCGGCCGATGCCGGAGCGGCCCAGCTTTCGGAGAGGCTCATGAAAATCTATGGGGATTCGATCTCCGGCAACTGTCTGAAGGTGAAGTGGGTCGCGGATCTGCTGGGCTTTCGTTACGACTGGATCGAGACCGATGTGGTGAAGGCCGAGACCCGCACGGCTGCCTTCCTGGCGATGAATCCGGCCGGCCAGGTGCCCGCGATCGTCCTCGACGACGGCCGTCCTTTGGCTCAGTCGAACGCCATCATCTTGCACTTGGCGGAAGGCTCCGACCTGATCCCCGGAGACCCGTACGCCCGGGCGAAGATGCTCGAGTGGATGTTCTGGGAGCAGTACAGCCACGAGCCCTACGTAGCCGTGGCGCGCTTTCAGGTACGGTTCCTGGGCAAGCCGGTGAGCGAGCTTGAACCCAGGCTCGTGGAGCGCGGCGACGCGGCCCTGCAGCGGCTGGAGGACGGTCTGGCCGGTTCGGGTTTCCTGGTGGGCTCCAAGCTGAGCCTGGCCGACGTAGCCCTGGTCGCCTACACGCGCGAGGCTGGCGATGGCGGTTTCGATCTCGCCTGCTATCCGCGGGTGCAGGCCTGGATCGCCCGCGTCGAGACGGCGCTGAAGATCGGGCCCTTGCCTTCCGCCGGCTGAGCCGACAAACCGGAGCCATGAAGCGTCTTCTCGCAGCGGCTATCACCGCAGCCCTTCTCGCCACGCCGGCGGCCGTCTGGGCGTGGGGCAGCTCGGGTCACCGCATGATCGGCCAGGCCGCCATGCTGGCGCTGCCGAAGGCGCTGCCTGCCTTTCTCCATTCGGCGCAAGCGGCTGTCGACGTGGGCGAATATTCGCGCGAGCCGGACCGGCTCAAGCGCGCGGGCCGCGCTTTCGACAGCGACCGCGACCAAGGCCACTTCCTCGACCTCGCCGACGACGCGAGCGTGCTGGGCGGCCCCAAGGTGACGAGCCTTCCGCCGACGCGTGCTGAGTTCGAAAGGTCGCTCCAGGCGGTGGGGCAGGACAGCTGGAAGGCTGGCTACCTGCCCTATTCGATCCTGGAGAGCTGGCAGGTGCTGGTCCAGGATTTCGCCTATTGGAAAGTCGAAACCGCCGCAGAGGCCAACCCTGCCTGGAAGGCGCATAAGGACTGGTTCGCGGCCGACCGCGAGCGGCGCGAACGGCAGATTCTCGCCGCCATCGGCGATCTTTCGCATTTCGTCGGCGACGGCAGCCAGCCGCTGCACGTGACCGTCCATTTCAACGGCTGGGGAGACTTCCCCAATCCGAACGGCTACTCGCAGGCCAAGCTGCACGCGCCGTTCGAGAGCGATCTGGTGCGGGACACGGTCAAGCTGGCCGATGTGCAGGCCGCGATGGGTCCGCCGCGCGCGGTTGCGGGCTCCATGGACCAGCGCATCGGAGGATACCTCGCCGCGACGGGCGCACAGGTGATCCCGTTCTACGAGATGGAGAAGGCCGGAGGTCTGAAGCCCGGGGACCCGCGCGGGAAGGCCTTCGCGGTTCGGCAACTCGGCGTCGGGGCATCGGAGTTGCGCGACCTCATCGTGCTCGCCTGGGAGGCCAGCGAGCGACAGACGGTGGGCTGGCGGCCGGTCGCGGTTACCGACGTGCTGGCCGGCAAGGTCGATCCCTATCCGGCGCTCAGCGGCGTCGATTAGCCCGCTTTGCGCATCGGCGACTTGGCGCGACGCGTGGCGGTCTTGCGCGCCTTGCGCACCTGCGCCTTCTGCGTACGGCCGGCGCGGGCCTCGGCGCGGCGCAGGGCGTCCGGCCGATGCCGCTCGCACTTCTCGAGGATCTCATCGAGCTCGGCGTCCGACAGGTGCTCGATGCCGATGAATTCGTTCTTCGCCTTCGATACCCGGATCAGCTCGTCCAGCTTGGCCTGGATCGCAGCGTTGTCGCGGTTCTGCGTGTTCTGGATCAGGAACACCATCAGGAAGGTGACGATGGTCGTACCGGTGTTGATCACCAGCTGCCACGTGTCGGAATAGTGGAAGACCGGGCCGGTTGCCGCCCAGACAACGACGACGGCGCAGCAGAGCAGGAACGCCGAGGCGCGGCCGGTCCACTTGGAGACGGAGCTCGCGACAGCGGTGAACATGGTGCCGAAATCGTCCATGAGGGTGCGATTTGTCTTTTGATCGTTTACGAGGCCCAGCTTGAACGGTTAGTCGGGACGCCAGTTCCGGAATCGCCATGGCAGACGACGCCCCCGCCAAGATCATCGACGGCAAGGTCTATGCGGCGCGATTGCGCGCCCAGGTGGCGGACGAGGTCGCCAGGCTCAAGGCGGAACATGGCCTGCAACCCGGACTGGCGGTCGTGCTGGTGGGGGACGATCCGGCCAGCCAGATTTACGTCCGCTCGAAGGGCGAGCATTCGCTGGCCGTCGGCATGCATTCGGTGACCCACCGGCTGCCTGACGACACCCCGCAACACGAGTTGCTGCGGCTGGTGGGCGAGCTCAACGAAGACCCCATGATCCACGGCATCCTGGTGCAGCTGCCGTTGCCGAAGGGCCTGGACGAGCGGGCGGTGCTGGCGGCCATCAGCCCGGACAAGGACGTCGACGGCCTGCACGTGGTCAACGCCGGCCGTCTGGCGAATGGCCAGCCCGCACTTACCCCCTGCACGCCGCTCGGGTGCATGATCCTGCTCCGCGAGACGGTGGGCGACCTCGCGGGCCTAAACGCGGTGGTGGTGGGCCGCTCGATCCTGGTCGGCCGCCCCGTGGCCCAGCTCTTGCTGCAGGCCGACTGCACCGTGACCATCGCGCATTCAAAGACCAGGGACCTGCCGGCCGTCTGCCGTCAGGCCGATATCCTGGTCGCGGCCGTGGGACGGCCCCGGATGGTCAAGGCAGACTGGGTCAAGCCTGGCGCTGCGGTCATCGACGTCGGCATCAACCGCGTGCCGTTCGATGATCCGGTGAAGGCCGCCGCCGGACGCACCAAGGTCGTGGGCGACGTCGACTTCAAGTCCGTCAGTCAGGTGGCTGGCTGGATCACACCGGCGCCCGGCGGCGTCGGCCTTATGACCGTGGCGGTGCTGCTGCAGAACACGGTCACCGCCGCCAAGCGGATCGCCGGGATCCACGCCTAGCGGGCGCTCGCCTTGGTCCAGGCGACAAGCTTGGCGAGCACGTCGGCGACCGCGCGGTCATAGGCGGCGACGATGGCGCCCATCCGGTTGTCTGCGGCCGGAACTCGGGCCTCGAACACCTGCTCTCCGACGGTGGTCTGGTCGCTGCGGGTCAGCGCCGCATAAGCCCGCACCAAGACCGTTGGCGCGGCGTCAGGTCCACTATCGTAGCGGGTTTCGAAATTGCGCACGTCGAGGCGCAAGGCGTAGTCGGCCTTGCCCCGCTGGCCGCGAGCGATCAGGCGCACGGGGCCGGGATCGGCGTCGAAGGCGCTGGCCAGCGCTTCATTGAACAGCACCGAGGCGGGCGCGACCCAGCGGCTCTGGGCCACGTAGGCCGCCTTGCCGCCGGTGACGGTCAGGATGCGATCGCCGTCGGCCTCGCTGACGAAACTCCCGTTCGTGCGGAAAACCCCGACGCCGCGGTGCGGCTGGGCGACCGGCGCCGCGGCCGTGTCGCCGAACCGGTAGAGCTGGGCCGGCTTCGACTTGGGGAGCAGCGTGACGCAGCCGGCCAGCGCCACGGCGCAGAGCGCGGCTGCGGCGAGCTGGGGAAGGCGGAGGCGGGCGCGCGTCATGGCTTGACCTTCACTTCTTCGGCGGCGGGCTTTCCGAGCGCGCCCGTGGGGCTGCGCTGGATCTCGTCCACCAGGCGTTCGAGCGACTCGGCGGCCTTCTGCAATTCGATCACGGCGGCGGTGATCTGTGGCAGCCCATTGTTGGCGAAGTCGGCGGTCGGCCCCTGCAGCTTGCCGACCATGCCGCGCAGGTCGTGCGCCGTGGCCTTCGCCTCGTCGGCGGCGTCGGCGATGTTCTTCAGGCTCCGCTTCCCGTCGGTGTCGAGCATCTGCTTGCCCGAGGTCAGGATCTGGTCGGCGTGCTGGGCGGCGGTGTCCAGGTCCTGGATCAGCTTCTGGGCGTCGGCGATGATCGCCTTGCGCTCACGCAGCTCGGCGCTGACCGCCTGGGCGTCGGAGAGCGTCGCCGAGAAAGTCTTGATGTTCTGGTCCGAGAGCACGCGGTTGACGCGGTCCAACGCCTCGATCGTCCGCGTCAGCACCGTGCCGCCGCCTTCCAGCAGGTCGGAGAGGGCGCTGCGCTGGCTCTTCAGGATCGGGATGCACTGCGACAGGCCGTTCTTCTGGCACTTGGCCTGTTCGACCACCTTCAGGAGTGGCTTCGACGGTGTGCCGGCGGTGATCTGCACATAGTTCACCCCGGTGATGCCCTGTGGCTCGAGGGTCGCGTAGGAGTCGACCCGGATCGGCACGTCCGATGTGACCCGGGCGCGGGCGATCACCCGGCTCGGATTGGTGCGGTCCAGCGCGATGCGTGTCACCTCTCCCACCTTGATGCCGTTGAAATGGACCTCGCCGCCCTGGTTGAGGCCACGCACAGGGCCCTCGAAGACGATGTCGTAGAGGTCGTACTCATGGGTGAACGACAGCCTCGCCAGCCAGACGATGAAGATCACCAGCCCGATGAACAGGATCAGGGAGGAGAGGCCCACCAGGGCGTAGTTGGCGTTCTTTTCCATCAGGCTTCCGTCCGGGATCCGGGCTTCGCATGGGCGGCCGCAACGCGGCCACGCGGGCCAAGGAAGTATTGGCGGATCCACGGGTGGTCCGCATGCTCGAGCTCGCGGACCGGCGCGGTGGCCACCACGTGCTTGTCGGCGATCACCGCCACGCGGTCGGTGATCTCGTAGAGGGTGTCGAGGTCGTGGGTGATCATGAACACCGTCAGGTCCAGGCTGTCGGACAGATCCTTGATCAGTTCGTCGAAAGCCGCGGCGCTGATCGGATCGAGGCCGGCAGTCGGCTCGTCGAGGAACAGGAGCTCGGGATCCAGCGCCAGGGCGCGGGCGAGCCCGGCGCGTTTGCGCATCCCGCCGGAAAGCTCCGCCGGCTTCAGGCCGCCGGCTTCAGGGCCGAGCCCGACCAGCGCGATCTTGAGGTCGGCGAGCTGGTAGATTTCGCTGCGGGGCAGGTTGGTGTGCTCGAACATCGGCGCGGCGACGTTTTCCTGGACGGTCAGGTTGGAGAACAGCGCCCCCTGCTGGAAAAGCACGCCCCAGCGCCGCTCGATAGCGGTCCAGCGCCGCCTGGAGGCGCGCTCGATATCCTGGCCGAACACCTTGACCACGCCGGCCTGCGGCGTGCGCAGGCCGATGATGCTGTTCAAGAGCACCGACTTGCCCGCGCCCGACCCGCCAACCACGCCCAGCACTTCGCCGCGCTCGCAGGTCAGGTTGAGATCCTCATGGACCACGTGGTCGCCGAACCTGGACGTCAGGCCGCGCACCTCCACGGCCGGGCCCTCGCTGTCGAGCAGCTCGTCGTCGCTGAGTTCGGCTTCGTCGACGACGTCGGTCATAGGTTCAGGTGCATATAGAGAAGGGCGAAGGCCGCATCGAGCATGATGATGGCGAAGATGGCGTGCACCACCGCCGCCGTCACCCGCCGGCCGAGCGACTCCACGTCGCCGCCAACCTCCAGGCCCTGGCGGCAACCGATGCCGGCAATCACCGCCGCCATCACCGGCGCCTTGGAGAGCCCGATCCAGAAGTGCTGGGCGCCGACGTTGTCCACGATCCGTTGCAGGAAGAAGGTGGGTCCCAGGTCAAGCACCGACCAGACCACCACCAGTCCGCCGAACAGGCCGGCAAGCGTCGCCACGAAGGTGAGCAGCGGAATCGTGAGCAGCAGCGCCATGAACCGCGGCAGGACCAGGGCCTCGAACGGATCGACGCCCATCACTTTCATCGCGTCGATCTCCTGGTTCATCTTCATCGAGCCGATTTCGGCCGCGAAGCTCGACGCCGAGCGGCCGGCCAGCAGCACGGCCGTTATGATGATGTTGAATTCGCGCAGCACCGCGATGCCGATCAACTCGACGGCGAAGACCGAGGCGCCGAACTGCTTCAGCATGTTGGCCCCCAGCAGTCCCACCACAGCCCCGATGAAGAACGACGTCAGAGCCACAATCGGGATAGCGTCGAGGCCCGCGCGCTCGGCCAGGGAGAACCAGGCCGCCCAGCGGATCCGCTTAGGGTTGCGGACCAGATGCACGGGCAGCTGGGCCAGGACCACCAGCAGGTGGCCCAGGAAAGCCATGGTGTCGATCCACTCGTAGGCCGCGTTCATCACCCCCTGGCCGATCCGCACGGTCAGTTCGTGAAAACCTCGGGGACGCGGCAGCACCACGGGTTTCACCCTGGTGGCGTCGGCCACAAGCTCCAGCAGTCGTCGGGTCTCGGGCCGCGCCTGGGTCTTGGCCAGGTCGAAGGTCGGGCCGAGGGCGCGGATCAGCGCATAGGCGCCGGCGGTGTCGAGTCGGCGCACCTTGCGCAGGTCCAGCGCGACATCGTCATGCGCCTCGAGCGCGCGGCCCAGCCCGTCGGGCGCGCTGTCCAAGGTGACGGCAGTCCAATCGCCGGTCAGCACCGCCGTCGCATGCCGTTCCGCCGTGCGGACCTTGAATTCGGCGGGTCTCTCCATCCAGCTGGTCTCGCGGCCTCCGGCGCCAGGACGCGACCGGCGTCCGAGTCGCGCATCCTTTGGAGCTAGGACCCTAGCAGAGGCGGCGCACGCTCCGAACGCCCTTACGGCGCCGGTTGTTCCGCTCCATGGTCAAGCTCGGCCCACTTTTGGCCAAGCCGCTGGCCAATCATCGCCATTGGTCCCATGTGGGTTCCTGGGAGCACGTCGCGCATCACTGGAGGGGGAGTGATTTGACCCGCCAATACGAAATCGCCGGCAAGTCCGGCGCCCGATACCGCTACACGCCGCTGGAGGAGGATCGCTTCCTGCCACCCGCGGGCGCCAACTTCGTGATCGCCAAGATCACCAAGGAAGGTCCCTCGGTGCTCTACGCCGGTGAGACCGACAACCTGTCTAGCCAGACCTGGCGAGAGGCGCTCGCCCGGGCCCGCGCCGACTGTTCCGACGCCAAGGTTCTGACGCGGCTGAATGTCACGCGCGCCATCCGCGAAGCCGAGCGCGCCGACCTGATCGAAGAGCACCAGCCGCCGATGAACCGCTAGGCTTGATCCCAGCCGACGTCGCGGAGCTACGCGATGGTGGATGCGACAGGGATTGAACCTGTGACCCCCTCGGTGTGAACGAGGTGCTCTCCCGCTGAGCTACGCATCCGCTCGCGACGACCTTGCGGGGCCGTTCGGGAAGGATGGGGCGTATAGCCCGGAGGCCCGCCGCTATCAAGCGCCGAGCAGGCTCCGGCACGCCTCAGGCAGCTGGTCGAAGTGGTCGATCAGGATGTCGGGCTGGAGCTCCGTCGCGGGGGTTTCGGTGTAGCCGAAGCTGACCAGGATGAGCGGCACGTGGGCGGCGCGCGCCGCCCCGGCGTCGGTGGCCGAATCGCCCACCAGGATCGCGCGGTCGATGCGCCCTCCCGCTGCGGCGACAGCGGCCTCCAGGTGGCGCGGATCGGGCTTGGCCGCGGGCGCGGCGTCGGGGCCGACCACGGCGTCGAACAGGCGCGCCAGGTCCAGCGCGCCAAGCAGGGCGTTGGAAAGGCCGGTGGGCTTGTTCGTGCAGACCGCGAGCCGCGCGCCCTCGCGCTTCAGCGCCTCCAACGCGGCGGCGCAGCCCGGAAACGGTCGGCTCTCGTCGGCGATATGGGCGAGGTAGCGGGCGATGAAGCGGTCGAAGAGGGCGGGCATGCGCTCCACCGGAAGCGGCTCGCCGGCCGCCAGGAAGCCGCGCTCCAGCAGACGCCGCGCGCCATGTCCGATCAGTGAGCGGGCATGGCCCATGTTAAGCGGGCCGAGGCCCTCTTCGGCCAGGATCACGTTCAGCGTGCCCAGCAGGTCCGGCGCGGTGTCGACCAGGGTGCCATCGAGATCGAAGGCGATGACGGCGCCCGCCAGCTGCCCCCGCTCAGCCGCCATTGACGATGGCGGCCGCCTTGTCGAGCTCGGCGGCGTAGGCGGCCAGCGCCTGGCCGGTGATCCCGACGTATTTCTGGGCGTCGTCGAACCGCCGCTCCTCGATCGCCTCGCGCACGCCGGGAAGGGTCTTGGCGCCGTAGCCGGTGAAGCGTCCCGGCGCATAGACCATGTTCATGTACCAGGACCGGCCGGGCAGGCCTTCGGGCCGCAGCAGGACCTGATCGAGCGGCCGGATCACCGCGGCGAGCATGGCGCGTTGCGCCTTGCCGAGCGAGGCGCCCTTCGCCGAGAGCGCGCTGTCGAAGGCGGCGGCGCTGGCCTTCAGCTTGGCGACGGCTGCGTCCAGAGCGGCGAAGTTCAGCGCCGGCGACTGCGCCAGCGGCGCCGGGTTGGCGTGCGGCTTGGTCGGGTCGGCGGCCAGCGCGTAGGCATTGGCCGAGAGCAACCGCGCCTGCCCCTGCGCTTCCTTGCGCTTCGTCTCGTCGAGCTTCTTCACCTCGTCGAGATAGGTCGACACGGTGTCGGCGAAGTCGGCGTAGCGCTGCACGGGCAGGCCCGTGTCGGCGAGCCTGAGCACGGCCCGGCCGACGGTGTGCGCCAGCGTCGCGTCATAGACGAAGCCGGGGTCCACGAAGCGGCTGTGGTGCTCGTAGTCGTCATAAAGCGAGTGGTAGACGCCGCCGCTCTCGCCTTCGCCGCCGTAGCCGAAATCGAGGGCCGGCAGCCCCAGGTGCTGCAGGAAGGCCGAATAGTCCGAGCCGGAGCCCAAGGCGCCCAGCGGCAGGTCCTTCGCCGGGTCAGCGACGATGCCCGCGATGCGCTTGGTCTCTTCGTTGGCGCCAGGCTCGCCGGCGGCGACCTGCAGGCGGGCGCGGGCCCGCTGCAGCACCGAGGCGCCGGTCTCGGGGTCCTTCACGTCGGCGGCGACCTCGTTCACGAAGTGCTGGAACGCGTGGCTGCCCTCGGCGCGGAAGAAGCCGCGGCCGTTGCCGTCGGAGTTGATGTAGACGAGCGCCTTGTCCTTCAGCTCCTGAGCGTGGGTCTCGGCCCATTCGGTGGAGCCCAGCAGCATGGGCTCTTCGCCGTCCCAGCTGGTGTAGACAATGGTGCGGCTGGGCCGCCAGCCCGCCTTGAGGAGGCCGCCCATGGCCTTGGCCTCGGCGAGCAGGGCGATCTGGCCGGACAGCGGGTCCGAGGCGCCCATCACCCAGCCATCGCGGTGGTTGCCGCGCACGATCCACTCGTTGGGCGCATCCTTGCCCTTCAGCGTGCCGACGACGTCGTAGAGGGTCTTCAGCGACCAGTCGGACTTGACCGCCAGGTGGACCTGGGCCCGGGCGCCGCCGCCGACGTGGTAGGTGATCGGCAGCGAGCCGCGCCAGTTGGCCGGCGCCACCGGCCCGTCCAGCGCGGCCAGCAGCACCTGGGCGTCGGCGTAGGAGATCGGCAGACAGGGGATCTTCAGGATCGTCTGGGCTTGGCTGCGGTCGATGCGCTTGGCGTCCTTGGTCGCACCGACACCCGGCGTCAGCGGATCGCCCGGATAGATCGGCATGTCGGCTACCGAGCCGCGCTGGAAGCCGTGCGGCGGCCGCGCCGCGCCCTTCGGATAGACATCGTCCGTGGAGTAGCCGTCGTCCCGCGGGTCGGAATAGATGATCGAGCCCGCCGCCCCGTGCATCTGCGACAGCAGCGGCTTCAGGCCGCGCCAGCCGCCGCCGTAGCGCGCGATGGTGATCTTGCCCTTCACGCTGATGCCCATCTTCTCCAGCGCCAGGTAGTCCTCGGGCATGCCGTAGTTGACGTAGACGAGCGGGGCCGTGACATCGCCGTCGCCCTGGAAGGCGACGTAGGCCGGCAGGGCGTCCTTGGTGTGCGTGGAGCTTTCGTCCCCGGGGATGGGCGGCTCCTGCAGTGTGGCCTTGAAGGGAGCACCGGGCCCGGCGGTAAGCTCCAGCGCTTCGCTCAGCGGGGTCGGGTAGAGCACGTCGAAGGTCTCGATCTTCGCGTCCCACCCCCAGGACTTCAGCTGCGCCGCCACCCATTCGGCGTTGGACTTGTCGTGCGGCGAACCGACGTGGTTCGGCTCGGCGGCCAGCAGCTTCAGCCAGCGGCCCATCTCCGCCGGATCGATTGCGGCGTCGAACCTCGCCTCCAGGTCCTTCTGGTTCACGGGCGCAGCGGCGCTGGCGCTTGCCGCCGGCAGGGACAGGAAGGCGCCCACAGCGCAGGCGGACAGGAGGGCGGCGACTCGGACGCTGGTTTTCATGAGGGTTCCCCGAAAGTGGCGCGACGCTAGCCGCTTCTCGCCCCCGGCGCCAAGGCTTGGTAAGCCTCACGGGACATTCGATGACTCGGCCGAAGGAAGCCCAAAGAGCATGACCGCCCGCGCCGCCGTAATCCTCGCCGCCGGCCAGGGAACGCGGATGAAGTCCGCCGTCCCTAAGGTGCTGCACAAGGTGGGCGGGCGAAGCCTGCTCGACCGCGTGATCGATACCGTCCAGGCCTCCGGATGCGAGAAGATCGTCGTCGTCGTGAGCGCCGGGGCTGGCCCCGTTCGCGACCTCGTGGTCAGCCGGCTCAGCCAGGACGCCGTGGCCCTACAGGATCCGCCGCTCGGCACAGGCCACGCGGTCCTGGCTGCGAAAGAGGCGCTGGCGGACTTCCACGGCGACGTCCTGGTGACCAACGGCGATTGTCCGTTGCTGGGCGCTCATGACCTGGAGCCGCTGTTCACGCTGCGACGGGAAGCCGTCCCGCTGGCGCTGTTGGCCTTCGAGCCACACGACGCCCTGCTCTACGGGCGGGTGATCCGCGGGGCCGATGGCCATGTGATCCGCATCGTCGAGCCCAAGGACGCCACGGCCGAACAGCTGGCGGTGAAGACCTGCTACGCCGGCATGCTTTGCGCCGACAAGGACCAGCTGATGGGCTGGCTGGCGCGGCTGTCGAACGACAACGCCAAGGGGGAATACTACCTGACCGGGGTCGTCGAGATCGCCACCCACGACGAGGTGCTGGTCAAGGCCGCGCTGGCGCCGGAGAGCGCGGTGATGGGTTGTGACACGCCCATGCAGCTCGCCCAGGCCGAGGCGGTGTTCCAGCGCCGGCGGCGCGAGCATTTCCTCGCCGAGGGCGTGGCCATGCCGGCGCCAGAGACCGTGCACTTCAGCTTCGACACCCGGATCGCGGCCGGCGCGACGATCGAGCAATTCGTGGTGCTGGCGCCCGGCGTCACGATCGAAACCGGCGCGGTGATCCGCGCCTTCAGCCACCTGGAGGGTGCGACGGTGCGGGCCGGCGCCCTGATCGGACCCTACGCGCGCCTGCGAGCCGGCGCGGACATCGGCGAGGAAGCCCACATCGGCAACTTCGTCGAGGTCAAGAAGGTGGCGGTCGGCAAGGGCGCCAAGGCCAACCACCTGAGCTATCTGGGCGACGGGACGGTCGGGCCAGGCGCGAACATCGGGGCCGGCACGATCTTCTGCAACTACGACGGCTTCGACAAATGGGACACCCACGTGGGTGAGGGGGCCTTCATAGGCTCGAACACGGCGCTGGTGGCGCCGGTGACGGTGGGACCCGGCGCCTACACTGGCTCGGGATCGGTGATCACCCGCGACGTCAATGCCGACGCCCTGGCGCTGGAGCGCGGCGGCCAGACGGAGCGTCCCGGTTGGGCGGCCGAGTTCCGCAAGAAGAAGCTCGCCGAGCGGGCGGCCAAGGGAAAGAAGTGAGTTCCGCAGACGATCAGAAGCGCGCCGCCGGCGAGGCGGCCGCGGCGCTTGTCGAGGACGGCATGGTGGTCGGTCTGGGGACCGGCTCCACCGCGAACTGGTTCGTGCGCGCCCTGGGCGCCCGCAGCCTGAAGATCACCTGCGTTTCGACTTCCGTCGCGACCGCGGAGCTGGCCGAGAGCCTGGGAATGCCGCTGGCGGAGCTCGGCGAGACCCGAGGCATCGACCTCACCGTCGACGGCGCCGACGAGATCGGACCGGGACTGTCGCTGATCAAGGGCGCAGGCGGGGCGCTGCTGCGCGAGAAACTGGTGTGGGAGGCCTCGAGCCGCTGTGTCGTGATCGCCGACGCCGCCAAGTCCGTCCCGATCCTCGGAAAATTCCCGCTGCCGATCGAGGTGGTGGCGTTCGTACACAAGACCACGGCGGCGCGGATCTGCGACGTGCTGGCCGAATTCGAGATCGGCATGGTCCCGCGCCTGCGCCAGCGGGACGGGGCCCCGGTGCGAACCGACGGTGGAAACCTCATCTATGACGCAGCTTGCGGGCGGATCGAGGAGCCAGCGCTGCTGGCGGCGGCGCTGAAGAGCGTGACCGGCGTCGTCGAGCACGGCCTTTTCCTCGACCTGGCCGACCAGGCGCTGATCGGTGGCGCGGACGGCGTGAAGACGCTGGAACCCTAGGGCTCGCCGCAAAGGAAGGAGGCCGTCCGTGGCCGAATACGACTACGACCTCTTCGTCATCGGTGCTGGCTCCGGCGGCGTGCGCGCGGCGCGGCTCGCCGCGATGTCCGGGGCAAGGGTGCTGGTGGCCGAAGAGCACAGGGTCGGCGGCACCTGCGTGATCCGCGGCTGCGTGCCCAAGAAGTTCATGGTCTATGCCTCGGAGTTCGCTCATTATTTCAAGACGGCCAAGGGCTACGGCTGGACCATCGAGAACGCCAGCTTCAACTGGACCCGGTTCCTGGCCGAGAAGGACAAGGAGATCGCCAGGCTCTCGGGGATCTACGTCCGCAACCTGCAGAACGCCGGGGCCGAGCTGGTGCACGGCAAGGCCCGGGTGGTCGACGCCCACACCGTCGAGGTGGAGGGGCACGGCCGGCGCACGACCGACAAGATCCTGGTCGCGACCGGCGGCCGGCCCTGGCGGCCCAGCGTCATCCCCGGCTGCGAGCTCGCCGTCACCTCGAACGAGGCCTTCCACCTCAAGGAATTGCCGAAGCGGATCGTGGTCGCCGGCGGCGGCTACATCGCCGTCGAGTTCGCCGGCATCTTCGCGGGCCTCGGCGTCGAGACGCTGCTGGTCCATCGCGGCCCCAACATCCTGCGCGGCTTCGACGACGACGTGCGCGCCCATGTCGCCGACGAGATGGAGAAGCGCGGCATCACGGTGGTCCTCGGGACCCAGCACACGGCCATCGAGAAGACCGACGCCGGCCTGGTCAACCGTTTCAGCGACGGCCATTTCTTCGAGAGTGACGTCACCATGTGGGCGCTGGGCCGAGAGCCTTACGTCGAGGGCCTCGGCCTCGAAGAGGCCGGCGTGAAGCTCACGGAGACGGGCGCGGTCGCGGTCGACGAATACTCCCGCACCAATGTCGAGAACATCTGGGCCGTGGGCGACGTCACCGACCGGATCAACCTGACGCCGGTGGCGATCCGCGAGGGCCAGGCCTTCGCCGAGACGGTGTTCTATGACCGGCCAACCCGCTTCGACCACGAGATGGTGGCCTCGGCCGTCTTCTCGCAGCCGCCAATCGGCTCGGTCGGCATGAGCGAGGGCGACGCGCGCAAGCAGCACGGCAAGATCGACGTCTATCTCGCCCGTTTCAAGCCGATGAAATACACCTTCACCGGCCAGGACGAGCGCAGCCTGATCAAGCTGGTCGTGGAGTGCGGCTCCGAGCGCATCCTCGGGTGTCACATCGTCGGGCCGGACGCGCCGGAAATGATCCAGATGGCGGCCGTCGCGATCAAGATGGGCGTGACCAAGCCGCAGTGGGATTCAACCTGTGCGGTGCATCCGACCTTCGCCGAGGAACTGGTCACCATGCGCGAGAAGCACGTACCGATGGCCATGGGCCAGGTGGCGTGACGCCCGAGGGGGGCGCGGACGCACGGCCCGACCGGGTGGCGATCTGGTGCGGGTGGCTGCTTGTCGGACTGGCGCCGCTGGTTCCGCTTGCCGGTTGGCTGACGCCGCTGAGCTTTTCGGTGCTGGTGGCGCTGGTCGGCCTGCTTGGCCTCCCGGCGTTCCGCATCCGCGACGAGGACCGGCCGGCGGCCGTGATCCTGTTCGCGGCCCTGATCTGGGCGGCGGTTTCGACCACCTGGAGCCCCTATCATCCGTCCAAGCTCGGCAACAGCACGGTCCTGAAGCTCGCCTTTCAGCTGCCGCTTTACTGGAGCGCCGTCTGCGTCGCGCGGCGCGCCGATCCGCGGCTCGCCCGGCTTGCGCTCGACATCCTGGCCTGGGGATGCGCCGCGTTCGGCGCGGTCCTCCTGGTCGAGGCGGCCACGGCCGGCGCGCTCTACAAGACACTGCACGTCGTCTACGAGCCGATCCGGGCCGACCTGGCGGAGTCGAACCTGGGCCACTCGACCTTTGTGCTGGGGCTCTTGTGGCCGGTTGCCGTCGTTTCCGCCGAGCCAAGGGCGCGGCCATGGCTCGCGCTCGCGATGGCGGCGGGCGTGGGCGCCGCGGCCCTAGCCTTCGGTTCCGACGCGCCGGTGATCGGGCTGGTGCTCGCGCCGCTCGTGGCCTTGGCTGCGATTCGCTGGCCGAAGGGCGCGCCGCGGGTGCTGGGCGGGGTCGCGGCGGTTCTGTTCCTGGTGATGCCGGTGATCGTCTGGGCGGTGCGGGCCAGCGGTGACTATGACGCCCTGGAGCATAACCTGCCGCTCTCCTGGTCTCTGCGCATGGGCTACTGGAGCCACGCCATCGACTGGATCGCCCAATCACCGCTGCGGGGCTGGGGCCTGGAAGCCAGCCGGATGTTCGGGCCAGGCATCAAGCTGCATCCGCACAACGGCGAGCTGCAGGCCTGGATGGAGCTGGGCGTCGCCGGCGCGGTCACGGCCGCGGCCTTCTGGGCCGTTTCTTTCGCGCGGCTGTCGCGGACATCGGCCAGCCTGCCGGCCGCGGCCGTGGCGGCCTCGATGGCGGTCTACGTCCTCTTCGGCTCGCTCAACTTCGGCCTCTGGCAGGAGTGGTGGCTGGCCATGGGCGCGCTGGTCGCCATGCTGGCGGTGCTCAACGCCCGGTTGGCCGAGCGGTCCCGCAGCGCAGCATGCCCATCGACCGCCACGGCCTTCGTGGAGTAGAAAGCCCGGCTCCGCTGCTCGGCTCCGCGCCCTCAGTGGAGCAGGGGCGTTGGAGCTAGAGTGCGATGAACGAGACCTGGACCCCGTCGTCGTGGCGGTCGAAACCCGGCAAGCACATGCCGGAAGACTATCCGGACCTGGCGGCGCTGACCGGCGTCGAACAGACCCTGCGCGGCATGCCGCCTCTGGTGTTCGCCGGCGAAGCGCGCCGCCTGAAGGGCCTCCTCGCCGACGTGTCCGAGGGCCGCGCGTTCCTGCTGCAGGGCGGCGACTGCGCCGAGAGCTTCAAGGAATTCGCCGCCGACAACATCCGCGACACCTTCCGCCTGATCCTGCAGATGGCCGTGGTGCTGACCTTCGCCGGCGGCAAGCCCGTGGTGAAGGTGGGCCGCATGGCCGGCCAGTTCGCCAAGCCACGCTCGGCGCCGACGGAGACGCAAGCCGGCGTCACCCTGCCGTCCTATCGCGGCGACATCATCAACGGCATGGAGTTCGACGCGGAGACCCGCACACCGGACCCGCAGCGGCTGATCCAGGCCTATTCGCAGTCAGCGGCGACGCTGAACCTGCTGCGCGCCTTCGCTGGCGGCGGTTACGCCGACCTGCACAACATCCACCGCTGGACGCTGGGCTTCGTCGCCGACAGTCCTCAGGGCGCCCGCTACCGCGAAGTGGCCGAGAAGATCAGCGAGACGCTGATGTTCATGGAGGCGATCGGCGTCACGCCGGAGAGCCAGCCGGCGCTGCACCAGGTGGAGTTCTTCACCTCCCACGAGGGCCTGCTGCTGAACCTCGAAGAGGCGATGACCCGCGTCGATTCGACCTCAGGCCAATGGTACGACACCTCGGCGCACCTGATCTGGATCGGTGAGCGCACCCGCGAGCTGGACGGCGCGCACGTGGAGTTCTTCCGCGGCGTGAAGAACCCGATCGGCGTGAAGTGCGGCCCGACCATCGAGGGCGACGAGATCCTGCGCCTGGCCGAGGCGCTCTCGCCCGCCAATGAGCCCGGGCGCCTGACGCTCTATGGCCGTTTCGGCTATGACAAGGTCGAGAAGCGCTTGCCGGGCCTGCTGCGCGCCACGAAGGCGGCGGGGCTGAAGGTCGTCTGGGCCATCGACCCGATGCACGGCAACACGCTGACCGCCAACAACGGATACAAGACCCGGCCCTTCGACCGTATCCTCTCCGAGGTGAAGAGCTTCGTGGAGATCTGCAAGGCCGAGGGCGTGCACCCCGGCGGCGTCCACCTGGAGATGACCGGGCAGAACGTCACCGAATGCACCGGCGGCGCGCGGCAGGTCAGCGAAGGCGATCTCGCCGACCGCTACCACACCCACTGCGACCCGCGGCTGAATGGCGAACAGGCGCTGGAACTGGCCTTCCTGGTCGCCGAGAAGCTGAAGGAAGAGCGGGTGGAAGCCACCCGCGCCGCGGCCGGCACCGGCTCGGCTTAGGCGCCGCTCAGGGCCTAGCCTTGGGCGGGCGCCGAACGCCCCAAATACCTGCGAAGGTCAGCGTCGCTCCGCAAGCGACGATCACCCAGGCCGGTGACCAGAGCCGGAAAACCACTGGCCCCAGCAAGGCGCCGAGCATGGTCGCGCCGGCCAGGATCGCATAGCGGAGGCGGAAGACGGCTGTCGCGTCGGCGACGTTCATCCGGGTCTGGAAGAACGGCATCATCTGCAGGAAGGCGATCGAGCCTCCCACGCCGAGCACGAAGGCTCCGCCGGCCATGGCCAGAGGCGCGAGCTGGGGCGGAGCGACGATTGCGGCGGCGCCGATTGCGGCAAGCCCCAGGCCTCTCAGCACGTACCCCACAAGGAGGAACCGCCAGGCGTCGCGAACGCGCCAGCTTACCGTGAGCAGGTTCGTCAATCCGTCGCCAAGAGCCGTGGCCGCCATGACCAGCGCCAGCGTTGGCAGGCCGCCGGCTACACTCCCGTGAACCAGCAGCAGCGGCAGACCGAGCGCGAAGCCGAGCGCACGCGTCGCATAGGAAACGCCCGCCGTGGCCAGGATGCTGCGTGCCCCCGGGGTCGCCCGAGCGGCCCGCCAGCCGCGGGCAAGCCGTTGCAGGACCGTGGCGGGATCTGCCTTCGGCGACGGCTCGCCGTCGAACCGCCGGCCGGCGGCCGCGATCGATCCGGCTGAAGCCAGGAAGCTCGCCGAGTTGACGGTGAGGAGATGGATCGGCGGCGCGACGGATGCGATGGCCGCGCCCAGGGTGGAGCCCGCGATGATGGCGAGCCGGCCGGTCACGTCGAAAAGGCCGTTCATCGCGCGCAGGCGATGCGGATCCGGCATCAGGCGCGGGACGACAGCTTGTAGGGCGGGGTCGAACACCGCCTGGATTCCGGCCAGGGCCACGCCCGCGGCGATCAGGAGCGGGAGGGAGAGGCCGATTGTGAAGGCTGCGACCACGACCGCCGCGCTGACGACGGCGCGGATGAGGTCGGCCCCGATCATCACCTTTCGTGGGCTGAGCCCATCGACGAGGGCGCCTGCTCCGAGAGCGAACGCGAGCATGGACGCCGACTGCGCGATCGGAAGCCAGGCCGCATCGGGGCCCGCCAGCCCCACTGCGAGCCAAATCGCGCCCAACCGGTAAAGCTCGCTGCCAGCATCAGACAACGCCTGCCCGGCCCAGAGGGTGAGGACGTCCCGGTCGCGAAGCAGGCCGAGGTAGGGATGGGCCTCGCCGGACCTCTTTGCGGCCTCGGACATGATTCGGCGGCGCCTCCGCGGAGAGAGAGCATAGCGCCGCGGCGGTGGGGTCAACCGCGGACGACCGCTCCGCTGGCCGCGGAGCCGGTGATCAAGCCGCCACCTTGCCCTTCACCCGCTGGCGCGCCGCCTGGCGGGCCCCGACGGCGTCGACGACGCGGCCCACCGCCCCCAGGCCGTAGGGCGGCATGTTGTTGTAGATATTCTCGTACTTGCCGGGCTCGATGACGTAGGTCTCGTGCCAGATGCCGACGTCGCCGTTCGAGCCGACCGCCTTGTTGAAGGCCTGCCACGCGGGCAGGTGGGCCTTGTCGCGGGCCTTGGCGTAGGCCTCCAGCGCCTCGAAGCTCTTCCAGTACTGGATGACCATGGCGTGCGGGAAGCTGAACATGCTGCGCGCGTGCAGCAGGCCGAGCTCCGGCTGGCGGGCCAGCTCCGCCAACATCCGCGGCATGGCCGTGGCCACCGGGAACCACTTCCAGAACTTCCACGGCTTGTTGATGCGCGCGCCGATCATGAAGACGACGAAGCCGCCGTCCACCTCTGCACAGACCCGCCTGTCGATGGTGTTGCTCATTCGATTCCCCTTGCTCCACACGATACGGCGGAACGCAGGTCTTTGGATGTGCCTTCCGCGTCACGCGCCAGCTTTGTGAGCCGCAGGCGGCCAAGCTTGGGTTGCGGTGGCGCGCCCGTGGCGCCACGGTCCGCCCCTCTTTGAAAACAGGCATTAGCGTCATGGACCGCCCTGCGGCCCGGGAACCCGCCGTCGCCGGCGGGCGCCTCCGTCCCGTCCGCACCGAACTGGCCCAGCTGCTGAAGCTGTCCTGGCCGGTCGTGCTATCGCGCCTGGGCATCATGGCCATGGGCCTGTCGGACGCTATCGTGGTCGGGCGCTACTCGGCGACCCAGTTGGGCTTTCATGCGATGGCGTGGGCGCCCACCAGCGTGGTGATCACCATGGCCATCGGGCTCCTGACCGGCATCCAGGTGATGACCGCGCGGGCGATCGGCGAAGGCCGGCGGAAGGAGACCGGCGCGGTGCTGCGCCGCGGCCTGGGCTACAGCCTGTGGATCGGCGTTCTCTCCGCGGCCCTGCTGGCGCTCCTGGGGCCCATCTTCCTGCACGTGATCGGGCTGGAAAGGTCGCTGGCCGACGGCGCGACGCTGCCGCTGCTGGTCTTCTGCCTTTCGCTGCCGGGCTACACGCTGAGCGTCAGCGCCAGCTTCTGGCTGGAGGGCCTGTCCAAGCCCGGGCCCGGAGCCTGGATCATGTGGATCGCGAACGCCGTGAACCTGGGGCTGGACCTGTTGCTGGTGCCAGGCACCTTGGGCCTGCCGGCGCTGGGCGCGGTCGGCGGCGCCTGGGCGACGACGGGCGCGCGGACGTTCCTGGCCGCAGGCATGCTCGGTTACATCGCCCTGATGCCCGAGGCGCGCGCGCTGGGCGTCTTCGCCAAGCCGCCGCGCGACCGCGCCGCCGAGGCCGAACAGCGCCGAATCGGCTTCGGGGCGGGCGCATCCAACTTCTTCGAGGTCGCCGCGTTCGCCAGCATGAACATCATCGCGGGCTGGATCGGCGGCCTGGCGGTGGCGGCCTGGGCGATCGTGCTGAACGTCGCGGCCATTGTGTTCATGGTTCCGCTGGGCCTGGCCACCGGCGCGGCGGTGCGGGTCGGAAGGGCCTATGGCGCACGTGATCCAGCCGGCGTGATCCGTGCCGGTCTGGTCGTCTTCTCGGTGACGGCGACGTTCGGCGGGCTGGTCGGCCTCGTCATCTGGCCGAACGCCGCGCTGATCGCCAGCGCCTACACCGGCAACCCCGTGACGCTGGCCATGGCGATACCGGCGCTGGCGCTCTCGTGCCTGATGTACCTGCCGGACTCGCTGCAGGTGGTGACCGCCCAGGCGCTGCGCGCCCGCGGCGACGTCTGGCTCCCCACCGGCACCCACCTGACCAGCTACATCGTGCTGATGATGCCGCTTGGCTGGTGGCTGGCGATCCCGATGCACATGGGCATCATGGGGATGACCTGGTCGGTGGTGATCTCCAGCTTCGTCTCCGGCGGCCTGCTGCTTGCCCGGTTCTGGTGGCTGGGCCGCGGCCGGCTTTAGCGCCCCGCGCCCAGGATCCAGCCTTCCTCGCGCTCGGCGTCCAGCACCACGTCGGCAGGCGCGCCCTTGGCGGGGCCGAAGAGCTCGCCCAGCTTGTTCGCCTCATCGAGCCGCGCGAAGTATTCCGCAAGCGTCCGGACCTGCATCAGGTCCTTGACCTCGCCGACCGCGCCCTGCGGCTTGACCATCGACGGATAGACTTCGGCCATCAGGAAATCGACGCCGTGCAAGTCGGCCTCGGCGAGCGGCCTGAAGCCGGTCTCGAAGGGCCAGACGCGGGCGGCCTCGCCATAGGTCTGCTTCAGCCGGCGCACCAGCGGCATGCCGAGGATCGCCTGGCTGCCGACCGAGCCGATGTAGGCCAGCTTCCAGATCGGCGACGCACCTTTGGCAGCGACCTCGGCGTGGCGGAATTCAGGCAGGTCGTCGGGCCCGTGCGGCCGGATCTTCTTCGATTGCAGGGTGGTCTGGACGTCGTTGGCCGGGCAGCCCCAGAACGGGAACGGGCCGCCGGTCAGCCGGCGGTTGATCTGGGCGCCCACGTTGAAGCGGTTGCTCACATTGTTGGGCTTGTCCGTGACCATCTTGTCCAGGAGGTCCCAGGCCGCGCGCCAAGGCGCCTCGCCCGGCAGCTTCATGGCCTCGGCGAAGCCGCGCGGGAAGCCCAGCGGGAAGTCGAAGCCGACCAGCGCCCGCTCCGAGCGCTTGCGCAGGTCTTGTAGGATCGCGCCGAGCTGCTTCTCGGCGGCGGCGCGCGTCTCCGGGTTGAACGCCTCGAACGCCATCCGGAATCGCACGTCGCGCTTCAGCACGCCGATCCAGATGGAATCCGCGCCGGTCTTCGGCTTCGAGTTGGCGCTCCAGTCGACGATGACATAGGCGCTGAAGAGGCGCGGCACTTGGCGGGGCTCCGGCGGGCGGTCGAGGGGTTCTAGCGCCTGGCCCGAGCCCGGCCAATGCGCTTAGGCGAGCTTGACCAGCATCTTGCCCAGGTTCTCGCCCTTGAAGAGGCCGATGAAGGCGTCGGGCGCGTTGTCGATGCCTTCGAACACCGTCTCCTTCCACGTGACCTTTCCCTCGGCGACCCACTTGGCGAGGTCTCCCAGGAACTGCGGCATCATCGAGAAGTGGTGGGAAACGATGAAGCCCTCCATCCGGATGTTGCGCCCGATCAACTGGGCGAGGTTCGACGGGCCGGGCTCGGGCCTGGTGGCGTTGTAGATCGAGATCATCCCGCAGATGGCGAAGCGGGCGAAGAGGCGCGCCGAGTTGAGCGCCGCCTCGAGGTGGGCGCCGCCGACGTTGTCGAAATAGACGTCGATGCCGTCCGGCGCGGCCGCGGCGAGGGCCGCGTTCAGGTCGGGCGTCGCCTTGTAGTCGATCACATGGTCGCAACCGATCTCCTTGAGGAACGCGACCTTCTCCGCGCCGCCGGCCGAGCCGATCACCGTGTGGCCCTTGGCCTTGGCGATCTGCACGACCATCGAGCCCACCGCTCCAGCCGCGCCGGAAACGAACACGATGTCGCCGTCCTTCAGCGCCGCGATCTTCAGGAGGCCCGCATACGCGGTGAGGCCGGGCATGCCGGCCGCGCCCAGAAATGCCTGCACAGGCAGACCGCGGGAGTCGAGCTTCTGCAGCGCTGCGGCCGGCGCATTGAAGCCTTCACGCCATCCGAAGCCGGACTGCACGAGGTCGCCCGGCTTCAGCGCCGGGTCATTGGAGACGGTGACCTCGCCGATGGCGCCGCCGTCCAGCGCCTTGCCGAGCTGGAAGGGCGGGGCATAGCTCTTCACGTCGTTCATGCGTCCGCGCATGTAGGGGTCGACCGTCATCCAGAGGTTCTTCACCTGGACCTCCCCCGCGCCAGGGGCGGCCAGCTCCACCGTCGCCATCTCGAAGTTGTCGTGCGTCGGCAGGCCGGACGGGCGGCCCTTCAGGCGGATTTCGCGGACAGTGGTCATGGCGGGTCCTTCGGGGTTTCAAACAACTGTTTAGCTTGCCGCTCGGGTGGCGTCGAGAGCCATGACCTGCTAGGCGCGGCGCGCGGTTTGGAGCGACGGATGGCTGAGTCTCTGCGGGGCGGCGTGATCGGGGCCGGCGTGTTCGGCGGCTATCACGCGCGCCAGTACGCGACCCTGCCCGGCGTGGTGCTCTCAGGCGTGTTCGACCCGCATCCTGAGCGCGCTGCGGCCGTCGCCGTGCCGCTGGCCGGCCGCGCCTTCCATGACTTCGACGCCTTCCTGGCCGAGGTGGACGTGGTGACGGTGGCCTCGCCCGCGACCTTCCACGCCGAGCAGGCGCTGGCGGCGATCGCGGCCGGCAAGCCGGTCTATGTGGAGAAGCCCATCGCCACCAGCGTCGCCGATGGCGAGAGGGTCCGCGCGGCGGCCGCCGCCAAGGGCCTGGTCGTCGCCTGTGGTCACCAGGAACGAGTGCAGTTCCGCGCCATGGGCCTGCTCGACATTCCCGAACAGCCGCTGAGGCTCGAGGCGATGCGCCACGGACCGCCGTCCGACCGCAGCCGCGACGTTTCGGCGGTGCTGGACCTGATGGTGCACGACATCGACCTGGCGCTCTCGATCTCGGCCGCCGAGCCCGTGACCGCGGAAGGTGAGGGGCGGCTGAGTGCGGATGGGGTGTGGGACGTCGCGCGCTGCGATGTGAGCTTCGAGGACGGCTTCAGCGCCCTGTTCGACGTCTCCCGCCAGGCGGCGGCGCGCGAACGGACGATGAAGATCGTCTATCCGTCGGGTGAGATCGAGATCGACTTCGTGGCGCGCCGGTTCCGCAACACCACGCCTTTCGTGCTCAACACCGGCTATGCCGAGACCCCGGCCGGCCGTGATCCGCTGGGCGCGAGCGTGGCGGGCTTCCTGGCCGCCGTCCGCGGCGAGGCCCCGCGCCCGATCGTGACCGCAGACGAAGCGATCCGGGCGCTCGATCTGGCGCTGGCCGTGGAGCAGGCGCTGGCGGACCCCGGCTGACGCCGGAGTCCGCGCACGGGCCTAGAAGAACTTGTACCGAAGCTCGACGCCGAACGTCCGCGGCGGGGTGGTGTAGTAGGTCTTCTCGATGCCCTGAACGCAGTTCACCGTGCCGAGCTGGCCGGCGGCGAGGTTGCCGACCCCGGTCGGGATCGGGCTGCAGGTCAGCCCCGCGGGATTGGGGCCGTAGAGCAGGTTCGAGAACGCGCCGTTGATGCGGGTCGCGGTGGCGCCCTGGTCGTAGCCGATCTTGTCCGCGATGTTCTTCACATAGCCGATGAACTCGTACTTCTTGTCCTTCGACGTCCAGATGAAGCGGGCGTCCCACTGATCCCAGGATGGCGCCTCGCTGTACCAGCGCGTGAACAGCGTGCCGTAGGCCTTGTCCCGCCAGGAGTAGGAGACGTTGCCGGTGAACGAGCCCGCATCGAGGTGCCAGGTGTAGTTGGCGGCGAACGCAAACTTGTTGCGGGGCGCGTTCGGCAGGTCGTTGCCCTTAAGGTTCTGGGTGCGCTGGAAGCCGCCGCCGGGCAGTCCGTTGGTCGGATCGTCAATTGCACAGTCGCCCGCCACCGCGGCCCCGCCGGCCTGGCATTGGGCGATGGTGTGGATCGGCTTGGCGCCGGGCTGCACCGCGGTTGGGTCGACAAGGTCGATGGCCTGTCCTTCCTGGATCTGGGCGTCGATCAGCGAGTAGTTGAAGATCAGCTGCAGGTCCGGGATCGGCTGCCAGATCGTCTCGAGCTCGAAGCCCTGCGAGCGTGACTTCGGCATATTTTTGAACGAGGTGGTCGACGTCGAGATGCCGATCGCGCCGCTGCCGCCCTGGAGCACGGTGATCGGGATTTGCAGATTGTCGTAGCTGTAGTGATAGACCGCGACATTGGTCTGCAGGTTGAAGGACCAGTTCTTCTTGAAGCCCACTTCGAAGGCGTCGACCGTCTCCTTGTCCGACCAGGGCAGGAAGCTCAGCACCGTGAAGATGCCGATATTGAAGCCGCCGGAGCGGTAGCCCCGGCTGTAGCTGCCATAGAGCAGGGTGTCGGTGTCGGGTTGCCAGTCGACCTTGGCGGTGCCGGTCACCGCCGACCAAGTCGCGTCATAGTGGCGCGAGGCGAAGCCGGTGGCCGGATCGTAGCTGGTTCCCCCCGTGACGCCCTTCGGCAGTTGGTCGATGCCGACGCCGGTGCCGCCGGCCACGACGGTCGTGACGCCGGTCAGGTCGAGCGGCGCGGCGAAGATCTCCGGCGGAAGTCCGCTCAGGCAAGCGGGCAGGCCGAAGCAGAGCAGCCGCACGGACTCCGTGCCGCGCTTTTCATCGTGTGAATAGCGCAGGCCGCCGGTGACGGTCAGTTCCGGCGTCGCCTTGTAGGTGACCTGGCCGTAGGTCGCGTAGGAAATGTCCTCGACCGCGGGCCGGTTGTCGAACCGGCGGCCGATGCCGGTCGCGCAGCCCACGGGGGTGGCGTTCGGTTGAGTGCCGCTCAGGCAGACGCCGAACGGCGGCACACTGAACCATTGTTTCTGAGCCGGCTCCTGCGCGGTGGAGACCGGCTGGGTGTAGTTCTGGTCGAAGTAGTAGGCGCCGACGATCCACTGCAGCGGGCTGTCGTTGGTGGAGACGAGGTTGAGCTCGTGGCTGATGAAGCCGTTCCGCTCCTGATAGTCGAAGCTTTCCTGCGGGTAGAAGGTGGTGGCGCCTGCGGTGAGCTGGGTGATCGGCGAATCGGCGGAACCCCCCGGGACCGAACCCGTCAGATGATACCAGTACCGGACTCCGCCGACGATGTATTTCACGTCGAATCCGGGCGCGTGATAGGTCCAGTGGCTGGCGACCGTGTAGGCGTTCGGCAGGCGCACCTGATAGGATATCGGCGTGTTCTTCAGCCACGGGCTGGAGTGCGAGGCGTTCACGCAGCCGGCGATGCCCGGCCCATTCGCCGAGATCACGTTGGTGGCCAGCCCGCTGCAGCCGAAGCCGGCATTGATGCCCGTAGCGAATTGCGGAAACTCGATGATGTTGAAGCCGTTGCCGCCGTTGCGGTTGGTCGCGCTGATGTCCGGCAGGACCTGGTTCGGATGCGCCGGGTCCGCCGAATAGATGTTCGGGGTCCAGCCGCCGGATTGCGAGCCCGGGCCGCCTGCGCCGTTCTTCCACCATGTGTAGCCGAACTTCGACCACATATCGATCTTGTCGCCGATTTTCCCCTGGATCTGGCCTTCAATGTAGAAGGTGTTGAGGACGTTGCCCTCGTCGGCCTTGTTGGGGACGGTGTTCTTGATCCAGCCCTTTTCCTGATCTTCCCATTGGGCGGCGAGACGGAACGTCCAGCCCGGGACGAACGTCGGGCCGGAGACAGCAAGCTCGAGGTCGCTGTGTTCGTAGTTCGCGTAACCTACGCGCGCCTCGCCGTACCATTCCTCGGTCGGCCGTTTCGAGATGATGTTGAGCGCGCCGGCGATCGAGTTGCGCCCGTAGAGCGTGCCTTGCGGGCCCCGCAGGACCTCCACCCGGTCGGTGAACAGGGTCGAGGCGCCGGCACGCACCGCGAAGGTCTCGTAGACCCCGTCGGCATAGTTCGCGACCGAGGCGTCGGCCGACAGAACGTTGGTCAGGCGGCCCAGGCCGCGCAGCGAGACCCTGTCCGTCGAGGTCGAATACTGCAGGCCGGGCGTGAAGTTGGTCATGTCCTGGATCGAGTTGATCCCGACGATGTCCCGCTGTTTGTCGGTAAAGGCGGAGATCGCGATCGGGATGTCCTGCAGGTTCTGCTCGCGCTTCTCGGCCGTCACGACCAGTTCTTCGATGGTATTGGTGGTCGCGGCCGCCGCGGCGTTGGTCGGCCTGGTCTGAGCGTGGACTGCGCCCGCGGCCAAGCTTGCGAGCAGCGCGCTGCTCACCATCAGATGTGATCTGAAGTTCATGGCTATCCTCCCAGCTTCCCGCGGCGCGTTTTTTTTGCCGTCGTGGCCAAAAGCGTGGCTATGCGTCGAGGCGGGCGTCAACAGCAAAGTTCGCTGAACGATGGAATTCCGATACCGTCCGTTCGGCAGTGGTTTCGAGTTCCGTAACGGAAGCGCGCCGAACTCACCCACCGACGCGCCAAGGACATATCGACGTGCGAGCAAGGCGCTCGGCGCTGGAGCCGCCGACGACTTCCCGCTAGCGTGCGAGCATCCGCCAGGAGACGCCGCCATGAGCGCCAGCGCCCACGAATTCGCTTTCGACACGATCGACGGCCAGCCGCTGCCGCTGACCAGCTTCCGGGACAAGGTGGTGCTGGTGGTCAACACAGCTTCGAAGTGCGGCCTGACCCCGCAATACGACGGGCTGGAGAAGCTCTATTCCGAGTATCGGGACCGCGGCCTGGTCGTCCTTGGCGTGCCCTGCAACCAGTTCGCGGGCCAGGAGCCGGGGACCGAGGCCGAGATCAAGGACTTCTGCGAGACGCGGTTCGCCGTCGATTTCCCGCTGACCGCCAAGGTGGAGGTGAAGGGCGACAGCGCGCACCCATTCTACAAGTGGGCGGAAGCCCAGCTCGGCGAGCCGGCCGTGCCGGTCTGGAATTTCCACAAGATCCTGCTGGGCAAAGATGGCGAGGCGATCCGCGCCTTTGGCCCGCGCACCGATCCGCAGGACGAGGAGGTCACCGCCGCCATCGAGGCGGCCCTCTAGGAAGCGTTCTGCGGGGCGAGGCCGAAGCGTTCGCCGCGGCGGCCGCGCACCGCGAGGTCGACGGTGAGCAGCCGGCGCTGGCCCTCCATGCGCATCTCCGAGCCCGGCATCCACATCATCGCACAGTAGTCGCCGAGCGAGTCCTCGAGCGCCTGGCTGAATCCCTGGGCGTCCTGCGCCTTGTTCATCTGGACCTTCGCCATGCGCAGCGCCTCGGGGCTGTTTTCCGCCACCCGCCGCGCCCAGGCCATGGTCTCGCGCTCGAAAGCGTCCTTCGGCAGCACGCGGTTGACGAAGCCGTACTGGGCGGCTTCGGCCGCCGAGATGAAGCGGCTCTCGAAGACGAGCTCCTTGGCGCGCCGGACGCCGATGTCCCACGGGATCGAGTTGTACTCGACGAAACCGCCCAGGAAGGCGGCATCCTCGGCCGCGAAGATCACGTCCATGCAGGCGGCCAGCATCCAACCGGCGTAGATGCAATAGCCCTCGACCATCGCCACCGTGGGCTTGGGGAAGTTCCGCCATTTGAGCAGCAGGTCGAGATTGTATTTCTTGAACTGGTCGTAGGTCTGGATCCCGGGCTTTGCGCCGAGCGCCTGGCGGTATTCCAATCCCTCCGGCGTGCCCAGGTCGTGGCCGGTGGAGAAGACGCCGCCCGCGCCGCGCAACACGACCACCCGGACCGCCTCGTCGGCGCGCGCCAGATCGAAGGCGGAGTCGATCTCGTCCAGCATTCGGTAGCTCTGGGCGTTGCGGTAGCCCGGCCTGTTCAGCGTGATCGACGCGATGCCGTCGTTCGCCACATAGACGATGTCGTGGAAATCCAAGGTTCCCTCCCTGTCGTTGCGGCGACTATAGGCAGGCGGACAGCGCAAGGCGAAAGTCCGCCGCAAGGGAGAGGCATGACGACGAACGCCCAACTCGTGGAAGCGACGCTGGAAGCGCTCGCCGAGAAAGTTGGTGATCCGGCGCCGTACGTCTATGCGCGGCTGTTCCAGGAATTCCCCGAGACCGAAGCCCTCTTCGTGCGCGACACCAGCGGAGCGGTGCGCGGCGAGATGTTGGCGGTGGCTTTCCAGTGCATCCTCGACTTGGAAGGGCGGGGCGCCTATGCCGCCAATCTGATCGCCGCCGAGCGGGTCAACCACGAGGGCGTGGGCGTGCCGCCGGAGGCGTTCGCCCGGTTCTTCCCGATCCTTGCGGAAACCTGCCGCGAGCTGTTGGGCGAAGCCTGGGGCCCGGCGGCCGATGGCGCATGGGCCGAGTTGCTGGTCCGGCTGGAGGCGGTCTGCCGGACGCCCGAGTGATGCAGACCACAGAAACGGATGACGAGCGGACGATGTCCCAGGAAGACCTGACGATGACCCTGACGTTCCGATGTCCCAAGGAGCTTGAGGGTCTCCTGCCGCCGCCCGTGCCGGCGACGCAGGGCGTGCCCGGCTGGTTCAAGGCGATGCCGACGCAGGCGCCTCCCGCGGCGCTGTCGGGCGAGGACGACACCGTCAAGCGATGCCCCCCCTTCATCGACGCGATGACCAGCGGCTTCCTGATCCCGCTGATCTGCGATGTGCGGGTCGAGGACGGTGAATTCACCTGGGATGACGACCTTCCGCCCGGCGGCAGCGTCGGCTTCCCGCGTTCCCCGATCGGCTTCCACGATCCCGGCCAGGTCGCCGGCACGCCGCTGTTCGACGCGGACCAGGTCCTGATCAAGTTCCACAATCTCTGGACGATCGAGGCGCCCGAGGGCTACGCGCTTCTATTCACGCATCCCCTCAACCGCTTCGATCTGCCCTTCACGACCCTCACCGGCCTGGTGGACTGCGACAGCTATCACGATGCCTGGATCAACTTCCCGGCGCGGTGGAACGACCCCGAGTTTAGCGGGGTGCTGCCGAAGGGTACGCCTGTCGCGCAGTGCATTCCCGTGCGGCGGGAGGCCTGGACCGCCCGGACGGCGGCCTTCACCGACAGCGATACGCAGCGGACCCACGACCTGCTGGGCGCAATTCGGCGGGAGCGGGGCGTCTACCGTAAGCAGTTCCGCGCCTGAGTCGCTCAGGGCCGGCGCAGGAAGCTCGCCGCCGCGCTCGGCCGGAGGAACACCCGGCCGTGCGGCGTGGCGGCGAGCGTGGTGATGGCGTCGAGCGCCAGCTGCGAGCCACCGCGGGTAGCCGCGCGCAGCACGGCCTCGCCGCCCGCTCGGTCTCCGGTTTCCAGCAGGCATCGGGCGAGAGCGATCCGCGTGGGTCCGTCTTCCGGCCGCATCTCAAGCGCCTGGCGAAAGAGCTCGGCGGCTGCCCTGTATTCGCCGTCGGCCACCATCACCCGAGCCAGGCCGATCCGGGCGTCATAGCGCTGCGGCGCGGCGGAATGCACCTCTGAGAATAGTGCCCGCGCCTTGGCCCGGTCGTTCCGGTCGAGATGGGCATAGGCCAGGCCGATCCGCAGGACGGCGGCGTCGGGCGTAAGTCTGAGGCCGGTGTCCAGGACCTCGATCGCCTCGTTCGTGCGGCCGGCCTCGCGCAGGACGTGCCCCAGCTCCAGGAACGCCAGCGGAAAAGGCGGCCGTCGCGCCGTCGCCCGCTCCAGACGAGCGATGGCGTCAGCGATCCGTCCGGCCCTGCTCAAGGCGCGCGCCAGCAGGGTCTCGGTTTCGGGGTCGTCGGTCCCGCGGGCGGCCCTTTCCAGTGGAGCGACGGCCTCCTCCGGGCGATCCTGGATCAGCAGCGCCTGTCCCAGCATGCGGGCGGCCGGTACGCTGCCGCGGCTCGATTTCAGGACATAGGCGGCCAGGCGCTCCGCCTCGTCCCCGCGGCCAGTCCGCAGCGCCGCGGCGGCGGCTTCCAGAGCTTCGGCGATGGTTCTCGGCCGTTCGCGCGGTGAGATCGGGGACTTGGACATGGGACAACGCTTAGCCCGGCGCCTTCGATACGGCGACCGTGTTGAAGGACACGTGTCCCGTGAGCCCGGAACGACAAAAGCGCCCCACCTTGCGGTGGAGCGCCCTGCCTTGGCCCGGAGCCGTTCTAGAAGAAGCGGTACTGCAACTCGATGCCGTAAGTCCGGGGCGGCGTGATCGTATAGGTCGACGCAATGCCCTGGATCACAGGAACCGGACCGATGCCGGCCTGGCCCAGCGTGTAGGCGGGCACGAAGCCCGCCCGGCGCCCTGCCGTCGCGCCGCCCTCGTAGCCGATGTCATCGAAGACGTTCTTCACCCAGGCGATGACCGTGTACTTGTTGGCCTTGTCCTTATAGGTGAGCCGCAGATCGACCTGATCCCAGGACGGAGCCTGGTAGTACGGGCGGTTGAAGATCGAGCCGTACTGCTTGTCACGCCAGACGTAGGTGGCGCTGCCGGTCACCGAGCCCGAGTCGAGGACGAAGGTGTAGTTGGCGTTGATCGCCACCTTGTTCTTCGGCGCATTCGGCAGGTTCGCGCCCGAGATATCCTGGCCGCGCTGGATCAGGCCGGTGAACACGTCGCAGGACCCGGTCGGGTTCGCGGCGCAGGCCCCGCCCGCCGAGCTGGGCTTGGCGCCGGGCTGCAACGCGGCGGGGTCGGCCGGATCGACGACGCCGGTCGCGTGCCTCACGTGCGCGTCCAGGTAGGAGTAGTTGGCCAGGATCTGCAGGTGTTCGATCGGCTGCCAGATCGTCTCAAGTTCGAAGCCCTGTGACACTGACTTCGGCACGTTGAAGAACACGCCTTGGGACGGGCCGACGCTGCCGCTTGTGTTGACGACGGTGATCGGCACCTGGGCGTTCGAGTAGTCGTAGTAGAAGATCGCCGTGTTGGCCTGGAACGTATGGCCGAAGTCCTTCTTCAGCCCGATCTCGTAGGCGTTTACGTGCTCCGGATTGGTTTCCGGCACGGCGTTGAAGAAGGAACCGTTGCCGACATTGAAGCCGCCCGCCTTGTAGCCGCGGCTGTAGCGGAAGTAGGCCATGGTGTCCGCATCAGGATCCCATTGGATGCCCGCGGTTCCGGTCGTGGCTGACCAGTGGTCGTCATACTTTCGATGCGCAAAGCCCGTGGCCGGGTCGATGGTCGTGAGCGAGGCGACACCCTTCGGCAAGGGCCCCGGAAGGAGGTTGCTTGTCACTGAAGGAAGTTGAGTAAGGTCAATGAGGAAGCCGCCGAGGACTTCCGGCCCGAAGCCGCCGCTGCAGCCTGCCACGGCGAAGCAGAGCAGTCGGCCGTCCTCGGTGCCGCTCTTCTTGTCGTAGGTGTAGCGTAGGCCGAGCGTCGCCTTCCAGGTGTCGGCGAACTTCCAGTCGATCTGGCCGTAGGCCGCCTCGCTCTTCGTGTCGATGTCGGGACGGTCATCGTAGAAGCGACCGCTGCCGATCCGGAAGGCGGTGGGCAGGCCCGGGACGAGTCCGGGGCAGACGCCGCCGGTGAAGCCGCAGACGGCGTTGGTCAGGAACGGAGCGCCGGTGCCGTTGATCTGCGGCTGGTCGAGAAGCGTTCCCGCCGTCGGCTGGACGTAGTTCTCGGTGTAGTAGTACAGGCCCGCGATCCATTGCAGCGGTCCGTTGTCACTGGAAGCCAGGTTGAGCTCGTGGCTGATCCAGCTCAGCGCTTCGCGGTATTCGGAGACTTCTCGGGGCAGGATCAGTGTCGACCCGCCCGCAACCAGGTTGGGAACGTTGAACGCCGAGATCCCGGGCTGGTCCCCCGGTCCGCCGCCGTTCGACGGAAGCACGGCGGTGTAGTTATAATGCGTGCCGCCCGCGGTATATTTCAGGTCCATTCCGGAGAAGTGGTAGATCCACTCGCTCGAGAAGATCCACGTCGCCACCAGGTTGGATTCGGCGTTGGTCGTCGACGAGAACTTGCGCGCATCGTTGACCGCCGGGTTGTTGCAGGCCTGGGCAAGCGGGACGCCCCCGATCGTGACGATGTTGCTGACGCCGGTGCCGGCGCGGCAGGCGTAGCCCGTGTTTACATAGAAGCCAGGGCTGTTTGACTCGTAGGTGGCGAACGGGAAGGGCGTCCAGTAGCTCCGCTGCCCGGGTCCGCCGCCGTCATTGTGCCACTGCGCCCAGGCGAGCTTGGCCCAGCCCTCGAAGTTTTCGTTGAAGTGGAACTTCAGCTGACCTTCCACATACTGCTGGTCGATGATGCCGCCTTCGTCACGCCCACCGGGCACGACGTTGTGGAACCAGCCCTCGGTCTGCTTTTCCCAGTTCGCCGCGAAGCGGAACTGGACGCCGTTGATGCCGGTCGGGCCCGAGGTGGCCGCTTCCACGATGAAGTGGTTGAAGTTCTGGTATTGGGCTCGGACCTCAGCATACGGGTCCTCGGTCGGGCGCTTGGAGATGATGTTGATGGCGCCGCCGATCGAGTTGCGGCCGTAGAGGGTGCCCTGCGGGCCGCGCAGCACCTCGACGCGGTCTGAGAACAGGGGCGTCTTGCCGGCCTCGACGGTGGAGGAGGTGTAGATGCCATCGGAGTACTGCGCCACGCTGATGTCGGCCGCGTGCACGTTGGTCAGTCGGCCGACGCCGCGCAGCGTGTTGCGGTCATTGCCCTGGTTGTACTCGAGACCGGGCGTGAAGTTCGTCATGTCGGCAATCGTGTTGATGCCGATGAGGTCGCGCCGCTCGGACGTGAAGGCCGACACGGCCACCGGCACGTCCTGCAGGCTCTGGGCCCGCTTTTCGGCGGTGACCACCAGCTCTTCGATGGTGTTGGTGGATGCAGCGGCCGCGGCCGCCGTGGTCGCCTGGCGCGACTGAGCGTCGGCCGCCGTCGCGCCCAAGCATGCGGCCAGCACCGCGCTGGACGCCATAAGAGCGTGTTTCCAATGCATATTGGCCGCCTCCCTGCAGCATGAGCTTGTGGCGCTATTGGCTGCGCTTGGGCCGGAAGCTGAAGCAGCGGGTTGGGGGCGTCAATGTCACGGTTGATAACTGATCACTGATAACCAACAACGGCGCAACCGTGTTGTCTTTAGGGACACAGTTTTGACTGCCGTGCATTCTGAGCAGCCGGAAGCCACTGCCTGCGCGAACCGCCGCGCGACTTTACCTATGGGCGAAAACTACCGCTCAGGGCCTGCGACTCCGTGCTGGGCTGCAGCACGAAACCTTGCAATGGTCGCGTACCAGATATTCGGAGATCTAGAAATATCCTGCAAAACCATTGTTCTGAAACATACGAAGGCGACGGCGCGCGAACTGCCCGCAAGCCCATCGTGCTCGCCCAGGTCTATGGCCTGCAGCTTGCGGTAGAGCGGCGCGCGTGATTCGGCGGGACTCCCAGGCAAGCCTTCCCCAACCGCTGCGCCCCGCCTAAGGAGGGGCGGGAAAGGAGGCCATTCCGATGCACCGCAGGCCCGATGGAAGCTGGGACAAGGCGAGGCTGCCCAGCCGGCACACGACGGAGGGGCCGTCGCGCGCTCCGCACCGCTCGTACTACTACGCCATGGGCCTCGGCAGCCGCGAGATCGCCCTGCCGTTCGTCGGCGTGGTCTCGTGCTGGAACGAGGCGGCGCCCTGCAACACCGCGCTGATGCGCCAGGCCCACGCCGCCTCGGAGGGTGTGAAGGCGGCCGGCGGAACGCCGCGCGAGTTCTGCACCATCACCGTCACCGACGGCATCGCCATGGGCCACGAAGGCATGCGCTCGTCGCTGGTCAGCCGCGAGGTCATCGCCGATTCGGTCGAGCTCACCGTGCGCGGCCACGCCTATGACGCCCTGGTCGGCGTCGCCGGGTGCGACAAATCCCTGCCGGGCATGATGATGGCCATGCTGCGGCTCAACGTGCCCAGCGTCTTCATGTACGGCGGCTCGATCCTGCCGGGCCGCTGGCAAGGCCGCGACGTGACCGTGCAGGACATCTTCGAGGCCGTGGGCCAGCATTCGGCCGGCAAGCTCAGCCTGGACGACCTCTGCGACCTGGAGCAGCACGCCTGTCCCGGCGACGGAGCCTGCGGCGGCCAGTACACAGCCAACACCATGGCCTGCGTGTCGGAGGCGATCGGGCTGGCGCTGCCGCTCTCCTCGGCGCTGCCGGCCGCCTACCTGGACCGCGACGAATACGCCAGGGCTTCCGGCGAAGCCGTCATGCGGCTCGTCGAGGCCAACATCCGCCCGCGCGACATCTGCACCCGCGAGGCGTTCGAGAACGCCGCGGTGGTGGTGGCCGCGACCGGCGGCTCCACGAACGGCGGACTGCACCTGCCGGCCATGGCGCACGAAGCGGGGATCCGTTTCACTCTGCGCGACGTCGCCGAGATCATGAAGAAGACGCCCTACCTCGCCGACCTGATGCCGGGCGGGCGCTATCCCGCCAAGAAGATGGGCGAGGCCGGCGGCATGCCGATGCTGCTGAAGACCCTGCTGGACGCCGGCCTGATCCACGGCGACTGCATGACAGTAACTGGCAAGACGATGGCCGAGAACCTGAAGGACGTGGTCTGGAACGGCGAGCAAGACGTTATCCGGCCGGTCTCCAACCCGCTGTCGCCGACCGGCGGCGTGGTCGGTCTCTGGGGCTCGCTGGCTCCCGACGGGGCGATCGTCAAGGTGGCGGGCTCGAAGCACACCAAGCACCGCGGGCCGGCGCGCGTATTCGACGGCGAGGAGGCCTGCTTCGCCGCCGTCGAGGCGCGCAACTATGAGGAAGGCGACGTTCTGGTGATCCGCTATGAAGGGCCAAAGGGCGGCCCCGGCATGCGCGAGATGCTGTCGACGACCGCGGCGATCTTCGGCCAGGGGATCAGCGAGAAGGTCGCCCTGATCACCGATGGCCGGTTCTCCGGCGCGACTCGGGGCCTCTGCGTCGGCCATGTGGGGCCCGAGGCGGCGGACGGCGGGCCGATCGCGCTGATCAAGGACGGCGACATCATCGCGATCGACGCCGACGCCGGCACCATCGAACTCGAAGTCGATCCCGTGGAGCTGGAGCACCGGGCTCACCAATTGTCGCACGAGGAGCCCCGTCCGTCGTTCTACGGCTCCGGCGCGCTCTGGAAGTTTGCGCAGGCCGTGGGGCCGGCCCATCTGGGAGCGGTGACCCACCCGGGCGCGGCGGCCGAGCGGCACGTCTACGCGGACATTTAAGACGCCTGCGCGGGCAGGCGAGGGGGCGGCATGAGAACCCTGGGCCTGCTTGGCGGCATGAGCGCCGAGAGCACCACGGTCTACTACCAGACGCTGAACCGGCTGGCCCGCGAGCGTCTGGGCGGCATCCATTCGGCCGAGATCGTACTGCGCTCGGTGGACTTCGCGCCGATCGCCGAGTTGCAGGCGAAGGACGACTGGGACGCCACCGGCGCGATCCTCGCGCGCCACGCCCAAGCGCTGGAGGCGGCGGGCGCGGAGGCCATCCTGATCTGCGCCAACACCATGCACCTGAACTACGACCAAGTCGCCGCGGCGGTGGGCTGCCCGGTGATCCACATCGGCGACGCGACCGCCGAGGCGCTGAAGGCGAGTGGCGTCAAGCGGCCCCTGCTGCTCGCCACCCGCTACACGATGGAGAAGCCTTTCTATCGCGACCGGCTCGCCGCCCACGGGATCGAGGCCAGCACGCCTGACCAGACCGATCGCGACCGGTTGCAGGCGATCATCTTCGAGGAGCTGGTGATCGGCGACATCCGGCCGGCGTCCAAGGCCGCGGTCAAGGCGATGTACGCCAAGGCCCGCTCGGCGGGCTGCGACGGGGTGATCTTCGGCTGCACCGAGATCGGCTTGCTGATGGCGCCGGAGGACTTCGACACGCCGTCGGTCGACACCGCCATCGTCCACTGCCAGGCGGCGATGGATTTCGCGCTCAGCTAGGGGAGCGCCCTGACGCCGAACAGATAGGGGTGGGCCCAGAGGAGCGCGGCCCACACGAGGACCGCGAGCGCGATCCGCCACCAGCCGATCTCGCCGAGGGTGAGCCGCTGCCGGCCTGCGGCTATGGCGGCGAACGGGACGTTGGAGGTCTGGGCCGCGAAGGCGTCCCACTTGCCGCCGAGCGCGCGGCGGCGCTTGGCGTCGATGCTGGCCGTGCCGAACAAGGCGAGCGCGAGCAGCGAGCCGAACAGCGGGATCGAGGCTGCGTCGCCGTTCACCAAGAGGTGGCCCAGCGCCCAGATGGCGACGCCCCACAGGAATGGGTGGCGCGTGATCCGCACCATGCCGCTGACCACGTCAGGTCGATCCAGGGCGCTTTCCTGGCGAACGCTGGTGGGATTGCGCGTGGTCAGGCCGGGCACGATCAGCAGCAGGGCGAGGAGCTGCAGGGCGATCTGCACATAGCGGGTGGCGGGCGTCACCGCCCAATAGGCGCCGTTTTCCGGCGCGGCCCGGGCCTGCACGAAGGCCAGGCCAAGCCAGACCAGGCCCGCCACCGAAGACAGCGAGAACAGCCCCATGTAGGGCCCGACACCGATCCGCCCGGTCAGCGCGTCGCGGACACGGGTGCCGGAGACCAGCAGGTGGATGGCCAGGAAGAAGGCCGCCGCAGCGACGAGGCTCGTCATCGAGAGTTCCTCCCTCCGCCGACAGTCGAACTATCGATTTACGTTGTCAAGTTATGCCGCGTCTTCGTCGTCGACGTCGTCTTCCTGGGAGATAAGCTCATCGCGCGCGTCGTCGGGGGCGAAGAAGCGCGGCGGCGCCTCGGCCTCGGGTTCGGTTACGGAATCGGCGGGCGCGGCGGAGGCGGGCGTCACGGCCGGCGCTGGGCGGCGGCGCTGACCCGGACGCTTCAACAGCACCTCGATACGCGCGAGCCAGCGGTTGACTTCGGCGATCGCTTCATCCGGCGGTAGCTCGTCGCGTCGATCCGCGTCCTCCGGCAGCCAAAGGTCGAGCACGAAATCGGGGTTCGCGGCGTCGTCGAAAAGGAACCGGATCGCTACCCGCTGCTCGGCGCCCCCCAGGATGTCCAGCGCGCGGCGCGCCTCGCCCCGTCGGGCGCGTCCCACCACCTGGCCGTCGACGATCGCCTCGGCGCCGTCGAGCTCGTCGAGCGAGTAGAGCAGACCCCAGGCCCCGCAGTCCCAGGCGACCGCCACCCGGTTCGAGGTGAAGTTGAAGCCGATCCCGCGCCCGCGGCCGCGCGCCACCAGGAAGCCATGCGCGTCGCCACCCAGAACGACCTTCAGGCCGCGACGCACGCGCCGGCCCTCGTCGTTGTACCAGCGTCCGATTCCGGCCAGCACGGTGACCAGCACGCCGGCGATGCCCAGGAGGGCGAGGAGACGGGTGATCTCGTCCATGTCGCTCAGGCTAGCCGCTAAGGCTGAGTCTGCCCAAACGCCTTGGAGACCGCGGGTTTCCCCCGCCGGCTTACGGACGTTGGAAATTCAGCGGGTAGGCCGCCTCCAACAGGCCGTTGCGGTCCATGAACGCCGCAACGGATTCGTAGGTCGCCGTGCGGATCGGGCCGTGCTGGTCGTCGGTCCGCAGCCGGCTGTCGGCGATCGGCCCGAAGAGCCGCATCAGCGGTCCCGCCTTCACCACGGTGGGTTGGTAGTGGGCCTTCAGGTCTGCGGTGATCCGTCCGGCGTCGTCGGTTTGCCAGGCGGCCGCCCCCACGACGTCCAGCATGAAGTTGGTGCAGTTCTGGTAACGCGCGGCCCAGGGATTGGCGACCAGGGAGTAGGCGGGATTGTGCAGCCGCTCGTAAGCGGGCGAATCGATCACCGCCAGGATGCGGCGCTGCATCTCCGGCGAGGGGACGATCACCGCCACGTCGTCGACGTAGGAGCCGCGGACGAAGTCGAACGGGTAGTCTTGAACCAGTCGCGACTGCGCCTTGGGCCAGTTGCGCCCGTCGCCGGCGTAGAGGTTGTAGACCGCGTAGCCAGAGAGTTGGCGGCCATCGGCTGTGGCGATCTCCCGGTGCACCCAGAAGGCGCCGTGAGTATAGCGGATGCCGTCCGGCAGCTGCGAGCGTGGCCGCCCGGTGCGGAACACCAGGGCGACCTGGGCCCCACGCCCGGCGAGGTCGCGCTCGATCTGCTTGGAGAAGCCGGCCGCTTCCGGCGCGGTGAAGTGGGCGGCGACGGCCTGGGCCGAGCTGTCCTGGGCGGCGGCGGGCAGCGCGGCGAACGCCACGGCTGCCGCGAGGCCAAGGATTGCAGGACGGATCACTTGCGGGCCGCGGCCGGCGGCTGGGCGTGGTAGGGAACGCGCGGCGCGGGATCCGGCGCGATGATGACCTCGTCGTCTACCTTCAGGCTGGCGTTCGCCGAGGCCGTGGCGGCCTGGGAGGCATTGACGCCGGCGGCCGTGGAGATTGCGCCACCGGCGCTGAGCGCGCCTGCCGCCACGCTGGTCGGGATCGCCGAGACCCCGACGGCCGTCTTGATCCCCGAGGCTGCGAGCAGGCCGGCGGCCTGGGACGCTGCGGCGGATGCCGCTGATGCGTCGCCGGCGCTGTCCTGCGCCAGGGCGGCTCCGGCCATTCCGGCCAGGAAGAGAGACAGGAGGAGGATGCGCATTCGATCTCTGCCGTGACGCCCCCGCGCCACCGCCGAGCTTGCGGCGCATCCGGGCGGAAATGCGGCCAAGCTGGCCTGATCAGGGTCCGATCAAGGGAACGTGAGCGGCGCTCGTCACCGGTGACTTGCCGACCAGCCGAGGATCGTCGGCGATCTCCACCTGCCGGCGGAAGGGCGTGAAGCCCGAGCGGATGTAGAAGGCCGGCGCGCCCGGGTGGTCCAGCGTGCAGGTGTGCACCCAGAAGCGACCGATCGGCTGGGACCAGGCGCGCTCGATGGCGCGGTTCATCATCCAGCGGGCCGCGCCGCCGCCGATCAGTCCCGCCGAGACGCCGAAATAGGCGAGCTCGCACTCGCCGGGCTGGCGGAAGTCCAGCTCCAGGATGCCCAGGTTGCCGCCGGGCGCCTCCAGCCGGTGGACCTCGACCTTGGGGTCGCCGATCGCGGCCCGCAGTTCGTCCTCCGCCATGAAGATTCGCGAGAACCACAGCCAGTCCTCGCCCACGGCGCGGTAGAGGGCGAGGTAGTCTGCGGGGGACGGGTCCTGCAGCCGCGTGAGCGTCCACGCGGAGTCGGGCGCCTCAGGCCTGAGCGGCGGCTTCTCGAACATCTGCAGGTGCGTGACGACCGCGGCGACCTTGCCGTCGGGAACGTCGTGGTAGCCGTCGCCGAGCGGACCGCTCAAAGGTCGAGCTCGACCACCAGGGGCACGTGGTCCGACGGCTTGTCCCAGGTGCGGACGTCGCGGTGGATGGAGACGCCGGCGAGCGCGTCGGCGGCCTGCGCCGAGAGCAGGGCGTGGTCGATGCGGATGCCGTTGTTTCGCTGCCATGCGCCGGCCTGGTAGTCCCAAAACGTATAGGCGCCCGGTGCGCCGTCGGCCTCCAGATAGGCGTCCGTCAGGCCCAGCCACTTCAGCGCTCGGAACGCCCGGCGGCTTTCCGGCTGGAAGAGAGCGTCGCTCTCCCAGTTGGCAGGGAACTCCGCGTCGCGCGGCTCCGGGATGACGTTGAAGTCGCCGGTCAGCACCAGCGGCTCTTCCAGTGCGAGCAGGTCCTGGGCGTGGCGGGTCAGACGGCCCATCCAGTCCAGCTTGTAGCCGAACTTGTCGGTGGCGACCGGGTTGCCATTGGGCAGGTAGATCGACGCGACCCTCACCGGCGTCGGGCCGGAGACGACGGCCTCGAGGTAGCGCGACTGCTCCTCCTCGCCGGGCTCCGGCAGCCCGCGGCGGACGTCCTCCAACGGCGTCTTCGAAAGCAGGGCCACGCCGTTGTAGCTCTTCTGGCCGTGCACTGCGAGATTATAGCCAAGCCGTTCAAAGGGTTCGGTTGGGAACTTCTCGTCGACGCACTTGATCTCCTGCAGGCAGGCGACGTCGGGCTGGGCGGCCTCGAACCACTTCAGCACGGTCTCCAGCCGGGCGTTGACGGAATTGACGTTCCAGGTGGCGATGCGCATTCGGCCTACTTAGCCGGCTTCTTCGTCAGCGTCAGGGGGAGGTCGGCTCCCTGATTCCAGGAACCGACGATCTGGGTCCCATCCGGCGAGAGCTTGCCGGTCAGCTCGCCGCCGGCGGACAGGAAAAGGATGCTGAGCTGGCGGCCCTCGGTCTTCACAGCGCTGGCCGGGATGGTGACGCCCTGCTCCACGGCGTCGAGCGCCGCGGTCGAGCCGTTGGCATCCGTCTTGATGTGCAACTGCAGGTTCAAGGTCTTACCGTTCGCCGTGAGCGAACCGGCCCAATCTCCGTCGAAGGTCTGCGCCATGGCCGGAGTTGCTGCGAGCGCGGCGGTCAACGCGAGGGCGGCAACGGGTCTGAAGAGCCTCATGCGGTGTCCCCCCAAGGATCCTGGCCGGAGGGTAGGCCACCGCGACGGCGGCTGAAAGCGGAGCGTCGGAGGCGTCGTCGCCACTCGCCCGGCAGGAGAAATCAATTTTCTTATGAAAATATTATGCCACTACTTCACTGTGGCGGGCGGGAACTCGGCCCCTCGGCTGTTCCGGCCCGACCGCCTGGGGATGACTCTCCGTCTCGACAGCGCAGGAGCCCTGTGCGCGGTCGCCCAGGACGGCTTGGCGCAGTACCGCCCTGCCGGGTCTTCGCCCCGCGTATTCGGGGGCGAACGGAGGGGCCGCGCGACCGACGTCGCCGGCCCCTTTTCCCGTGATCTATGCGCTAGATGGAGAAACTGACGCCGCAGCCGCAGCTGGACTTGGCGTTGGGGTTCCTGACCTTGAACTCCGCGCCGGCGAGCTCGTCCACGAAATCGATCTCCGAACCCTTCAGGAGCACGAGCGACATCTCATCGACCAGGGCGGCCGCGCCGTCACGCTCGATCTTCAGGTCGTCGGGCCGAGCCGCGTCCACCAGGTCGAACTGGTACTGGAACCCCGAGCAGCCGCCGCCTTCCACCGCCACCCGCAGCATGATCGGGCGGCCTTCGGCAGCCCCGATGGCGCGGATCCTTTGGGCCGCCGCCGGGCTGAGGGTCAGGTCGGGTGTGGTCATCGCAAGGTTAGCCATTTGAAAGCTGTGGACTATATGAGGTCGCCAGCGGCTTCGACCAAGAGGCCTTCGGATCGATGGACTTGATGGCCGCAAGCATTCCCGACCGCGCTCCTTATGCCGAGAACCCCGCCGCGTCGCGCGGCCGCAAGGTCGCAGAGCCCGAGAGCCGGACCCGGACCCCCTTCGCGCGCGACCGCGACCGGATCATCCACTCTACAGCTTTCCGGAGGCTGAAGGAGAAGACCCAGGTCTTCGTGGCCCATGAGGGAGACCACTTCCGCACACGCCTGACCCATTCGCTGGAGGTGGCCCAGATCGCGCGCTCGCTGGCGACCGCGCTCGGTCTCGACGCCGACCTCGCCGAAACCATCGCGCTGGCCCACGACCTCGGCCATCCGCCGTTCGGCCATGCCGGAGAGGACGAGCTGCAGGTGCAGATGCGGCCTTACGGCGGCTTCGACCACAACGTGCAGACCTTCCGGGTGGTCACCAAGCTGGAGCGCCGCTATCCCCGCTTCGACGGGCTGAACCTGACGTGGGAGACGCTGGAGGGCGTGATCAAGCACAACGGCCCGGTGATCGACAAGCTGGAGCGCCCCTCGTGGAGCGCCATCGCGGAGTTCGACGCCGACTACGACCTGCGGCTTTCCACCTGGGCGTCGGCCGAGGCGCAGGTCGCCGCGCTCGCCGACGATATCGCCTACAACAACCACGACGTTGACGACGGCGTGCAGGCGGGACTGTTCGGCCTCGACGAGCTCCGCGACGTGCCGCTGATCGGCCCCCACGTGGCGAGCGCCGGCCGCGACTACCCGAAGTGCGATCCTGGCATCCTGCGGCTGGAGGCGGTGAGGCGGATGATCGGCGCTATGGTCGAGGACGTGCTGGCCGAGACCCGGCGGCGCGCGGCGGAATTCAAGGTGGGCTCGCCCGAGGACGTGCGGATGCTGGAGGCCGCGCTGGTCGCCTTCTCCCGCGACATGGTCGAGGACCTCTCCGCGCTCAGGGCCTTCCTGATGGAGCGGATGTACCGCCATTGGAAGGTCAACCGCACGCGCAGCCAGGCGCGGCGCATGCTGGGCGAGATGTTCCAGCTGTTCCTGGCTGAGCCCGACGTGCTGCCGGCCGAGTGGTACGCCCGCACCCAGGGCCGCGACGGAGCTGGGCAGGCGAGGGTGGTCTGCGACTATATCGCCGGCATGACTGACCGCTACGCGATCGAGGAGCACCGCAAGCTCTTCCACCTCGACCTGCTGCACTAGCTCCACGCAGAGGTGCGTCCCGGCGCCGCGTTCCCTCGCTAAGATCGCCCACAGAAAATGCCTGCGCCGCCGGTTGGCGTGCGCCGGGAAGGTCTAGACTGCCCCGTCAGGCGCGCGATTCGGTGAACCCGCCGCGCCTTCTGGGAGCCTTCGATGTCCGACCATGACCGCGGCGCCTATGCGCCTCCCACCGATGCGCCGCTCTCGTTCGACGCCCGCCAGCCAGTGCGCGGGAGCCGCCCGCTGCCGGTAACCTTGATCATCTCGGTTCTCGTGCTGGCGGGACTGGGCGTGGCGATCTTCATGTTCTACCGCAGCGGCGTGCGCCAGGCGGGTCAGCCGCCGCAGGCCGTGGGGCAGCCGGTCGCCGCCATCAAGGCCCCGCCGCCCGCCGAGGCGCAGCCGCAGGACCCGGCCGCGGGCCTGCAGATCTACAAGACCGAGGGCGGCCATGCGCCCGCCGCCGCGGCGCCGCAGTTCACGCCCCCGCCTGAGCAGCCGCTGGCCCGCGCCGGGGCCGCGCCGCCGCCCGCCGTAGTGGTGAGCCCGCCTGCGCCGCTCGCTCCGGCCGCCCCGGCGCCGACGTTGCGGCCCGCAATCCCGACCCAGCCGCCGGCCGCCGCCGTCCCAGCCACGCCGCCCGCGCCTGCCTCGCCGAAGGCCACCACGCCCGCAGCGAAGCCCGCAGCGATCGCCAAGGCCGAGCCGCCGCCGGTACCGAAAGCCGCACCCGCGCCGGCCAAGGAAAAGGCTCCGTCGGCGGCTGCCAAGGCGGCGGCTGCGACGCTCGGCGTGCCCGAGCCTGCCGCGACCAGGCCGGCTGCGACCAAGGCCGGCGTCGCCGCTGTGCAGATCGGCGCGTTCTCATCGCAAGCCCTGGCCGACAAGGGCTGGAATGACGCCGCCGGCATCGCGCCGGGCCTCGCCGCCGGCAAGGGCAAGAGCGTCGAGAAGGTCGACAAGGACGGCAAGACGCTGTTCCGCACCCAGGTCACCGGCTTCGCCAGCCGCGCCGACGCCACCGCGTTCTGCAACAAGCTGAAGGCCGCGGGGAAGGCTTGCTTCGTCAAGTGAGCGTGTCCGCATGAGGGCGACCCCATGAGCGTCACAGCGGCGATCCTGGGCTGTTCCGGCCCGGAGCTGACGGCCGAGGAGAGGGCCTTCTTCCGGCGCGTGCAGCCCTGGGGGTTCATCCTCTTTGCGCGGAACGTGACGGCGCCGGACCAGGTGCGGAAGCTGGTGGATGGACTGCGCGACACGGTCGGGCGCGCCGACGCGCCCGTGCTGATCGACCAGGAAGGCGGGCGCGTGCAGCGTCTGGGGCCGCCGCACTGGCGCCGCTATCCGCCCGGCCGGGCCTACGGCGACCTGGCGGGCAACGACCCGCTCGTGCGGCGCGAGGTCACCCGGCTCGGCGCGCGGCTGCTCGCCCACGACCTCGCCGCGCTTGGCGTCAACGTCGACTGCGTCCCGGTGCTGGACGTGCCGGACCCCGCCGGCCACGAGATCATCGGCGACCGCGCCTACGGCCGCACGCCCCAGGAGGTCGCGGTCCTGGGCCGCGCGGCGGCCGAGGGGCTGATCGCGGGCGGCGTGCTGCCGGTGATCAAGCACATGCCTGGCCACGGACGCGCCAAGGCCGACAGCCACCTGGAGCTGCCGGTGGTCGACGCCAGCTATGGCGACCTCGACGCGCGCGACTTCGCGCCGTTCAAGGCGCTTTCCGACATGCCGATGGCGATGAGCGCCCACGTGATCTATTCCGCCATCGACAAGCGCAGCCCAGCGACGACGTCGAAGGCTGTGTTTCGTCGGGTGATCCGCGGCGAGATCGGTTTCGACGGGCTGGTGATGACCGACGACCTTTCCATGAAGGCGCTCAGCGGCGACTTCCGCGAGCGGGCGCGGGCCAGCCGGGCCGCCGGCTGCGACGTCGTCCTGCACTGCAACGGGTCCATGGCGGAGATGAAGTCGGTGGTCGAGGGCGCGGGCGAGCTGAAAGGCCGGGCTGCGGCGCGCGCCAAGGCGGCGCTGGCCAGGCTGGCGCGCACGCCGGAGCCGTTCGACGCCGCCGAGGGCCGGGCGCGGTTCGATGCCGCGTTCGCGGGACGCTGGGCCGCATGACCAACGCCTTCCAGCCCACCTTCGAGTTCGCGGCGGCGCAGCTCGCGGCGGCGGATGGCGAGGCGCTGATCGTCGACGTGGACGGCTACGAGGGACCGTTGCACGTGCTGCTGGCGCTGGCCCGCAGCCAGAAGGTCGACCTCACGAAGATCTCGGTCCTGAAGCTCGCCGAGCAGTATCTGGCTTTCGTGCAGCAGGCGCGGCGGCGCTCGTTCTCGCTGGCCGCGGACTACCTGGTGATGGCCTCCTGGCTCGCCTACCTGAAGTCCCGCCTGCTGCTGCCGAAGCCCGAGCAGCCGAAGGCCGATGAAGCGCCCGCCGAGGAGATCGCCGCGCGGCTGGCGTTCCGGCTGGCCAAGCTCGACGCCATGCGCCAGGCCGCCGAGGGCCTGAAGGCCCTGCCGCAGCTCGGCCAGACGGTGTTCGGCCGCGGCGACCCGCAAGCCATCAAGGTGATCCCCTCCAACCGCATCGAGGGCGACCTATACGGCCTGATGAGCGCCTACATCGCCCAGCGCACCAAGGAAGCGTCGCGCCGCTACACGCCGGCCACGCCTGTGGCCTATCCGCTGGAGGAGGCGCGCGAACGGCTGCGCCGGCTGCTGCCGGAGCTCGCCCGCTGGACCCCGCTGACCGGCGTCGCCCCGCTGGGTGCGGCGGACCAGGGGCCGAGCCGCGCCTCCTATATCGCCTCGACGCTCTCGGCCGGCCTGGAGCTGGTGAAGGAGGGCGCCCTGGAGGCCCGCCAGCTGGAAGCCTTCGACGACATCTACCTTCGGACCCGCGAGGGCGCGCTGGACGGAAGGACGCCATGAGCGACGTCGAGCACACCGAGCGCGAGGTCGAGGCCCTGCTGTTCGCCGCCGCCGGGCCGCTGAGCGAGGCCGACATGGCCAAGCGGCTGCCCGAGGGCGCGGACGTCGCAGGTGCGATCGCGGCGCTGCAGGCACGCTATGCCGGCCGCGGCGTGCAGCTCGCCTGCGTCGCCGGCCGCTGGCGCCTGCAGACGGCCGAAGACCTGGCCTGGCTGATGACCGACGAGCGGGACGAGCCGCGGCGGCTGTCGCGCGCCGCCCAGGAGACGCTCGCCATCGTCGCCTACCACCAGCCGGTCACCCGCGCCGAGATCGAGGCGGTGCGCGGCGTGCAGGCCTCGAAGGGCACCCTGGACGTGCTGTTGGAGCTGGGCCTGGTGCGGATGCGCGGGCGCCGGCGCACGCCGGGCCGGCCGATCACCTACGGCACCACCGACGCGTTCCTCGAACACTACGGCTTGGCGAGCCTCACCGACCTGCCGGGCGCGACGGAGATGCGCCAGGCGGGCCTCCTGTCGCTCGACCTGCCGCCGGACTTCGCGGTGCCGGAGCCTGGCGCCCTGTCGCCGGACGAGGATCCGCTCGAGGCCGGCGACGCGCCCGAATTCCACACCGACTTCCTGGGCGAGGACAGCTAGGCCGAGGGCGGCGATTCCGCTCTCCGCTCACTCTGCGTCGACCGGTGGGACAGTGTTTCGTAAGGCGTGATCGGCTGGCCGGCCACCGGCGCCAGCCGGCGGACCAGGTCGTCGAGCCCTGGGGCGATCTCCAGCATGTATTCGTAGGACCCCTGCCGCACGTCGTCGGTGGGCGACTCGATGATCCCGTCGAGCTCCAGGGTGATGCGGACCATCGCCGCGTGCAGCGCCAGGCGCAGGTCGATATTGCGCAGGTCGGCGAGCGCGGTCCGGCTCCGCTCGTAGGCGTCGACCTCGCGCCGTGCGCCGCGGAACAGCCGCATCGTCAGCTGGCCGAACGGCTCGCCGATTCCATGCGCCTCCTCGGCGGCGCGGATCAGCACCCTGAGGCTGGCCAGGATCTCGCCGAAGGTCAGCGCCGCTGTCCGCTCCCGGTCGCGGCGGTGCAGCCGCGCCTCCAGGATGGTGGCGATGAAGCCGCCGATGGTGGCCAGCACGGCGCCGACGCCGACGGCGAGCAGCGTCTGGGCCTCATGGCCGAACTCGGGGATCTCCCGCATCGAACGCCCCTCCGAGGCAAGAGCTTGGCCGGTTAAGCCTGCTAAGGGCAAGAGCCGGGCGACAGGGCGGGAATGCCGCGTGGCGTGCGCGCGTCTTACCGACTATATAGCCGCCTGAAGGTTCGGGGGGCGCGGCCGCAAAGGCCGTGACCAATCAAGGAGCAGGCCCGCAGATGGGTACGTTTACGATTTGGCACTGGCTGGTCGTGCTGGTTGTCGTGGCCCTGGTGTTCGGCGGCCGCGGCCGGCTTTCCGGGATCATGGGCGACGCCGCCAAGGGCATCAAAGCCTTCCGCGAGGGCCTGAAGGGCGAGGAAGAGCACGTCAAGGACGAAGAGCCGGCCAAGCCGCTCCCCAAGAGCGCGACCGTCGAGGAGGCGCGGCCAAAGACGACTCGCGCCAAGAGCAAGACCGTCAGCTGATCCATCCTTCCCTCGCCGATTGAAAGCGCGCTAAGCCGCCGGCCATGTTCCCCGAAGGACGCGCTCTCGAATTCCTGATCGCCGCGATCGTGGCCCTCGTCGTCGTGGGCCCCAAGGACCTGCCGATGCTGCTGCGCAAGCTGGGCCAGTTCATGGCCCGCGTCCGCGCCATGGCGTCCGAGTTCCGCGCCAGCTTCGACGAGATGGCCCGCCAGTCCGAGCTCGACGAGCTGCGCAAGGAGGTCGAGGCGATGCGCAAGGCGCAGCTCAGCGACATCGCCGCCCTGTCGGGCGCGCCGGAGATGACCCAGACCTTCGACCAACTCTCCCAGGGTCTGACGGACGTCGGCGTCGATCTGAACCAGGCCACGGCCTACCCCCACAACCTGACGCAGACAGAGACCGTCGAGCTCGCCGAGGCGCCGAAGCCGAAGCGGCCGCGCAAGGCCACGGACAGCAAGCCGACGCCGGCCAGGGCCAAGGCTCCGCCCAGGAAGGTCGCGGCGAACGGCGGATCGGCCAAGGCGGCGGCCAAGAAGCCTGCGCCCAAGGCCGCCGCCAAACCGCCCGCGAAGCGCGCCGCGGCCAATAGCGCCAAGCCACGGGCCCGCAAGGCGGCCGCCACGTGAGCGACGAGGACGAGATCGAGGCCTCGCGGGCCCCGCTGCTGGATCACCTGATCGAGTTGCGCAAACGGCTGATCGTCGCCATTGCGGCGCTGATCGTCGCCTTCTTCATCTGCTTCTATTTTTCGACCCAGCTCCTCACCCTGACGCTGCATCCGTTCAAGGTCGCGGCGGGTCTGCTCGCGGTGCGCCAGCACGACGTCAGCCACGTCGCGCCGGCCGGCTTCGTCGCCCAGTTCATGGACATGGTCGATGGCGCGAAGAACATGTTCCTGGTGCTGGCCGGCATGAAGGCGTTGCCGCCGGTCATACCCGGCCAGGTGACCCAGCTGGTGCAGACCGCGCCGCTGGAACTCTTCTTCACCAAGGTCAAGCTGGCGGGGCTGGGCGCCGTGGGTCTCAGCTTCCCGGTGCTCGGCCAACAGATCTACGCCTTCGTCGCGCCCGGCCTCTACAAGCGCGAGCGCCGCGCCTTCCTGCCGTTCCTGCTGGCCTCGCCGATCCTGTTCGTGATCGGCGCGGCGATGGTCTACTTCATGATCCTGCCGTTCGTACTGTGGTTCTCCATGTCGCAGCAGATCCTCGGCGCCGACGGCATCTCGGTGGTGCTCCTGCCGAAGATCTCCGAGTACTTCTCGATGGTCACGGCGCTGCTGCTCGCCTTCGGCCTCTGCTTCCAGCTCCCGGTCATCCTGACGCTGTTGGGCATGAGCGGCATCGTCACATCGAAGATGCTGATGGCCGGCTGGCGCTACGCCGTGGTGGGCGTCTTCGTGGTTGCCGCGATCGTCACCCCACCCGACCCGATCAGCCAGACGCTGCTGTCGGCGCCGATCATCGGCCTCTATTTCGTCTCCATCGGCTGCGTGAGGCTCATCGAGCTGCGTCGCAACAAGGAAGACGCCGCGCGGGACGTCGTGCCGGTCTGACCCTGGGGGTTGGCCCGCCTGCCGACGCGCTCTAGAGAGAGCCGCTTCCACGTAAGCTTTCCTGCGGCCCCCGAACCCCAGCCCATGCACGACATCCGCGCCATCCGCGAAACGCCTGATCGCTTCGTCCAGGGCTGGACGGCGAAGGGACTCGACGGCGCCGGGCTGGTGGGCCGGATCGTGGCGCTGGACGCGAAACTGCGCGCCCACCAGACCGCCTGGCAGGCGGCGCAGTCGGAGCGCAACGACGCCTCCAAGAAGATCGGCGCCGCCAAGGCCGCGAAGGATGAGGCTGAAGCCAAGCGGCTGATGGCCCATGTGGAGGCGCTGAAGACCGCCCTGGAGACCGAGAGCGCCGCGGAAAAGGCCCTGGCGGCCGAACTCCATGACCTCCTGGCGGGCCTGCCGAACATTCCGGCCGCGGACGTGCCGCCGGGCGCGGACGAGCACGCGAACATCGAGGTGCGCCGCTGGGGCGAGCCGTTCGCGATCGGCAAGCCGAAGGACCACACCGACCTGGGCGAGGCGCTCGGGCTGATGGACTTTGAAGCAGCCGCGCGCATGAGCGGCGCGCGCTTCGTGGTCCTAAAAGGCGAACTGGCGCGGCTGGAGCGGGCGCTCGGGCAGTTCATGCTCGATGTCCAAACCCGCGAGCACGGCTACATCGAGGTTTCTCCACCCCTAATTGTTCGGTCCCAGACCATGTTTGGCACCGGGCAACTTCCAAAGTTTGCCGACGATCAGTTTGTCGTTCTGCCCGGCCTTGATGGTCTGGAGAAACACAGAGTCAGCGTGCGCGATCTGACGCTCGATCAGCTTGAAGCAATGCCGGAGCTTCGTTGGCTGATTCCGACAGCGGAGGTCTCGCTGACCAATTTGGTGATGGATCAAGTCGTGGGGGCAGACGATCTGCCCCTCCGCTACACCGCGCTCACGCCCTGCTTCCGCTCCGAAGCCGGCGCGTCGGGCAAGGACACCCGCGGGATGATCCGCCAGCACCAGTTCTACAAGGTGGAGCTGGTCTCGATCACCGCGCCCGAGAAATCCCAGGAAGAGCACGAGCGGATGGTCGGCTGCGCCGAGGCGATCCTGAAGCGCCTGGAGCTGCCGTTCCGCACCATGCTGCTCTGCGCCGGCGACATGGGGTTCGGGGCGCAGAAGACCTATGACCTGGAGGTCTGGCTGCCGTCCGAAGGCCGCTATCGGGAGATCAGCTCCTGCTCCAACTGCGGCGACTTCCAGGCGCGGCGCATGGACGCGCGCACCAAGGCGGCCGGCGAAAAGGGCACGCGGTTCGTGCACACGCTGAACGGCTCGGGGCTCGCGGTGGGCCGTACGCTGGTGGCGCTGATGGAGAACTACCAGGACGAACAGGGCCGCATCGCTATCCCGCAAGCCCTGCACCCCTACCTGCCGGGCCTGACCCACATCGGGGGGAATGCGTGAGGATCCTGGTCACCAACGACGACGGCATCCACGCCGATGGCCTGGCGGCGCTGGAGCGAATCGCCGAGCAGCTCTCCGACGACGTCTGGGTCTGCGCGCCGGAATACGAGCAATCCGGGGCGAGCCGCGCGCTCACCTTGGCCGAGCCGATCCGGGTGCGGCAGCTGGGGCCGCGGCGGTTCTCGACGACCGGGACGCCCACCGACTGCGTGATGCTGGGCATCAACGACCTGCTGGACGGCAAACGCCCGGACCTGGTGCTGTCCGGCGTAAATCGGGGCGCGAACCTCGCCGAGGACGTGACGATGTCGGGCACAGTGGCTGGCGCCATCGAGGCGATGGCGCTGGGGGTGCCCGGAATCGCACTCTCGCAGATGGGCACCTACGAGCCGCGCGACCCCTATTTCGAGACCGCCGAGGCGTTCGCGCCCGGCGTGATCAAGCGGCTGGTCGAGGTGGGCTGGCCCACCGACGTGGTGCTGAACGTCAACTTCCCCAACCGGCCGCCGTCGCAGGTGACTGAGGTCGAGGTGACCCACCAGGGTTTCCGCGACGTGCACATCCGCATGGCCGAGAAACGCACCGACCTGCGCGGCCGCGATTACTACTGGATCGGCTTCCGCCAGGAACCGTCGAAGCCGGCCCCAGGCACCGACCTGCGCGCCCTCTACGACGGCAAGATTTCGGTGACCCCGCTGCACATCGACCTGACGCACCGTGCGACGGTCGGCGCGTTGAAAGGGGTGCTGGGCGGCGCGCCGCCAGGACTGTAGAGCATGGCCACGAAGGACCACGATCCCGAAGCTTCCGAGACCCGGCTCGCCCGCCTGGTCCTGGCCCTGCGCTCGCAAGGCGTGGTCGAGCCCGCCGTGCTGAACGCCATCGAGACCACGCCGCGCGAGGCCTTCACGCCCGACCTGTTCAAGGAGCGCGCCTTCGAGGACAGCGCCCTGCCGATCGCCTGCGGCCAGACCATCAGCCAGCCGTTCATCGTCGGCCTGATGACCCAGGCGCTGAAGGTCGACAAGCGCGACCGCGTGCTCGAGATCGGCACCGGCAGCGGGTACCAGACGACGATCCTCTCCAAGCTCGCCCGGCTGGTCTACACGGTGGAGCGCTACCGGACCCTGATGCGCGAGGCCGAGGCGCGGTTTGCGGCATTGGGTCTCACCAATGTGATCACCCGCTTCGGCGACGGCGGGGAGGGCTGGCCCGAGCAGGCGCCGTTTGACCGCATTATGGTCACCGCCGCGGCGCCGGGAGAGCCCAAGGCCTTGCTGGCGCAGCTCAAGCCGAACGGGATCCTGGTGGCCCCGATCGGCAAGGGCCCGGTGCAGAGCCTCAAGCGCTACACCGGCGATGGCCAGGGGGGCTTCGCAGTCGAGAAGCTGACCGACGTCCGGTTCGTCCCCCTGCTCGACGGCGTGGCGAAGGAGCTCTAGACCTGCGGCCGTTTTGCGGGTTGGCGTTCCGGGGCGGATCGACCCATCATCCCGCCCGCGCCCCCAATGATTCCACTCTCCTCTCCGGAGCGGCGATGACGCTTTCCCTGCAAAGAACGGCCCTGATCCTGCTGGCGACCAGTGCGGTGTGCGCCTCGCCCGCTGCGGCGCGGACCCATCACCACCACGCGAAGAAGGGCCACCACGCAGCAAGCCATGCGCCAGCGGCCGGCGCGAACGGCTCGATCGTCACCCTTCCGGGCGAGGCCTCGACCTATGTGGTCAAGAAGGGCGACACCCTGGCCAAGATCGCCGACGCCCTGGACACCACCGTCGCCGACCTCAAGCGCGACAACCGGCTGAAGGGCAATGACCTGCAGCCGGGGCAGGAGCTGAAAGGCCCGGCCGCCGCACGCAAGGCCTATGTGGTGGCGCACGGAGACACCGTGTTCTCGATCGCCAAGCGGTTCCACGTCAGCGTCGCGGATCTGCGCAGCGAGAACGACCTTTCCGGCAAGACGGCGATCCACTCGGGCCAGAAGCTGAAGCTGCCGGCCGGATTCAAGGCGCCGGCGGGGGTGGCCGAAGCGTCCGCCGACGAGGTGACGCCGAGGCTGCGTGGCAGCCACGGGCCGCAGGAGACGGCTTCCGACGAGGGCGGTTCACAGCGCGGGGCCGCCGGACGCGTCGAAACCGGGGCTGGCCGCGCGGTGACTTACAAGGTCCGCAAGGGCGATACCCTCGACAAGATCGCCGACAAGCTGGGGACCTCGGTCTCCGCCCTGAAGCGCGACAACCGCATCCGCGGGAACGCGATCCATCCGGGTCAGGTGCTGCGAGGGCCGAAATCCGGGACCAGCCGCATCTATGTGGCGGCCTCGGGCGACACGCTCTCCGGCGTCGCCGAGCGGTTCGGCGTCAGCGTCCAGGCGCTGAAGAGCGCCAACGGGCTGAAGCGGCGCGCCTCAACGATCCGCGGCGGACAGCGGCTGCATCTGCCCGAGGGGGCCCGCGATCGCGGCCGCGAGGCGCTCGACCGCGCGACCATCGGCTATCCGCGACCCGCCGAGCCTGGCCCCGCGCCCAGCCTGCCGTCGCACCCGCAGCCCTATCAGCCGTCCGGCGCGACGCCGCGGGTCTATACGCCGCCGCCGGGCGCCCAGCCTCAGCAGCCCCCGACGCCGCCGCCCAGCGCGCTGACCGACGCGCGGCTGAGCGAGCTCGCCAAGGGCCGTTTCGCCTGGCCGCTGAAAGGCGCGATCCTTTCCGACTTCGGGGCCAAGCCCGGCGGCCAGAACAACGCCGGCGTCGACATCAAGGCCGACAACGGCAGCCCGGTCCGGGCGGCGGCCGAGGGCGAGGTCGTCTACGCGGGCGACCAGGTGCCGGGCTTCGGCAACCTGGTGCTGATCAAGCACACCGAGGGCTGGTCCACCGCCTACGCCCACCTGGGCCGCATCGAGGTGAAGATGCAGCAGAAGGTCACCCAGGGTCAGGAGATCGGCGTGGTCGGGAGCAGCGGCGGTGTCTCTGAGCCGCAGCTGCACTTCGAGGTGCGCTACGCCCCGAACCCGACCGAGCGCGCCGGCCCCGTCGATCCGAAAGTCGTGCTGCCGAAGTGAGCTAGAGGGGCAGGTCCTTGCCCAGTTCGCCCGCCAGGTCGCGGATGAACTGCCACGCCACGCGGCCGGAGCGGGCGCCGCGCAGCTGAGCCCACTGCAGCGCGCGGCGGTCGAGGTCGGCGGCTTTCAACCCATAGCGCTTGGCGTAGCCCTGGACGGCGGCGAGGTAGGTCGGCTGGTCCATCGGCGGGAAGCCGATCCACAGGCCGAAGCGGTCGGAGACGCTGACCTCCTCCTCGGCGTCTTCGGCGCTGGCGATCAACCCGCGGTCCTCGCCGAGGCCACGGCCTTCACCGTGAGATCTGGGCATCAGGTGGCGGCGGTTCGACGTGGCGGCGAACAGCACATTGGCGGGCGGGCCGGAAACGCCGCCTTCCAGCGCGGACTTCAGCGCCTTGGCCGCGGCCGCGCCCTCCTCGAACGAGAGGTCGTCACAGAGCACCACGAAGCGCTCGGGCCGGGCGCGCAGGGCGTCGAACAGGGCGGGGAGGGCGGCGACCTCGTCGCGGTCGACCTCCACCAGCTTCAGGCCCGGCGCACCCGCGCTCGTGGTGGATTGGGCGACATGCATGAAGGCCGCCTTGGCGAGCGAGCTCTTGCCCGTGCCGCGCACGCCCCACAGGAGCGCGTGGTTGCAGGGCAGTCCGGCCGCGAACCGCTCGAGGTTCTCCACGAACCGCGCCTTCTGGCGTTCGACGCCGGCCAGCAGGTCCAGCGGCAGCGGATAGTCCGGCGCGGGATGGAAGCCGCCCGTGGCCGGGTCGTAGCGGAAGAGGCTCGCGGCCGCGAAGTCCGGCGGGGCGACCTTCGCCGGCGCGAGCCGGTCGAGGGCGTCGGCGATGCGGGCCAGGACGGGTTCGAGTTCGTGCGTCATCGGCGCCACGCTTAACCAGGGCGGGTTCCATTGCAAATCGAGGTCGCAGCGCATAGCTTCCGCCGACCTCGAAAAGGGCCTTTCCCGGCCCGCGTGCTCCGGAGACGAATTTGGGCGATCCCAACCAGCTGATCCAACTCATCGGCCTGCCGGTCGCGTTGTTCGCGCTCGTCTATTTCCTGATGATCCGTCCGCAGCAGCGGCGGATGAAGATGCACCAGGAGATGCTGGCAGGCCTCAAGCGAGGCGACAACGTCGTCCTCCAGTCTGGCGTGCACGGCAAGATCGTCCGCGTCGAAGACACCACCGTGGGGGTCGAGGTCGCCACCGGCGTCACCGTCAAGGTCCGCAAGAGCATGATCTCCGAGGTCGAGGCGCGTGGCGCGCCCGCGCCGGCCAACGATTCCAAGGTCTAGGCCGGTCTTAGCGTCATGATGACCCTTGCCCGCTGGAAGGTGATCCTCGTCCTTCTGGCAACCGTCCTCGGCCTGCTCTTCACCTTGCCGAACCTGCTGCCGGCGAGCGCGCGCGATGCGCTGCCCGGCTTCATGCCGAAGAACACCCTGCACCTGGGCCTCGACCTGCAGGGCGGCTCAGACCTGCTTTATTCAGTGGACACGGCGGCGCTGCGCACCGAGCGCCTCACCAACATGGCCGAGGAGATCCGCGGGATCCTTCGGGACAAGCAGGTCGCCTTCGCCGACCTGGCCGTGTCGAACGGCGAGATCGGGTTGCGCGTCACCGACCCGGCGCAAGTGAACACAGTGATCAACACCCTGCGCCAAAGCGTCGGGGCCCCGTTGCCGGGGGCGGCGGGTGGTCGGGACGTCACGGTTTCGCCGGGACCGGACCAGCGCGTTCGTGTGGCCTTCGTGCCGGAGGCCTTCGACGCCGAGGCGGCCCGCGCGGTCGAGCAGAACGTCGAAGTGATCCGCCGCCGGATTGACCAGATGGGCACCAAGGAGCCGGACATCTCGCGGCGCGGCAAGGACCGCATCGACATCCAGGCCGCCGGCGAGAGCGACCCGGAACGGCTGAAGAGCATCATCGGCCAGACCGCCAAGCTGACGTTCCAGATGGTCGACGAGAGCGCCTCGCCCGAGGACCTGGCGGCCGGCCGCATCCCGCCCGGTGACGAAGTGGTCCCTTCCAGCGACGGCGTCACCGGCAGCTATCTGGTCAAGAAGCGGGCGCCGATCACCGGAGAGATGCTGACCAACGCCTCGCCGGGCTTCGACCAGAACACCGGCCGTCCGGTCGTGGAGTTCCGCATGAACGGCACGGGCGCGAGGCGCTTCGCCGACATCACCCGCCAGAACATCGGCAAGCGCTTCGCCATCGTGCTCGACAAGAAGGTGATCTCGGCCCCGGTCATCGAAGGGGTGATCCCCGGTGGCTCGGGTCGCATCACAGGCAACTTCACCCAGGAGAGCGCCAACGACCTGGCGGTGCTGTTGCGCGCCGGCGCCCTGCCGGCCCCGATGAAGGTGGAGGAGCAGCGGACGGTGGGCGCCGAACTGGGCGCCGACGCGGTGAAGGCCGGCACCACTTCGGCCGTGGTCGGCCTTGTCGCCACGATGGTGTTCATGCTCCTGATCTATGGGGGGCTCTTCGGCGGCATCTCGCTGATCGCCTTGGCGGTGAACGCGCTGATGATCATCGGCGTGATGAGCGCCACCCAGGCGACGCTGACCCTGCCCGGCATCGCAGGCCTGATCCTGACGCTCGCCGTGGCGGTCGACGCGAACGTGCTGATCTACGAGCGGATGCGCGACGAGATGCGCGCCGGTCGGACCCTGATCGCCTCGATGGACGCCGGCTTCGCGCGCGCGTGGGGCACCATCTTCGACGCCAACATGACGCACATCTTCTCGGCGCTGATCATGTTCAACATCGGCTCCGGCCCGGTGAAGGGCTTCGCCTGGACGCTGTCCATCGGCGTGCTCACCACGGTGTTCTCCGCCGTCCTCGTCACCCAAGTGCTCTTGGCCTGGTGGTTCCGCGCCGCCCGGCCCAAGACCCTGCCGATAGGTCACTGACGCATGGACTTCTGGCCCCTCATCAAGGTCCTGCCGGTCCGCACGCACATCCGCTTCGTGCGCTGGTCGAGGCTGTTCGCGTCGCTGTCGGTGCTGGCGATCGCCGGCTCGCTGTTCCTGACGCTCTATCCGTTCAAGCCGCCCTGCGGCGGCCTTGCCTGCGGAATCGACTTCCAGGGCGGTACGGTGCTCGAGCTCTCAACGGCGCCCGCGCCTGTCGACGTCGCCAAGATCCGCGCGGCCGTCGCAGGCATGGGGATCGGCGATGTGCAGGTGCAGGGGGCCGGAGCCAGCTCGGCCATGCTGCGCTTCCAGGCGCCGCCCAACCTCGATCCCAGCGCCACCGTCGCGCGCGTCCAGGCCCACCTGACCCAGGCGCTAGGGACGGTGAAGTTCACCCGCGCCGACGTGGTGGGGCCGAAGGTCTCCGGCGAGCTGCTGACCTCGGGCCTGCTCGGCCTCGGCCTCGCGATCCTGGCGATGCTGCTCTACATCTGGTTCCGCTTCGAGCTGCAGTTCGGCCTGGGCGCGGTCGCGGCCCTGTTCCACGACGTCTTCCTGACGTTCGGCATGATCGCGATCTTCCGGATCGAGTTCGACCTCCGCGCCGTCGCCGCGATCCTGACCATCATCGGCTACTCGATGAACGACACCGTCGTGGTGTTCGACCGGTTCCGCGAGAACCTGCGCAAATTCAAGCGCATGCCGCTGGGCGAGGTGATCGACATGTCGATCAACGAGATGCTGACGCGGACCATCATCACCAGCATGACCGCGGTCCTGGCGCTGGTGGCGCTGGCCCTGTTCGGCGGCCCCTCGCTGTTCGGCCTCTCGGTGATCCTGCTGTTCGGCATCGCCATCGGCACCTATTCGTCGATCTACATCGCCGCTCCGGTGATCCTGCTCTGGGGCGTCAAGCGCTTCGACGAGGAGGCCGAGCCCCTGAAGCCCGCCCCCGCCCGCTGAGCGGCGCGGGAAGGCAAGCGTGGCCCGCGATGCGCCGATCATCGATTCTTTCGCGCCGGGCGGCTTCCGCGTGGCCGGCGCCTGGCGGCCGGGCTCGCTGCTGATTGTCGAGGACGAGGCCCGGGCCTGGCCCGTGACCGGCTCGCAGGACCTCACGCCCGAGGCGCTGGCGCCGGTGTTGGCAAGCGGCCGGGCGCAGACGGAGTTCCTGCTGATCGGCATGGGGGCCCGGAACGCGATGCCCCCGCGCTCGGTGCGTGAGGCCCTGGCGGCCGCGGGCCTGGGCCTGGAGTTCATGGACACTCCGGCAGCGGCCAAGCTCTACAACGTGCTGACTTCGGAAGGCCGCCGCCTGGCCTGCGGGCTGATCGCCCTCTGAAGCGGTTTTCGCCTGCGTCAAAACGCCCTATACCTGCGCCAGGGCTTAGGAATCGCGAGGGATCTCGATGGGCGCGCTGCTTGCCAACTTCCGCAACACCGTAATTCTCAGCGTCCTCCTGGCGCTGGTGGTCATCTGGGGCTACTCGACCGGGCCGCAGGGCGCGGGGCCGATATTCCTGCAGGCGGTGTTCCGCTGGCTGCATGTGTTCTTCGGCATCCTGTGGATCGGGCTGCTCTACTACTTCAACTTCGTGCAGATCCGGGTGATGCCCGACGTGCCCGCCGAGCTGAAGCCGGGGGTCTCGAAATATATCGCCCCTGAAGCGCTGTTCTGGTTCCGGTGGGCCGCGGTGGCCACCGTCGTCATGGGGCTCGCGATCGCCGGCAGCCGGGGTTTCCTGGTGCAGACGCTGAGCTTCGGCCTCGCCGGCGCCGCCGATCCGGCCAGCCGCAAGCAGTTCGGCCTGCTCGGCCTCGGCATGTGGCTCGGCATCATCATGATGCTGAACGTCTGGGGCATCATCTGGCCGAACCAGAAGCGGGCTCTGGGCCTGGTCGAGGCGGATGCCGACACCAAGGCCAAGGCGGCGCGGATGGCCATGCTCGGATCGCGCACCAACATGCTGCTGTCGATCCCGATGCTGGTCAGCATGACCATGTCGCAGACGATCTTCGGCTGACGCGGGACGGCTTCGGCCAACATGGGTGAAGGCCCGCCTTAACCGGCGGGCCCTTATCTTTGCGCCATGAGCGACGAGTCAGACCTCGACGATGTGGTGCGGCGGCGCGATCCGGACCGCTGGCTGTCCAGCCGGTTCATCGCCCTGCCCGACGCGCGCGCGGACGTCATCGCGCTCTACGCCTATGACACCGAACTGGCCCGTGCGCCGAAGGTCGCCTCCAACGCCCTGTTAGGCGAGATCCGCCTGACCTGGTGGCGCGAGGCGCTGGACGAGATCTTCGGCGGCAAGCCCGTGCGCCGCCATCCGACAGCCCAGGCGCTGGCCGCGACGGTCGAGCGACACGCCCTCTCGCGCGGGTCGCTGGAGACGATGATCGACGCCCGCTATCGCGAGCTCGACCCTGCGCCGATGAGCGAGGCCGAGCTCTTGGACTGGGCGCGTGACACCGGCGGCCTCGCGGCCCAGCTGGCCGCCCAGGTGCTGGATCCGCAGACCGATCCCAAGATGGCGCTGGCCGGCGGCTCGGCCTGGTCGCTGGGCAAGCGGCTGGAGGCCAACCCGGACCTGCGCCCCACCTTCCTGCGGGTGATCCACGCCGCCCGTTCGGCCTCGCGCGCGCTCAGCGTGGCGGCCTTCCCGGCGGTGGCCCATGCCGCGCTGGCCGGCCGACCCGCCAGCAACGACTTCGCACGGCGCTTGCGCCTGACCATCGCGGTGGCTCGCGGTAAGGTCTAGCGCTACTCCGCCGCCTCGAGCGGCTGGCTCGCGCGATCCCACCGCGCCAGGTCCGCCAAGGCGCGCTCGCCTATCAGCCGTTTCTTCGCCCGGCCTCGTTCCTTGTGCGGCAGTCGCTTTCCGTCCTCGCCATGGCGTGGCCCCTCGAGCGGCGGCAGCAGGCCGTAATTGATGTTCATCGGCTGAAAGGAGCCGGACCCCGCCTCGATGTGGCCGCCGGTGATGTGGCCGACCAGGGCGCCAAGCGCTGTCGTGGACGGCGGGGCGGCGACAGGACGTCCCAGGCGCTCGGCGGCGGCGAAGCGGCCGGCCAGCAGCCCGATGGCGGCGCTTTCAACATAGCCTTCGACGCCGGTCACCTGTCCGGCGAAGCGCAGGCGCGGGTCGGCCTTCAGGCGTAAGGCGCCGTCCAGCAGGCGGGGCGAGTTCAGGAAAGTATTGCGGTGCAGGCCGCCGAGCCTCGCGAACACCGCCTTCTCAAGGCCCGGGATCGTGCGGAAGATCTCCGTCTGGGCGCCGTGCTTCAGCTTGGTCTGGAAGCCTACCATGTTCCACAGCGTGCCCAGCGCATTGTCCTGGCGCAGCTGGACGACCGCGTAGGCCTTCTCCGTCGGATTGTGGGCGTTGGTCAGCCCGACCGGCTTCATCGGCCCGTGGCGCAGGCTTTCGCGGCCACGCTCGGCCATCACCTCGATCGGCAGGCAACCGTCGAAGTAGGGCACGTGCTCCCAGTCCTTGAATTCCGACTTCGGCCCCGCCAGCAGGGCGTCGATGAAGGCGTCGTACTGGGCGCGATCCATCGGGCAGTTGATGTAGGCCGCCGCGTCGCCGCCCGGGCCTTCCTTGTCGTAGCGCGACTGGCGCCACGCCACGTCCATGTCGATGGACTCCAGGTGCACGATTGGCGCGATGGCGTCGAAGAAAGAGAGCTGGCCCTCGCCGGTGAGCGCCAGGACCGCCTCCGAGAGGGCGGGCGAGGTGAGGGGGCCGGTCGCGACGATTACGCTGTCCCAGTCAGCAGGCGGCAGGCCGGCGATCTCCTCCCGAGCGACGGTGACCAGCGGATGCGCCTCCAGGCGCTCAGTGACGGCCTGGGCGAAGCCGTCGCGGTCCACGGCCAGCGCGCCACCCGCGGGCACCTGATGGGCGTCGCCGGCCGCCAGGATCAGCGAGCCCAGCCGGCGCATCTCGGCATGCAGCAGGCCGACCGCATTGCCGGTCCAGTCGTCGGCGCGGAAGGAGTTGGAGCAGACCAGCTCGGCCAATCGGTCCGTCTGGTGGGCGTCGGTCCCGCGCACCGGGCGCATCTCGTGCAGCACCACCGGGACCCCGGCGCTGGCGACCTGCCAGGCGGCCTCCGAGCCGGCGAGGCCGCCGCCCACAACGTGTACAGGTTTCAAGCTCATGCGTGGCTAACTAGCAACGAACCGCGAGGATCGCGAGCGGGGCCTTGCGCGCGGGGTAGGCCAGCCCCAACCTTGCATCCATAGGGGTGGCCGACTCGTTCCTGCTGCAGCGGGCGTGCTGCAGTGGGTCGGGCGTAGGGACGATGATGTCGGGGTTTTCAGCCTCCGAGGCTGCGCTAGAGGGCTTTCGCATCACGCGTGAGAATCCGCGGGCGTTCGCCACGTGGGTCGGCGCGTCGTTCGCGATCAACATCCTGATCATCGTCATCGACGCCTTCATGCCGGCCAGCATTCGGCACGGCCTGGATACGCTGAACGCCAACACAACGCCCACGCCGTCGCAATTCCGCGACGCGATGATCCTGGCCTCGCCGGTGCTGGTCTTCGCGCTCGCGGTGATGAGCGTCATGGCCGCAGCGGTCTACCGGCTGATCTTCCGGCACGACGACGCCCATTTCGCCTACCTTCGGCTGGGCGCCGACGAACTGCGGCTGATGGGCGTGACGGTGATCTTCCTCGGCCTCGCGGTGGGCCTGGTGTTCGCCGTCAGCATTGGCATCGGCGTCGTGCTCGCGCTGATCTCGCTGGCTGCGCCGGACGTCGCCGGGGCGTTGCAGCTGCCAGCGGCCTTCCTCTCCCTGTTCATCGTCGCCGCCATCCTCGTGCGGCTCTCTCTGGCGCCGGTGGCGACGTTTGCCGAGCGGCGGATCCGGATCTTCGAGTCCTGGACCCTGACCCGCGGGCATTTCTGGACGCTGTTGGGCGCCTACGCGCTGGCGCTGTGCTGTTTCGTGGCGATCGCGATCCTGGCGATGATGGTGTTCTTCACGATCGCCGGTGCGATCCTGGTGGCGAGCGGCGGCAAGCTCGCCGATGTGGGCAGCGTGATGAAGCCGCAGGGCGGCTCCCTGCAGAGTTACCTGACCGTCGGCATCATCGCCTACATGGTGCTGAGCAGCTTCCTGAGCGCCCTGTGGAACGCGGTGCTCGCCGCGCCTGGCGCGGTGGCCTACCTGCAGCTGCACGGCGCGCCCCCGTCGCGGCCGCTGGCCGTCCAGCCCGAGGCGGGCTGAGCCGGCTGCATGGCGTCGTTTTCGCCAAGCGACGCGGCGCTGGAAGGCTTCCAGGTGCTGGGCCGGCGGTGGCGCCTGGTCGTGGGCTGGGCCGGCTTCAACCTCATCGCCATGGTGGCGCTGGTCGTGGTGACGACGATCGTCGCGGCGAGCGCCGTGCTGGTCGCCGGCGGCGATTCCGCTGCTGTCGGCGCCTCGGTGGCCGCGCCCGTCGTCTCGCTGGCGACCATCGTGATGCAGTTCGTCATCGGCGTCGCCGTATACCGGGCGATCTTCCGACCGGACGAGCGGGGCTTCCTCTACCTGCGGATCGGGCCCGACGAGGCGCGGTGCCTGGCCGCCGCCCTGATCGGCGCGCTGGCCGCGGGCGTCCTCGTCCTGGCCGCCGTGGTGCTGGCCCGCGCGGTGCGGCCGGTGGCGGCCATCGGGCCGACGCTGATCGGGGCCGCTTCGCTCGTCGTCGGGTATTGGCTGATGATGCGGTTCGGCCTCGTGGGCCCGATATGCGTCGCCGAGCGGCGCCTGGACTTCGCGAAGTCATGGCGTCTGACGCGCGGCAAGGCCTGGTCGCTGACCGGCATGAGCCTGCTGGCGGGCTGCCTCGCAGCGCTCATCACCGTGGTGGTCTGGGCGGGGTTCTTCCTGCTCAGCCTGGCCGTCCTGGGCTTCCATGACCTCGGCAGCCTGGTGGGGCCGGAAGGATTGAGCGCACACCCGGGCCTGTTCCTGCTGCAGGCGATCGCGCCGTTCCTGACGGCGCCGGTGGTGCTGGTCCTCGCCTTGGCGCCCTGGGCGGCCGCCTACCGGGCGCTCGGTTCCCCGTCCGCCGAAGGCTAGGCGGTCGCGCTGGGCCGGGCCGTGGCCCGCTCGTGCCAGGCCTTGAGGTTCTCGTGCTCCGCCTCCAGGGGCAGGCCGATCCAGCCCGCGAAATCGACGGTCGTCAGGAGGCAGATGTCGGCCATCGAGTAGCTGTCCCCGGCCAGCCAGGTCTTCCCTTGGAGTTCCCGGTCCAGGTAGCGCTGGGCGCCCTTGTAGGTCTCCTTGTTGGACTCCCCAAAGTCCTTGTACTGGGTCAGCAGGGCCGCGGTGCGCGGGTGGGCGTGACGCCAGAAGTTGCCGACCGGCATCATCACCGTGAACTCGGTGCGGCGGACCCACATGTCGACCAGCGCCTTCTCGACAGGCGTCTTGCCGAACATCGGCGGCTTGGGATGGGTCTCGTCGAAGTAGCGGCAGATCGCGACCGTCTCGGCGATGCAGGTGCCGTCGTCGAGCTCGAGCGCTGGAAGCTGGCCCATGGAGTTCTTGGCCCGGAACTCCGGCGACTTGTGCTCGCGCTTCATCATGTCGACCCGGGTTTCCGGGAGCTCGATCCCCTTCTCGGCCAGGAAGATGCGGACCCGCCGCGGATTGGGGGCAGGATTCGGCGCGCCGTAGAGGATCAAGCTGGGCTCCAGTTCTGGGAAACTGGCGCGACGCTAGTTCAAACGATCGTTTGAAGCTAGGCCGTCTTGAGTTCCCGCTGCCTTCCGCGGCGCTTTTCGTGACGCGCCAGCAGTTCGGCAAGGTAGCGGCCGGTCCAGCTCTTCTTGTTCGCCGCGACCTGCTCGGGCGTGCCGGAGGCGACGATCTGGCCGCCGCCATCGCCGCCCTCCGGCCCGAAGTCGACGATCCAGTCGGCGGTCTTCACGACGTCGAGGTTGTGCTCGATGACGACGACCGTGTTGCCCTGGTCGACCAGCTCGTGGAGCACCTCCAGGAGCTTGCGCACGTCCTCGAAGTGCAGGCCTGTGGTGGGCTCGTCGAGGATGTAGAGGGTCTTGCCGGTGGCCCGGCGGCTGAGCTCCTTGGAGAGCTTCACCCGCTGCGCCTCGCCGCCCGAGAGCGTCGTCGCCTGCTGGCCGACCTTTACATAGCCGAGGCCGACGCGCTTCAGCGTCTGCATCTTCTCGCGCAGCACCGGCACCGCCTTGAAGAACTCGGCCGCCTCATCGACCGTCATGTCAAGAACGTCGGCTATGCTCCTGCCTTTGAATAGGATTTCCAGGGTTTCGCGATTGTAGCGGTGGCCGTGGCAGACGTCGCAGGTGACGTAGACGTCCGGCAGGAAGTGCATCTCGATCTTGATCAACCCATCGCCCTGGCAGGCCTCGCAGCGCCCGCCTTTGACGTTGAAGCTGAACCGGCCGGGGCCGTAGCCGCGGGCCTTTGATTCCGGCAGGCCGGCATACCAGTCGCGGATCGGCTGGAAAGCGCCGGTGTAGGTCGCCGGATTGGATCGCGGCGTGCGGCCGATCGGCGACTGGTCGATGTCGATGACCTTGTCGAACAGCTCCAGTCCCTCAATGCGCTGGTGGGGCGCCGGCGCGTCCGAGGCGTTGTGCAGCCGCCGCGCCGCGGCCTTGTACAGCGTCTCGATGGTGAACGTGGACTTGCCGCCGCCGGAGACGCCGGTGATGCAGGTGAAGGTCGCCTGCGGGATCTCGGCGGTGACGCCCTTCAGGTTGTTGCCCGTCGCGCCGACCACGCGCAGCACCTTGGTCTTGGAGATCGGACGGCGGTTCTGCGGGACCTCGATCTCGCGCGCACCGGAGAGGTATTGGCCGGTGAGGCTCTTCGGCTCGGCCATGATGTCCTCGGCCGTGCCCTCGGCGATAATCTCGCCGCCGTGCACGCCCGCCTTCGGGCCCATGTCGATGACGTGGTCGGCGGTGAGGATCGCCTCCTCGTCGTGCTCCACCACCAGCACCGAGTTGCCGAGGTCGCGCAGGCCCTTGAGGCTGGTCAGCAGGCGCGCGTTGTCGCGCTGGTGCAGTCCGATGGACGGCTCGTCCAGCACATAGAGCACGCCGGTCAGGCCAGAACCGATCTGGCTGGCGAGGCGGATGCGCTGGCTCTCGCCGCCGGAAAGCGTCCCCGATGCGCGCGAAAGGTCCAGGTAGTCGAGGCCGACGTTGACCAGGAAGCGCAGCCGGTCGGTGATCTCCTTCAGGATCCGCCGGGCGATCTCCATCTGCTTGTCGGTGAGTTGGCCCTCCAGACTGTCGAACCACTCATGGGCGTGTTTGATCGAGAGGTGGCTGACCTCGCCCACGTGCTTGCCGGCGATCTTCACCGCCAGCGCCTCGGGCTTCAGGCGATAGCCTTCGCAGGCTTCGCAGGGTGTCTCGGACTGGTAGCGGCCCAGTTCTTCGCGCACCCAGGAACTGTCGGTCTCGCGCCAGCGGCGCTCCAGGTTCGGCAGCACGCCTTCGAAGGTCTTGTTGACCTCGTACTTGCGCGCGTTGTCGTCGTAGATGAAGCGGATCTTCTCGTCGCCAGAGCCGTGCAGGATCACCTGCTTGGCGATATCCGGCAGCTTCCACCACGGCTCGTCCATCGAGAAGCCGTAGTGTCGAGCGAGCGCCTGCAGCGTCTGCGTGTAGAGCGGCGAAGGACCCTTGGCCCAGGGTGAGATCGCCCCCTTGTGCAGGGTGCGGTCCTTGTCTGGCACGACGAGATCAGCGTCGAACGCAAGCTTGGCGCCCAGGCCGTCGCAGACCGGGCAGGCGCCATAAGGATTGTTGAACGAGAACAGCCGCGGCTCGATCTCGCTGATCGTGAAGCCGGAGACAGGGCACGCGAACTTCTCGGAGAAGATCAGCCGCTTGGGCTCCTCCTCGGTCGGGTCCTTGTCGGCCCATTCGGCGACCGCGATGCCGTCGGCCAGCCGAAGCGCCTGTTCAAGGCTGTCGGCATAACGCGTCTCGAGCCCCGCCTTGGTGACCAGCCGGTCCACGACGATGTCGATGTCGTGCTTGAACTTCTTGTCGAGGACTGGCGCGTCCTCGATGGGGAAGAACTCGCCGTC
>JBJMQX010000148.1:0-9654 GCA_045802455.1 Phenylobacterium sp. | reverse complement strand
TACCGAGGGCGAGGTGCAGCTCGATGGCGCCCTGCGCGGCGACCTCAGGGCCGGGCACCTCTCCATCGGCGAGACCGGCCAGGTCGAAGGCGCCGTCGAGGCCGAGACGGTGGAGATCCGCGGCCGCGTGGCCGGCTAACATGAGCTGCTCATCGCGGTCCGCGCCATTGCCGGAGGTGGCGGCATACTCTTCGGCATAGCAGCGCTGGAGCGGCGACGCGATCAGCGCCGCCGCGCGGGCGAAGAGCCGGCGCAGGCCCAGGTCGCCGTCGGAGAAATCCGTCGGCGCCGGGTTCGCGAGTAGATGTCCGATCGCGAGAACCGTCGCGCAGCCGAGCAGGCTGGCGGCGGCCGCGGGGGTCGCTTGGGGTCGCATGATGATGTGCCTCGAAGGGCGCGGGAGGTAGCGCGGCAAGCTTGAGCGCGCAAGTTGAGCTTGCGGCCGGCCTGCACGTCAGGCCGGGACTATGGCCGCTGGGACACACCTGCGCCCGGCGTCAGGCGTCCCGGGTGACCCCCACCCGCTGGGCCAGGGAGGCGCCCATGAAGGCGTCGAGGTCGCCGTCGAGCACGCCCTGGGTGTCGGAGGTCTCCACGTCGGTGCGCAGGTCCTTGACCATCTGGTAGGGCTGCAGGACGTAGGAGCGGATCTGGTGGCCCCAGCCGATGTCGGTCTTCTGGTCCTCCAGCGCCTGCTGCGCCGCCTCCCGCTTCTGCAGCTCGGCCTCGTAGAGCCGCGCGCGCAGCATCTTCCAGGCCTCGTCGCGGTTCTGGTGCTGCGAGCGGCCGGCCTGGCAGGCCACCGCGATGCCGGTGGGGATGTGGGTCAGGCGCACGGCGGAATCGGTCTTGTTGATGTGCTGGCCGCCGGCGCCGGAGGCCCGGTAGGTGTCGGTGCGGACGTCGGCCGGATTGATCTCGATCTCGATGGTGTCGTCGACCACCGGGTAGACCCAGACCGAGGCGAAGGACGTGTGCCGCCGGGCGTTGGAATCGAATGGCGAGATGCGCACCAGGCGGTGGACGCCGGCCTCGGTCTTCAGCCACCCGTAGGCGTTAGGGCCCTTCACCTGCAGGGTGGCCGACTTGATGCCGGCCTGGTCGCCGCCGGTCTCTTCCAGCACCTCGACGGTCATGCCATGCGCCTGCGCCCAGCGGGTGTACATGCGCATCAGCATGCCGGCCCAGTCGCATGACTCCGTGCCGCCGGCGCCGGAATTGATCTCCAGGAAGGCGTCATTGGCGTCGGCCTCGCCGGAGAGCAGCGCCTCCAGCTCGGCGCGGCCGGCGCGGTCCTTGAGCGCCTTGAGCTGGGTCCGCGCCTCGTCCAGCGAGGCCTCGTCGCCCTCCTCGTCGGCGAGCTCGGCGTAGCCGATCGCGTCGGCCAGGTCGCGTTGGAGCGACTGCACGGCCTCGACGGCGGAGGCCAGCCGGGTGCGCTCGCGCATCACCGACTGGGCGTGGACGGCGTTGTCCCAGAGGCTCGGGTCCTCGACCCGGGCGTTCAGCTCATCGAGGCGGCGGAGCGCAGGCTCCCAGTCAAAGACGCCTCCTGAGCAGTTCGACCGACTGCTCGATGTCGGCCTTGGCGGCCTCGACATCCAATCTCATGGACAACTCCGATGATGCGGCCGCGGCAGATAGGCCGCGGCGCCTGTGGGTGCAAGGACGTCAGTAGAGGCCGTTGGTCTCGTCCTTCTTCTTTGGCGGCGGCGGTGGCGGCGGGTTCACCGCGGCGGCGGCGTTGGGGGCGCCGGTGACGCCGTTCTGGAAGACCTTGTCGTAGGGCTGCGGGCCGGCGGCGGCGGGCTGCTCGACGTCGGCGACCCTGGGCTCGGTGCCCGGCCGGAACGCCTCGCGGATGCCCCGCACCATCGCATACTTGGCGTTCGGCGGCGGCTTGAAGTCGTCCGGCGGGAAGTACTTGTTGGCTTCCTTCATGAAGTCGATGAAGGTCGGCAGGGCGGCGCGGGCCCCCTGCTCGCCCTCGCCCAGGCTGCGGTTGTCGTCGAAGCCGATGTAGGTCCCAACGACGATGTGCGGGGTGAAGCCCACGAACCAGGCGGAGCGGAACTCGCTGGTGGTGCCGGTCTTGCCGGCGGTGGGCCGGCCGAGCACGCTGGCCGCCGCCCCGGTGCCGCGCTGGACGACGCCCTGCAGCATCGAGGTGATCTGGTAGGCGGTGATCGGGTCCCAGAACTGGGCGCCCGGCACCGGCTCGCGCGGGCTCTCCTCGCCGTTGAACCCGGCCGTGCAGCGGTCGCAGTCCCGCTGGTCCGCCTTGAAGATGGTCTTGCCCTCGCGGTCCTGCACCAGCTCGATCAGGTGCGGCTCGATCTTGCGCCCGCCGTTCTCGAAGGAGGCGTAGGCGCCGGTCAGCTTGAAGACCGTGGTCTCGCCGGCGCCCAGCGCCATGGCCAGGACGTTCTCCATCGACTTCACGACGCCGAGCTTGATGGCGTTGGCGCTGATCTTCGACATGCCGACGCCCTGGGCGAGGCGCACGGTCATGGTGTTCAGCGACAGTTCGAGGCCTTTGCGCAGCTGCAGCGCGCCCAGGTACTCGTGCTCGTAGTTTTCCGGCGTCCAGGCCTGGCCGTTGGCGCCCGGCAGGCTGATCGGGGCGTCCATGACCACGCTGGCCGGGGTGTAGCCGTTCTCCAGCGCGGTCGCGTAGACGAGCGGCTTGAAGGCCGAGCCAGGCTGGCGCAGCGCCTGGGTGGCGCGGTTGAAGCTGGAGAGCGAGAAGGAATAGCCGCCGACCATCGCCAGCACGCGGCCGGTGTCGGGATCCATGGCCACGAGGGCGCCGTTGACCGCCGGCACCTGCTTCAGGCGCAAGGCCGAGCCGCCGGCCTCGTCCGGCGCCACGAACACCAGGTCGCCGGCGCCGATGCCCTTGCCGCGCCGGGCCCAGGCCACGTCCTCGTCGGAGAGCCGCCCGACCTGGCCCTCGATGGTGCGCACCTGCACGCCGCCCTGCACGCCGGTGACCACGGCGGTGCGCCAGGTCCGGCGTTCGGCGGGCTTGACCGTCTTGCGCGCGACGTCTTCCCAGCCGGTGAGCGTGGTCACGTGGCCCCAGGCGCCGCGCCAGCCGTGGCGGCGGTCGTAGCGCTCCAGCCCGTCCATCAGGGCCAGCCGGGCCGCGCTCTGCAGCCGCGGGTCCAGCGTGGTGCGCATATAGTAGCCGCCCTCGTTCAGCTTCGGGCCGAGGGTGGCCAGGCCGCGGCGGCGCACTTCCTCGACGAAGTAGTCGGCGTCACGGTACTTGGCCCGGGTCGGCTCCTGCTGGACCTTCAGGTCCTCCTGCTTGGCGGCCTGGGCCTGGGCGCGGGTGACCCAGCCGGCCTCCGCCATCTGGTCGATCACCCAGTTGCGCCGCCCCATCGCCGCGGCCTTGTGGCGGATCGGGTGGTAGTTGTCCGGCCCCTTGGGCAGCGAGGCCAGGTAGGCGCATTCGGCCAGGCTGAGGTCGGTGATCGGCTTGCCGAAATAGTTGTAGGCCGCAACGCCGACGCCATAGCTGCGGTAGCCCAGCCAGATCTCGTTGAGGTAGAGCTCGAGGATCCGCTCCTTGGAGAGCGTGCCCTCCAGCTGCTGGGCGATCAGCGCCTCCTTCAGCTTGCGGCCGACGGTGGCGTCGTTGGTCAGGAGGATGTTCTTGGCCACCTGCTGGGTGATGGTCGAGCCGCTCTCCAGCCGCCGGCCCTGGGCCAGGTTGACGACGTCCTTCATCCCGGCGCGGACGATGCCGGTGTAGTCGAGCCCGGAATGGTGGAAGAAGTTGCGGTCCTCGGCGGCCAGGAAGGCTTCGGCGAGCTGCGGCGGGATGGAATCGTACGGCACGAAGATGCGCCGTTCCTTCGAGAACTCGCCGATCAGGGTGCCGTCCCAGGCGTAGGCGCGCGTGGCGGTCGGCGGATGGTAGTCGGCGAGGTCGCCGGCGTCGGGCAGGTCGTGGAACAGCCAGGCGGCCCAGATCGCGACCGCGATGCCGGCCACCGCAACGAGGCTCAGCATCGCCACGCCGGCGATCACCAACCATCTCGCGGGGGGATTCAACTTAAGCCAGGCCTCCGGAGGCGCCCCGCCTCATCGTGTGCCGGTCTAATGGGCTTCGAATGCGGCGCCAATGGGCGCGGGAGCCGCAGGGGGCGGCGGAAGGATTAGGAACCGCGGACCCACGCGGAAGCACGCGGACGGCAGGCGGACGGGGGAGCAGGCACGGGGCCGCTACCTCCCCCATCGCGGCAGCGATGGAGGGAGGGGGACCGCTTGCCGAGCGGAGCGAAGAGCAAGGGGTGGAGGGGGCGAGCGGCGGGCTCGGCCTCCCCGAGCACACGAGGTCTAGGAGGTGTTAGGAGCGTGGAGCGCGGAGTCGCCGTGCGGGGGGCTCGCCCCCTCCACCACCCGCTCTTCCCCCGGCGTTCCGCCGGGGTCGGCGGGCGGTCCCCCTCCCGCCGATGCTGCCGCATCGGGGGCGGCAGGGCCCGGCTCCGGCGGCTCGAAGCCCAGGTCGCGGCAGAGCCTTGCGACCAGGACGTCGATGGGGATGTCCAGGAAGTCGTCGGCGGCCTGCCACTCGTCGAGGCGGGCGTTCATGTCGGCCCAGAGGAGGTCGATGTCCTCCTCCTCGTCCATTTCGCGCGCGACGTAGCGGCCGACCGCGGCGCGGATGCGCACGCGCTTGACGTGGCGGGGCACGAACTCGGAGGGCGTCGCCTCCTCCTCGGCCTTCTTCTCGGCGGCCAGGCGCTGGGATTCCATCCGCTCCTGCACGAGCAGGGACTGGCGCACGCCACGGGCCAGTGTCGAGAGCGAGCCGCTCAGGCTGACGAATTCCTCGGTGCTCTCGGCCTCCATCAACCGGCGCTGCGCCTCGCGCGCGGCGGCATGCAGCCACTCGGCGAGCTCGCCCGCGATCTGCTCGCGGCGTTCGGCGGTGGGAGATGCGCTCGACATGAACAAAGCAAGAACACGCAGCAACCACGATGTCAATTTTTTTGGGCGCCGCTTTTTCGCCGCCGCCTAAGCCGGGACGTAGACGAGCTTGGCCGCGCGGCGCCGAACGAGCGGCCGGTCGATCGCGCTCTGCACACCGACAAGGTAGGGCGACTGGGCGCCCTTGGTGATGTCCTCCACCTCCCGCTTCACGAGGTCGGCCAGCTGCCGCACGGTAAGCCCTGGATGGCCCAGGGCATTGGCCACAGCGGTGGCGAACGCGCTGCGCCCCCGGCGCCCGGAGACATCGAACGGGGCGTCGAAGGCGCCCGCGAACAGGACCGCGGTGTTGCCCACCGTCTGGGTCCTAGCGGCGTCGTCCAGGATGGGGTCCATCAATACGTCAAGCGCATTCGACGGCTGACCCATGCGCGCCGCGGCCGATCCGACACGCAGCACGGACCGCGGGTCCGGGAACGAGGTCTGCAGGTCCTGCAGGCCGATGTCGGCGAAGATGAGCAGCCGCCGCTTCGGCGACTTGAGCCGCCCGACGATTTCGCCGAGCGACATCAGGTCCGCGTTTCCCCGATGGGTCCTGTCCGTGAAATCGGCATTGACCGTGAAGAAGGCCTCGCGTCCGCCCGGCAGCTTGAGATAGCCCCCATACCCGGTCCAGTAGAGGACCAGGTTGGAGTGGCCCTCGCCCGGCTCCAAGGCCCGCTTGCGAAACTCCACGAGCACGGGGTTGATCAGTCCCGCCGTGGAGTCGCTGAGCGACCCCAATCGATCCCGCATCAACTGAAAGTCCAGCTGGGGTCCCGCCGGCGAGGGGTAGTGACTGTCCAGCTCCTGCGAGACGATCTTCACGTCGCAATTCGGCACGTAGAGGAAGTTGGGAATCACAGGCGGCGGCCGGATCGTCGATGGCGGAAGGGGATCGCCGGCCAGAGTGAGCTCGGTCACCGTCTGGTCATAGGTGGCGGGATGCTGCGGATGGCCGACGCTGGCCGCGAGGCTCGTCACCTCCGGCCTCGCCAGCTTGACGGCTTCGCCGATGCTGACGTCCGGCTTCAGGCATTTCACGAAGGCGCGCGTGAAGACGCCGTTCGGATTCTTGTCGGCCGCCCCCAGGTCCTCGAGGGCCAGTTCGCCCGATCCCGCCGAGTAGACGATGTAGAAGCCGCCGGGCGCCTGGATGCCGGAAAAGCCCTGCCGCTGGGAGACCGTGCCGGCAAGCCCGGCGCCTTCGCGGCAAGCGTCGAGGATGACGATGCCCTGCCGCGGCGACCGCGCGGCCATCCGCTGGAGGATGTCGGTCAGCGGGAATGCGGTGTCGAAGAGCGCCGCCGTCGTCGGCGTCGTGTCGCGGGTCGCCAGGTAGTTGGCACCGCCCACCTGGAAGCCGTGGCCGGCGAAGAAGAAGATGGCAGAGCTTTCCGGACGAATGCTGGCGACGAACGTCTCGATGGCCGCCTGGAGCTTGTCCCGATCGGGATCCACGACGCTTCGCGCGCTGTAGCCCATGGCCTCGAGGCTTCGCGCGATCGCCTCGGCGTCGGCCGCGGACCGGGTGAGCTTGTTGAGCCTGGCGTAGTCCTGCACGCCGACACTCAGCGCGACTCGCCGGTTCGCGGGCTCCTCGGCCACGGCGACCGCGGGAGCCACCGAAAGTCCGGCGAGCGAGCCCACGAGCGTGCGCCGATCGAGGTCCATGGCGCCCCCTTCCCCGAAGCGAAGCTAAGGCGACGAATGCGCCCAATGCAAGATCGCGAGCAGCGGGCTTCGGCCGGTCGTCCTGTTCGCGACCGGGTTGCGGCGAGCTCGCCCGCGGATCGAACTCGCCCTGCGGCGCTCGACCGGACTTTCGAGTTCAGCCAGCGGGCCTTGCCGCTTGAGAGCACCCGCACCGCGTGCCTATGGTCAAGCCCAAGGTTGCAAATTTCATCGAGCTGGACGCCAGCCCAATGGCCAACTTCGCCGACCTCGCCAAAGAATCCTCAATGCTCGGCTGGTCGCTGACCGGCGACGGCGCGCTGATCAAGGTCGTGAGCATGCATTTCGCGACCGGCGCGACACCGCCAGCCAGCATCACTGGATATTTCACCCAAGTGAAATTCATCAGAGGGATGACGTCATTAGAGATCGAACGCGACCTGGGGCTACAGCCGCAATCCCTCCTGGGCGGCGCCGTGATCATCTACGCCACCCGGCTGCCAAGATTTGGAGAGTTCGACTACAGGCTGTCCGCTGCGTTGCCTAACGGACGCATCTGGACGCCCGAAATGCATGAGCAGTTCGACAGGGAGCGCAAGGCCTACACCGGCATGCGTGGCGACACGGTTCGATACTACCCGCCAGGGAAAACCAAGATCCTTCAATGGGAAATGCGGCCTGGCTGCTCGCTGCCGATTTCAAAACTCCGGAGTTATGCAACCGGGACCATTCCCTATACGCCGTAGGCAGCTGAGCTCAGCTGAGCGGCTTTCTCGGCGCAGGATCAATCGGACGACCTACCGCGAGGCCAGCCGCGTCGCTTCGGCGAAGTAGTCGTCGATGGAGTCGCCGACGGCGTTGATCAGGCGGCCGCGGGTGGCGGGGTCGCGCAGGAAGGCCTCGTCGTCGGGGTTGGTGACGAAGCCCATCTCCAGGAGCACCGCGGGGACGTCGGGGGCCAGCAGCACCATGAAGCCGGCGTCGCGGTGACTGCGGCGCAGGAGCGGCGCCTTGCCGTCGATGTGGCTCATCAGGCTGTTGGCGAAGGTGGCCGAGCGGTTCTTGGTGGCGCGCTGGGTCAGGTCGAAGAGGATGTCCTGGACGCCGCGGTCGCCGGTGAGGCTGGCCTTCATGAACCAGTCGTCCTGCTTCACGAACTTGGCGGCGCGGTTCGAGGCCTTGTCGGAGAGGGTGTAGACCGACGCGCCCCGAAGCGACGCGTCGCCGCCGGAATCGGAGTGCAGCGAAATGAACAGGTCCGCGCCCGAGCGCTGGGCGATGCGCACGCGCTGTTCCAGCGGCACGTAGGTGTCGTCCTCGCGGGTCAGCACCACGCTGTAGCGGCCCGAGCGCTCCAGCCTGGCCTTCAGCGCCAGCGCGGCGGCCAGGTTGACGTCCTTCTCGTAACCCTGGGCGCCGACCGCGCCGGGGTCGTGGCCGCCGTGGCCGGGATCGATGACGATCACCTTCCTGAGCGCGATCGGGGCGGTGTTGACGCGCGCGACCGCCTGGGCGATCTGCGGCCGGAGCTTGAGCGCCAACGGGCTCGACGGGGTGGCGCTGGTCAGGCGCGCCTGGCCCGGGGCCGAGACCACGTCGACGACGTAGCGGTAGTGGTCCACGCCGTCGGCCGGCGGCAGCAGGAAGCGGCCCTTCACCTTGGCGTCGGGGGCGAGGTCGAGCTGCAGGCGGGCGCCGTTCGAGGTCTGGTCGACAGCCCAGGCCTTGACGAGGCCCTGCCCCGTCCCCTGCAGGCCGCCCTGGGCCGAGACATTGCCCAGCACGAGCACCACACGGCCGTCGGCGGCGCCGTCGGAGATCAGCCGGCCGGTGGCGGCCTGGTCGAGGTCGAGGACCAGCCGGGCGGCCTGGCCGTCACCGCCGAGGCGCACCTTGAGCAGGCCCGCGACCGAGGCGGAGGCGTGGCTGCCGACGACGGCGGCCAGCCCCACGACGACGGCGGCCGCGACGACCAGCGCGCGGCCCCGGTTCCGCATCAGTGTCCAGCCAGCCCCAATGCGCATGTTTCGCTTTAAGTCCGCCCCCTTCAGGCGTTCACCTTACTCGAACTATCGCCATATACGCGCCATGCGGATGGACAAACGGTTAAGAAGGTCTTTCCGAACAGGCCCTGGCCAGAACACACCGCGCAGGGCCGCGCGTCACCGCCGCCGATCGCCGCAACCGAGACCGGCTTTCCTTTTGCCGCCCGGTGTTGCAATGTCCCGCCGCGCGCCACGCCGCCCCTTGAGGGGCCGAGGGACGCGCGACCTTAGCCCGCGTCAGCTGACCGATTCCCGGCGACCGACGCTTTATCCGTTCCGCGCCACCAGGGTTTCGACCTTGGGGCGCGCCTAGGAACACACCGAATGGGCAGCGCTGCTCAAGCCAACTGGCTACCTGCCCCCGGAGGCGACGCACTCGCCTTCCCGGGCGGCGCGCGCGCCCTTCCCACAGAGAGGCTGCGCTCGGGTCCGCCCGCCGCGCGCCGCGGAGATACCCTGAATGTCCAAGAACATGTTGATCGACGCCGCCCACGCGGAAGAGACGCGTGTGGTCGTCGTCGACGGAACCCGTGTTGAAGAGTTCGATTTCGAGAGCTCGAACAGGAAGCAGCTCAGAGGCAACATCTATCTCGCCAAGGTGACGCGCGTTGAGCCGTCGCTGCAGGCGGCCTTCATCGAGTACGGCGGCAACCGCCACGGCTTCCTGGCCTTCAACGAGATCCACCCGGACTACTACCAGATCCCGGTCGCCGACCGCGAAGCCCTGCTGCGCGAAGAGGCCGAGGAAGAGGACGACCACGAGCCGCGCGGCCGGCGCGGCCGCAGCGCCGCGGCGAACGGAAACGGCGGCGACGCCGAGGCCGCGTCCGACCCGGACGACGAGGACGAGGCCGCCGCCTCCGAGGACGACGACGACGTCATGGAGGAGGAGGTCGCCCGGCGCCGCCGGCGGCTGATGCGCAAGTACAAGATCCAGGAGGTGATCCGCCGC
>JBJMQX010000147.1:0-15600 GCA_045802455.1 Phenylobacterium sp. | reverse complement strand
GGGCATCCACGGCAACGCCACCTGCGTGATCAGCCACGAGGAGGCGACCGGCTGGCTGATCGGCGAGGAGAACCGCGGCCTCTCGATCATGTTCGTGATGATGAACGAGGCGCGGCTCGGCGTCGGGATGCAGGGGATCGCCCAGGCCGAGGCGGCCTATCAGGCGGCCGCGGAGTTCGCCAAGGACCGGCTGCAGGGCCGTTCGCTTACCGGGCCGAAGAACGCCGAGGGGCCAGCCGACCCGATCATCGTGCACCCCGACGTGCGCCGCATGCTGATGGACGCCCGCGCGATCGTCGAGGGCGGCAGGGCCTTCCTGTTCTGGACCGCGCTGCACGGCGACCTTGCGGAGGCGAGCCCGGACGAGGCCGTGCGCCAGAAGGGCCACGACTATATGGCGCTGATGACGCCGGTGCTGAAAGGCTTCCTGACCGACCGCGGTTTCCAGGTCTGTTCCGACGCCATGCAGGTGCACGGCGGCTCGGGCTTCACCGAGCACTTCCCGGTCAGCCAGTACCTGCGCGATTGCCGCATCGCCCTGATCTACGAAGGGACCAACGGCATCCAGGCGCTGGACCTGGTGGGCCGCAAGCTGGCGGCCGAGGGCGGGCGCGGGGTCATGGGCTTCTTCGCCGAGCTCGATGCCTATGTCGCGGCCCACGAGGGCGAGGCGGAGATGAAGCCGTTCACCGAGGGGCTCGCGAAGGCCAAGGCCGAGCTGCAGGAGGCCACGATGTGGCTGATGCAGAACGGTCTGGCGAACCCCGACAACGCCGGGGCGGCGTCCACGGACTACCTGCACCTTTTCGGGCTGACGGCGCTTGCCTACATGTGGGCGATGATGGCCCGGACGGCGCTGGACAAGACCGCCGGCGGCGCCACCGACCCGATCTACGCCGAGAAGCTGGCGGTGGGCCGCTACTACATGGCCCGCGTGCTGCCGGAGACCTCGGGCCGCCTGGCGAAGCTGAAGACCGGCGCGGAGACGCTGATGGCGCTGCCGGCGGAAGCATTCTGAGGAGCTTTCCATGGCGACGTATCGCGCGACCTCGGAGTGGGTCCTGGAGGCGGGCGGCGACTTCCCGAACGGGCGCTACAGCCGCGGCCACAGCCTGGTGTTCGGCTCCGGCGTCGAGGTTCCCGGCACGGCGTCGCACCATGTGGTGGGGAACAGATGGTCGGTCCCCGGCGCCGTCGATCCCGAGGAGATGCTGGTCGGCGCGATCAACACCTGCCACCTGCTCACCTTCCTGCACATCGCCCGGGAGGCCGGCTTCGTGGTCACGCGCTACCGCGACACGGCCGAGGGCGTGATGACCAAGCGCGAGGACGGCGAGATGTGGGTGAGCAAGGTCACCCTGCATCCGGAGGTGACCTACGAGGGCCGCGCGCCCACGCCGGCCGAGCGCGAGGCCCTGCACGAAAAGGCCCACCACATGTGCTTCATCGCCAACTCGGTGAAGACCGAGATCGTGGTGGAGGAGAGGGCGCCGGTCGGATCGTAAGTTCTCTTTTTGTTCTTGCGCCAGGTCGGACGGTTCCTTACAGTCAAGCCTGGATGTGAGGGCAATCGACGGTGGGCATCTCCAATTCTTGGTTCGCCACGCGCGCACTCGGTCTTAAGGACGCGCTTGCTGAACTCGGCTTCGAAGCGGATCGCGACATCGGGAAGGACTGGCCTCCGCGTGGCCATTACGCCGTCGGCGAATTGCCGGGTGGCTGGGTCATCTTCGTCGCGCCTGGGCTGAACGACGCGTTCAAGGATCGATTCGTCGCGCTCTCTGCGGGAGGCGAGGCCGTGGCGTGCTCGGTCGAAGAGCATGTGATGTACCAAGAAGCCCGCGGCTACAGAGATGGTGCAGAAGTCTGGCGGGTGGTCCACGATCCCCACAAGGGCGAAAGTCTCTTCCACCTCGATGTGACAGGAACTCCTCCCGCCCAGTTTGCCGCAATCCGGGATAAGATCGTCGAGGAGCAGGCGGCGGAGGGTGGAGAAGACGCCAACGTGGATCTCGTCTCCGATGTGCCGCTGGACCTCGCAGAGTCCATCTGCGGCTTCAAGCACGACGGCGAGTGGCCAGAAGGCCTGAGCTTCACGACGCTGTATCGCGCGCGGCCGAGTCGCGGGCCATCGGGTGGCGGGTTCTTCGCGCGACTGTTCGGCCGGGCGTAGCCGCTGGCGACATGATGCTCGCGTCTTAGCGTTGAGGCGCCTTCGCCTGGCCGGACAACGGCCAGTCGGTGTCGCCGACGCGCTTGAGGTTCATCTCGAAGATCTGGGTCGCAGCCCCGTCCGGGCGGACGACCTCGCCCACTTCGCGCCAGGTGTCGGCGCCGTGGGTGGCGGTGTAGCGGATCTTCGAGGGACCCGCCGCGATGGTCCAGACATAGCCTGCGGGCGTCACCTCCAGGGGGAACTCGCCGGCCCGGCCCTGGGCGTAGGAGTGGAAGGCGAAAGCCTGCCGCGCCGGATCGTAGGACATGACGCCGAAGGCGTTGAAGGCCGCGGGCTTGCCGTCCGGCTCGAAGCTCTTGCCTTCGATCACCACCAGCGAGCCGTCCCGCATGGTCCCGACCCGCTCGGTCTGGATGATGTCGTGGCGTCCTTGCGCGTTGGTGCTCCAGGCCAGGCCCTGCCAGCGGCCGTGGGTCCAGTCCAGCGCATGCATCGCGACTTGCTCGGCTTTCAGCAACGCGGCCGGGTCCGGAGCGCCGCGCTCTTGCGCGTGCGCTGCGCAGCCGATGACGGCGACGACCGCTGCCGTCGCGCCGATCCCCGCCCCGCTCATGCAAAGTCCTCCCGCGGGATGGACTTTGAAATTCAAAGTTCTTTAGTCAAGTAGCGATCGGAGACGGGCGGAAAGCGCCGCCATGTCCTTCAGCTCGCATTCCCAGAGCGTCTCGACCCGCCAGCCCTGGGCGGTAAGGGTCTCGCGGCTGACGGTGTCGCGGGCGCGATTGCGGGCCACCTTGCCCAGCCAGTAGTCGCGGTTCTGTTTCGGAACGCGGGCGCCGCGGGCGCAGTCGTGGCCGTGCCAGAAGCAGCCGTGGACGAAGAGGGCCAGGCGACGGCCGGGCAGGACGATGTCGGGACTGCCGGGCAGATCCTTGCGGTGGAGGCGGTAGCGGGCCCCGAGCTTGGTCAGGGCCTTGCGCACCGCGAGCTCGGGCGTGGTGTCCTTGCCCTTCACCCGGCGCATGACGGCCGAGCGCTTCTCGGGCGGATAGACGTCGGTCACGGCTTGGTCGTCACAGCCCCTCGAAGAGCGCCGTGGAGACGTAGCGTTCGGCGAAGCTGGGGATGATGGCGACGATCAGCTTGCCCTTCATGTCGTCGCGGGAGGCGACGTCGAACGCGGCGGTGAGGGCGGCGCCGGAGGAGATGCCGACCGGGATGCCCTCCTCGGCGGCCACGCGCCGCGCCATGGTGAAGCTGTCGTCGTTCCCGACCTGCACCACCTCGTCGATCACCCCGCGGTCGAGGATCGAGGGGACGAAGCCCGCGCCGATGCCCTGGATCTTGTGCGGGCCGGGCTGGCCGCCGGAGAGCACGGGCGAGCCCTCCGGCTCGACGGCGATCATACGGACCGAGGGCTTCCTGGCCTTCAGCACCTGGCCGACGCCGGTGATGGTGCCGCCGGTGCCGACGCCGCTGATCACCGCGTCGACGCGGCCTTCGGTGTCGTTCCAGATCTCCTCGGCGGTCGAGACCCGATGGATCAAGGGGTTGGCGACATTGTCGAACTGCTGCGGCATCACCGCGCCGGGGGTCGCTTCGACGATCTCGCGGGCGCGGGCGACGGCGCCGGCCATGCCGCGCTCGGCTGGGGTCAGCTCCAGCTTGGCGCCCAGGATCAGCAGCATCTTGCGCCGCTCCATGGACATGCTCTCCGGCATGACCAGGGTCAGCCGGTAGCCCTTCGCCGCAGCCACGAAGGCCAGCGCAATGCCTGTGTTGCCGCTGGTCGGCTCGACGATCAGCCCGCCGGGCTTCAGCACGCCCTTGGCCTCGAGGTATTCGACCATGGCCACGCCGATCCGGTCCTTCACCGAGGCGATCGGGTTGAAGAACTCGAGCTTGGCGACCACTTCGCCCTTCGGCTTCAGCGCCTCGGTCAGGCGCGGCAGGCGCACCAGCGGGGTATCGCCGATGGTGTCGAGGATGGAATCGAAGATCTTGCCGCGGCCGGCGCGCTCGTAGCGCCTTGCGTCATAGAGCTTGTCGGGAGTGGCGTCGGCCATGGAACCGGACCTTTCGGGGGAGTGCCCTTGTGGGCCGAACCTAAGGCTTTGGGCCTGGATTGGAAGGGGCGCCGGCCGGTGGTGGCGAGGGCATCCGGCCATAGGCGGGCACGCCGGGCGGCACGAGGTGGAAGGGCTGCTTCTCGTCGGTCCAGACCACCAGTTCGGGGCCTTCGTAGAGGGCCGGGTCGTCGAGCGCGCCCACCTTGAGCAGGACGGCGGTGGGCGCACGCTGCGAGCGGGCGGTGAGCTGGACGCCACAATCGCCGCAGAACTCGCGCATGGGCGCATCCGGCGCACGCTGAAAGCGGGCGGGCTCGCCGGCAGTATAGGCGAAGCCCGCAGCCTCCACCGCCACGAACAGGTTGCCGCCGCCGCCCGAGATCTTCTGACAGGTGCGGCAGAGGCAGAGGCCCCGCATCAGCAGCGGCCCCTCGGCCGCAAAGCGCACCGCGCCGCAGAAACATCCGCCTTCGATGGGCATCGTCACCTTGCCTCAGGAACCCTATCCCTTCCCGCTTCGCAGGAGGGAGAGGAGCCGGACCCTGTGCTAGGATGGCGGCGCAAGGAAGAGCCGATGCCGTTCCTCGACACCAACATGCTGCCGCAGGACGAGCGCCGGCCGGGCTGGCTCGGCCGCTATTTCCACTCGCCGACGCTGACCTTCGCCCACTGGGAATTCCGCAAGGGCGCCGACATCCACGCGCATTCCCACGAGCAGGAAGAGGTCTGGCAGGTGATCGATGGCGAGCTTTCGGTGACCATCGGCGAAGAGACCCAGGTCGCCGGGCCGGGCATGGTGGCGGTGGTCCCGCCGCACACGGCGCATTCGGTGGTGGCGCTCTCCGACGGGAGGGCGATCGTCACCGACTTCCCGCTGCGGCCCGAGATGGCCGGTCCGCGGCTTTAAGCAGCGGCTCCAGGAGTTCTTGCGCGAGCCAGCGCACGACCGGGACGCAGACGCCGTCGCCGGCGACCTGCAAGGCGGCCGTGGCCGCGCCAGGCAGGCGGTAGCTTTCCGGCAGGCCCATCAGGCGGGCGGCCTCGCGAGGGCTGAGCAGCCGCGTGCGCACCCGGCCCTGCTCGACGACGGCGATCACCTGGCGCGAGGAGCCGCCGCGCGGGGTGCGCAGGCAGCCGGCGAGACCGTCGAAGCGCACCTCGGCGCGCTGCGCCCGGACGCCCGCCTCATGGCGCGTCCGCCGGAAGACCGCGCCCACCGAGCGTTCGGCCCGCGCGGCGCGCGCCTCCAGCCGGGCGCGGTGCAGGGGCGCCATCAGTTCCAGGGTGCGCTGTGTCCGATCAAGCGGGTGCCAGGCGACAGCGTCGTCGGCCTCCAGGATCGAAGCGAGGTCGCTGTTGCGCGGCGGCGGGGCGTCGAGGCGCCACCAGATCCACCGCTGGGCGAGGTCCTGCGGCAGCGCAGCGGCCGCGGCCTGCACCGCCCGGGTATGGAAGGGGCTTGCGCCGACCAGGCCGGGGCGCGGCAGCTCGCGCGTGGCGACCACGAAGACGCGAGGCCGCGACTGCGGCACGAAGCGGGCGGCGTCGATCTCCAGCGCGCCGAAGCTGTAGCCCTGGGACGCGAGCGCCGCGCCGAGGGCGGCGAAATCGCGCCCGCCGTGCGAGGTGAGCAGGCCGGTGACGTTCTCGATGACGATGGCCCGGGGCGCGCGGTCGTCGGCGGCCAAGCCCTCGATGAGCCGCCAGAAGCCGAAGAAGGCGCCGGATCGGCCGCCCGCAAGGCCCGCGCGCCCACCGGCCAGACTGAAGTCCTGGCAAGGGCTGGAGGCCCAGGCGAGGTCGGCCAGGCCCGGCAGCTCGGCCGGCGAGAGCGCCCAGACGTCCCCCCCACGAAGGTGCCTTGCCGCATCGGGGAAGTTGGCGCGGTAGGTCTCGGCCTTGGCGTGGTCGAAGTCGTTGGCGAACGCGCAGGCGAAAGCGCCGCCCAGGCCCAGCCTGGCCATGCCGCCGCCGGCGAAGAACTCGTAGAAGGTCAGCGGCGCGCTCACGGCGCGGGAGGCTAACCTGATTTGCGCGGTAGCGGCCTAGCGCTCTAGATCGATGGTCGAGATCTGCGAGCGCGGCTCTGCCTTGCCGGCGTGCAGGCCAGGCAGGGCGAAACCGACGGCGATGGCGGCCGCGGCGACCGCGGCGAGAATGGCTTTGAGCGCCATGACGGGCCCCTCAACCGATCCTGGACGCCTAAGGTTAAGCTTGTTGGGCTTAATCATGAGCCAAGAAAGACACTTAACCGATGATGAGTTCCGTTGGCGGCGGCCGAGGCGCCGATGTGCTTCGCCCTTGACCGACCCGCCCCTCAAGGCGGCAAAATGATCGCCGATAAGAAAGCGACTGCGCCCTAGAGCACGATGGGGTCAGGTGGAATCACCTGACCGCTGAATCGTGCTCTAGAATCAAGAGTGTCGACCCTGATTCAGCGTTCGGATCGCTTCGATCCGAACCCATCAGGGTCTAGGGAGGCGACGATGGAAAAGGCCTATGACCTGGTGATCCGCGGCGGGACGGTCGTGGACGGCACGGGCGAGCCCGCGTTCGAGGCTGACGTGGCGGTCAAGGACGGCGTGATCGCCGCCGTGGGAAAGGTCCCCGGCGGGGGCGCCGAAGAGATCGACGCGCGGGGCCAGCTGGTGACGCCGGGCTTCGTCGACATCCACACCCACTACGACGGCCAGGCCACCTGGGACCAGCGTATGCAGCCCTCGTCCTGGCACGGGGTGACGACGGTGGTGATGGGCAACTGCGGCGTCGGCTTCGCGCCCTGCAAGCCCGCCGACCACGACCGCCTGATCCAGCTGATGGAAGGCGTCGAGGACATCCCCTTCCCGGTGCTGGCCGAGGGGCTGCCGTGGAACTGGGAGAGCTATTCGGACTATCTGGAGGGGCTCTCGAAGCGCCGCTTCGACGTGGACATCGGCAGCCAGCTGCCGCACGCGGCGCTCAGGGTCTACGTGATGGGCGAGCGCGGGGTGAACCGCGAGCCGGCGACCGTGGCGGACATCAATGCCATGGCGGCGATCGCCAAGCGCTCGATGGAGGCCGGCGCGCTGGGCTTCGGCACCTCGCGGACGCTGAACCACCGCTCGTCGGACGGCTCGCCGATCGCGACGCTGACCGCCGGCGAGGACGAGCTGACCGGCATCGCCCTCGGCATGGCGGCTGCGAACAACGGGGCCGGCCGCGGCGTGCTGCAGGTGGTCTCCGACTTCAACGACCCGGTCGAGGAGTTCGCCATGCTGCGGCGGGTCGTCGAGCGCTCGGGCCGGCCGCTGTCGTTTTCGCTGCTGCAGAGCCCGCGCGACCCCGAACAGTGGAAGCTGATGCTGGACCAGATGTCCGACGCCAAGGCGGCCGGGCATCAGATGCGCGCGCAGGTGGCGACGCGGCCGGTGGGCGTGCTGTTCGGCCTGGAGCTGACGGTGAACCCGTTCAGCTCACATCCGAGCTACCGCGAGATCAAGGCGCTGCCGCTGGCCGAGCGGGTGGCCCGACTGCGCGATCCGGGCTTCCGCTCCCGGCTGCTTAGCGAGGAGGCCGAGAACCCGCGTGCGCCCGGCATGTCGCCGGCCCGGGCCTGGGACCGCATGTACCCGATGGGCCAGGACAATCCCGACTACGAGCCGACGCCGGACACCTCCATCGCCGCCATTGCGGCAGCCCGCGGCGTCGATCCGTACGAGGCGGCTCTGGACCACATGCTGGACGGCGGCGAGGGCAATGGCCGGGGCATGCTCTACCTGCCGCTGCTCAACTACGCCCAGAACACGCTCGATCCGGCCTACCAGATGCTGCAGCACGACTGCGTGGTGCCCGGGCTTTCGGACGGCGGGGCGCACGTCGGCATGATCTGCGACGGCAGCTTCCCGACCACCAACATCGTCCACTGGACCCGCGACCGCACGCGAGGCCCGAAGCTCTCCATCGAGCACATGGTCAAGGGCCAGTGCCGCGACACGGCCGAGACGGTGGGCCTGTTCGACCGGGGCCTGGTCGCCACGGGCTACCGCGCCGACCTGAATGTCATCGACTATCCGCGGCTGAAGCTGAAGGCGCCCAGCGTCGCCTACGACCTGCCGACCGGCGGGCGGCGGCTGATCCAGCGGGCCGAGGGCTACACGGCGACCATCGTGGCCGGCCAGGTGACCTATCGCGACGGCGAGCCCACCGAGGCGTTGCCTGGGCGGCTGCTGCGCGGCGCGCAGTCCGCGCCGGCGCGGATGGCGGCGGAGTAGCGGCGATGAACGACGTCAGCCCGATCCGGCCGGTGGAGCTGGAGCCCGCCTGCGAGTGGACCGCCAAGGACGTGAAGGACCCGGCCGCCTGGACCGAGCACCTGTCCGAGGCCGAGGTGGCGGAGCTGGAGGCGGCGGTGGCCCACGCGGCGGCCAAGTCCGGCGATTTCCTGGAGATCGGAAAGGCCGACTTTCCGCTGCCGACGCTGGGGTCGCGGCTGAACGCGATCGAGCAGGAGCTGATCGACGGGCGCGGCTTCGTGCTGATCCGCGGACTTCCTCGTGACAGGTGGACCAACGATCAGATGAGCCTGGCCTACTGGGGGATCGGCGCGCACCTGGGCAGGCCCTGGCCGCAGAACGCCAAGGGCCACCTGCTGGGCGACGTCACCGACCACGGCAAGGACCCCGGCGATCCGACCATCCGCGGCAACGAGATCGGCCTGGTGGGCCTGGACTTCCACTGCGACGGCTCGGACCTGGTGGGGCTGATGTGCCTGCAGACGGGCGTCTCCGGCGGGCTCTCGGCGGTCTGCAACTCGGTGGCGCTGCACAACCGGCTGGTACGGGAGCGGCCGGACCTGGCGGCCGAGCTCTACAAGCCGCAGCCGTTCGACTATCGCGGCGAACAGGCACCGGGGAAGCCCGGCTGGTACCTGATGCCGGTTTTCACGCAGCACGCGGGGCGGCTCTTCGTGCGGCTGATCCGGCCCTACATCCTGGCCTCGCAGCGGCACGCCGACGCGCCGCGGCTGACGGCGAAGGCCGTCGAGGCGCTGGAGTGGATGCAGGAGGAGGCCGAGAGCGGCGCCTATTCCGTGATCATGGATTTCCGACCCGGCGACATGCAGTTCATCAACAACTACCACGTGCTGCACGGGCGCACGTCGTACACGGACGATCGGGCCGCGGGGAAGGTCCGGCACCTCAAGCGGCTATGGCTGGAGACCGACGCGCTGGAGGACCGCCCGGCGCAATTCGTGAACCGCATGGGCGGTCACTGGTCGCGCAACCCGACCATCAGCCGGATGGATGCGTGAACGGGCTCGTCCTACGCTCCGACAAGGACGGCGCGGCGACGCTGACGCTGAACCGGCCGGAGAAGCTGAACGCGCTCAACGTGGAGCTCTTCGTGGAGCTCGACGCCCATGTGAAGGCGATCGCCGCCGACACCGATCGCGTAGGGCTGGTGATCGTGCGCGGGGCGGGGCGATGCTTCTCCGCGGGCCACGACCTCTCCGACATCGCCGCGGGCGAGAAGCTGCCCGAGCCGTTCTACCAGTCGAAGGTCATCGAGCGCCTCGCGAACCTGCCGCAGCCGGTGGTGAGCGCGGTGCATGGGCACTGCTACACCGGCGCGCTCGAGCTCGCGCTGGCCGGCGACATCGTCTTCGCGGCCGAAGGGGCGAAGATGGCCGACACCCACGCCAAGTGGGCGCTGACGCCGGTGTGGGGCATGAGCCAGCGGTTGCCGCGGCGCGTGGGGACTTATCGGGCGCGGGAGCTGATGCTGACGTGCCGCACGGTCGGCGGCCGCGAGGCGGCGGAGATCGGGCTTGCCGACTATTGCGCGCCCGACGCCGAGTTCGACGCTCGCCTCGACGCGCTGGCCGGGCAGGTCCTGGCGAATTCCTGGTACAGCCATCGGGCCAACAAGCGCCTGCTGATCGAGACCGACGGCCTAAGCCAATCCGAGGGGCTGGCGCACGAGATCTTCCGCGGCGCCGGCCGCGGGCCCGACATTGCCGAGCGCATCGCCGGCTTCCAGAACAAGACCGTGAAGCAGGCCTAGCGGCTACTGTTCGGCGGCGAGCTATCAACCTCTAGTTTTTCGGCGGCCTCGGACGCCCTCCGGGAGAGTGGGACAAAGCTCCCAATTAGAATGCCGATGCCGGCGAGGGGACCAGCAAGGGCGGCAGCTAGCGACGCGACAGCAACCTTCACGCCACCCGCGACAGCATGCTCAACACCTTTGCCGATCCCCTTCGGGATCGCTGCCTTTATCTCGCGCCATGACTCCACGGCAACCGGACCAAGTTCCTCGTTGAGCTTTTTCAAAGTGGCTGAAGCGAAATTCCGGACATCCAGCGCTTGGAGACCAGCGACGCTCGCGCGTTTTTCAATTGCGAGCGCTCTCTCTGAATCACTAGTGGAAAGGACCACTATCTCGGTAAGGCTGTCGATCTCGACGTTTCCTTCGTCCAGCGCCTCCAGCACAGACGCAGCAACAAGAGGAGATGCGCTGGCGGCAGCGCGCATCGACTCAACCTGATCTCGATATCGAAGGAGCGAAACATCGTCGGCCTGGAATCTAAGAGCCTGTCGATTTGCCTCTATCAGCCTGATGCTAGGATATAATGAGATCAAATCCTCTGCGCTGCTCACCAAGTCGATGATTATCGCCCGAACTGATCTCTCTCGCTCAAATGACGGGTCAGCATAGGAGTGTTGGTCGGCCTCGAGCGATCGAAATCGCATAAGCAGCTCGCCCTCACGTATCCGGTCGGCAGGCTGCGCTATCGTTCCGAGAAAACGAGAGACAGACTCACTAACGCGAGGGTCCCCATAGTTGCTCTCGAGCGCGTCAATTGCAGCGAAGGCTTTCTCCCGAAGCGCCTCCAATATTTCGGCGGCGATCCCCGCGTCAAAGGGACGTTCAATCTGGGGAACTGCGTGGAGCTGATTTTGCTTCCATGCAAATGAGTACGGGGCGGGCCTCTGAACGAGCGCCTGCTCGTCATCACCGGATGACGCTTCCAACGGCCCCGGATCGACGCCCGTTCGCAGATACGCAAGGATGCGGCGGGCTGCTTCTACATCTTCCGTTTCGTCCACGATGCTCTGAACGATCTTATCGTCGAGGTCATTTCCTGTGAGGGCAAGCGCATCCAAGTCGAGCTTGCTTAGCGGCTCGACACTCCTGACCCTGGCACCGGTAGCATATAAGATGCTCAAATTCCTCAGATGAGAAAGAATACTTAGGTCCGATATGCCGCTGTTATCCGCGACCAATATCTGAAGCTGCGTGAGCCGACTTATCGGACTCCAATCATAAATCGGACATTCGGAAGCGTTTAGGAATACAAGTTTTTTCAGAGACTTTATTGGAGATATATCCGATACCTTTGTCTGCGATATATCTAGTTCCTGCAGGCCTTTTATTTGGGATATCGGGCTTATGTCTGTTATATTCGTCCGTTGAAGATAGATTTCGTTTACATGACCAACGCCCGTAAGTTGGTATATATTACTTATCCTAGTCTCCGTGGCTATTAGATAATCGAACGATGGAACATCAATCGGTGGTAGCGCTTCCAGAGCGAACGAGGAAAAATCCAGACCCTTTATGAGTCCAGCCTTTAGCTTACTGACGAGCAGTCTGGCTGCCTCATACGCAGCGTGCGGATCAGTCCTTGCTGCCCTAATTAGGCGACGTTCGTTGCTAAGCCTTCGAGGGATGTCGGAAATTTCCTCATCGCTGATGGAATCTCCGTATTGAGTTAGAGACCAAATCGATCGCCTTGAGTTTTCAAGGACCCCCGCGTTCTTAAGATGTGTACGCCCCCAAGCCAGCCTATACTCAATCTCAGTCCGACCTTGGCCGTGGGGGATATCCAAGATTTCATCAGGTAACCGCATGGCCGCGGGCACCACGACGCTCATGCGGTCGTTGCTAAGAGTTCCACCGGCGGCGCGAAGTTCGCGAACCATAGGAACTAGGAAAGCCGCATAAGTCGGAACGTCTTTAACGCTGGCCACGGAAATCCTCGACGGCAGTCTAGATCGCGCCTTCTTCCTACCGTCTTGCAACAAAGTCGAGGCGCAACATTGGCCGGCATTCAAGTCAAGCAAGACCCCGTTTGGCTGCGGCGCTGCGCCAAGCTCGGCGTGGTCACCTTCACATTGGGACGGGCATCCGTGTGTGTGCGCCGCTACAGCTCGCACAATTAGGCCTCGCCTGGGCTGGCATCGAATCTGGGCCACTCGCATAAACGGTCGATGGAGCTAGCTATCGCCGCCGCTGTCGCCGATCCGCTGCACGACGCCCGCGAGATCCTGCGGCACACCTTCGGCTACGCTGAGTTCCGCGGGCTGCAGGGCGAGGTGATCGCCGAGGTGCTGGCGGGGCGCAGCGCCCTGGCGGTGTTGCCGACCGGCGGGGGCAAGAGCCTGTGCTACCAGATCCCCAGCCTGATCCGGCCGGGCCTGGGACTGGTGGTCTCGCCGCTGATCGCGCTGATGACCGACCAGGTGGCGGCGCTGGTGCAGTCGGGGGTGGCGGCGGCGCGGCTGGATTCCAACGTCGACGCGGAGGAGAAGGCGGCCACCTGGCGGCGCATCGAGGCGGGCGAGCTGGACCTGCTCTACGTCTCGCCCGAGGGGCTGATGCAGCCCTCGATGCTGGACCGGCTGGCGCGCACGCCGCTGGCGCTGATCGCCATCGACGAGGCCCACTGCGTGAGCCAGTGGGGCCACGACTTCCGGCCCGAGTACAGGATGCTGGGGCGGCTCGCCGACCTGTTCCCGGCCGTGCCCCGGCTGGCGGTGACCGCCACGGCGGACGCGCGGACGCGAGAGGACATCCGCAGCGAACTGCGGCTGGAGCGCTCGGCGGAGTTCGTCGCGAGCTTCGCGCGGCCCGAGCTGGTGCTGGCCGCCGAGCGCAAACAGGGCCGGCCGGAGAAGCGGGTGGTCGAGCTGGTCACCGCGCGCGCGGGCAAGTCGGGCGTGGTCTATGCGGGCTCCCGCAAGCGGACCGAGACCCTGGCGCAGGCCCTGCGCGAGGCGGGCGTCCCGGCGCTGGCCTATCACGCGGGCCTGGACAAGGCGGTGCGGACGGGGCGGCTGGAACAGTTCCTCGAGGCGGACGCGGCGGTGATGGTGGCGACCATCGCGTTCGGCATGGGCATCGACAAGCCGGACGTGCGCTTCGTGATCCACGCCGACCCGCCCGCGTCCATCGAGGCCTACTGGCAGGAGGTGGGCCGGGCCGGCCGCGACGGCGACCTGGCCGAGGGCATCACCCTCTATGCCGCGTCGGACCTGATGTGGGCGCTGCGCCGGATCGGCGAGCGCGACGTGGACGAGGCGGTGCGCCAGGCGCAGGGCAAGAAGGTGCGCCAGCACTACGCCATGCTGGACGGCGCCGGCTGCCGGGCGGCGACCGTGCGGCGCTACTTCGGCGAGGGCGGCGTCGAGGCGTGCGGGCAATGCGACCTCTGCACCGGGCGCGTGGAGCTGTCGGACGCCACGCAACCGGCCCAGAAGGCGCTCTCGGCGGCGCACCGGCTGGGGGGACGGTTCGGGCGGGGGCGCCTGGTCGACCACCTGCTGGGCAAGACCAAGGAGGTCACCGACTTCGAGGCGGGCCTCTCGACCTTCGGCATCGGGACGGAGCTGTCGGTCCAGGGCTGGCGGGAGCTGATCGAGCAGCTGCTGTTCGAGGGCTTGCTGCGCGAGGACCCGAACGACGGGCGGCCGCTGATCGGCGTCGGCGACGCGGACGCGGTGCGCGCGGTGTTCCGCGGCGAGCGCCGGGTGATGACCCAGACCCGCGCCGAGGCGCCGGCCAAGGCGAAGCGGGGGCGCAAGGCGCGCGAAACGCTCACCCTGTCGCCGGCCGACCAGCCGCTGTTCGAAGCGCTCAGGGCCTGGCGCGCGGCCGAGGCGAAGAGCCAGCACGTCCCGCCCTACGTCATCTTCCACGACCGCACCTTAGCCGAGATCGCCGCCTCCCGGCCGGCCTCGCGCGCCGCGCTGGCGGTCATCGGCGGCGTCGGCGAAGGCAAGCTCGCCCGCTACGGCGAGGGGGTCCTCGGCGTGGTCTCGGCGTTCGCCAGCTGAGCGCACTTGTCCTTGTCGCCGGAGGCGCAGAGCACGCGGGCGATGCGCGCGTCCTGCTCCTTCTGCATGCGGATGGACATGGCGAGCGCGGCGTCGGCCTCGGCCTCCACGGACTTGGGCCTCGCCTGTGCGTCAGCGGGCGGCGCCTCGGACTTCGCCGGCTGTGGCGCAGGTTGGGCCAGCACCGGGGCGGCAAGCCCCAGGCCAGCGATCAGGACGAGGGTGGACGCAATTCGCATATCGGCCTCCAGGCTACGGGAGGCACCGTGACGGCCTGCGCGTCGCCCGGCCTTGATCCAGATCAGACCCGCGCGGCGGCCTAGACGTCCACCTCGGCGTCGAGGGCGTTTTCCTGGATGAAGTCGCGGCGGGGCTCGACCAGGTCGCCCATCAGGCGGGTGAACATGTCGTCGGCGTCGTCGGCGTGGGTGACCTTCACCTGCAGCAGGGTGCGGGCCTCGGCGTCCAGGGTGGTCTCCCACAGCTGGTCGGCGTTCATCTCGCCCAGGCCCTTGTAGCGCTGGATGGAAAGGCCGCGCCGGCCGTTGTCCATCACCGCGTTGACGAGATCGATCGGGCCGCGGACGGTGGTGGTCCGGTCGCGCCGGGTGAAGACCGCCCGGCCGGCGAAGACCTCGGCCAGCTCCTTCGAGCGTTCGGCCAGCCGCCGCGCGTCGGCGGCGTGCAGCAGGAGCTCGTCCAGCACGATGCGCTCGGAGACGCCCCGCTTTACGCGGCTGAACACGAAGCTGTTGCTGGCCCCGGGTTCGCCGCTCCAGGCGCCGTCGCCTTCCTCGGCGTAGAGATCGAAGCGGGCGGCCGCGGCGGCGGGGTCGCCGCCGGCCAGCAGGCCCGCCAGGGCGGCCTGCTCGATGGCGAAGGCCGGGGCGCGGGCGGCGAGCCGCTCGACGTTGGCCTTTGCGCCGCGGGCTGTCTGGACGAGGGCGAGCAGGTCCTTGCCGGTGATCCGCTGCCCGTCGGAGAGGTCGAGCGTGGCCCCGTCGACACCCTCGTCGATCAGGTAGATCTCCAGCTCGGCGTCGTCCTTAAGGTAGCGGACCGACTTGCCCTTGGCGGCCTTATAGAGCGGCGGCTGGGCGATATAGAGGTAACCGCGCTCGATCACCTCCGGCATCTGCCGGTAGAAGAAGGTCAGCAGCAGCGTGCGGATGTGCGCCCCATCGACGTCGGCGTCGGTCATCAGCACGATCTTGTGGTAGCGGATCTTCTCGATATCGAAGTCCTCGCGGCCGATGCCGGC
>JBJMQX010000146.1:0-6428 GCA_045802455.1 Phenylobacterium sp. | reverse complement strand
GCCTGAGCTTCCCGCTGAGCCTGAATTCACGCGGCTCGCTGGGCTATACCCTGCGCACCGATGACGTGCAGATCGATCCCAGTTTCTGCGACGCTTCCAACCTGGTGGTCTCCACGTCGCTCTGCGACCAGCGCGGCAACTTCCTGACCTCGTCGCTGAGCTACGGCTACAACCTCGACCGCCGGAACGACGCCATCAACCCGTCGCGCGGCTATTTCTTCGACGTGAACCAATACTTCGCCGGCCTCGGCGGCGACGTGAAATACGTGCGCACCGAGGGGGACATCGGCTGGTACCACGGCTTCAACAAAACTTTCATCCTCAGCCTGACCGGCTCCGGCGGGGTGGTGCAGGGCTGGGGCGGCGATCACGTGCGGATCAACGACCGCTTCTTCCGGGGCGGCAACAACTTCCGCGGCTTCCAGACCGCCGGTATCGGTCCACGCGACCTCAACCTGGGCCGCAGCGACGCGCTGGGCGGCAAGGTTTACGCCCTGGCGTCGGCCGAGCTCACCATTCCCACCTTCCTGCCTGAGCAGTATGGCATCAAGGCCGCGCTGTTCAGCGACATCGGCACCGCGGGTCTGCTCGACAGCGTCGACAAGAAGACCGTCGATCCCGCCACCGGCCTATCGATCCGCGATCCGCTGATCCGCGATGACCTGGGGCTGCGCGCGACCGCCGGCCTCTCGATCTTCTGGAAGTCGCCGATGGGTCCCATCCGCTTCGACTTCAGCCAGATCCTCAAGAAGGAAGACTACGACAAAACCGAAACCTTCCGGTTCTCAACTGCAACTCGCTTCTAGGAATCCTATGACGTTCAAATCGATAGCCGCCGGCGCGTGCGCCGTCGCCGCCCTTGCCACCGCGTCCGGCGCCTTCGCGCAGGCCGCTCCCGCCGCCGCTCCGGCCGGACCCACCGTCAACCACGGGCCGCCGCTCACCGGCGTATGCATCTTCTCGGTCGAGAACGCCATCGGCGGCTCGACCGTCGGCCGCTATGTCGGCACGCGCATGCAGCAGATCGTGGCGCAGGTGAACGCCGAGCTGAACGGCGAGAAGACGAGCCTCGACAACGAGGCCAAGTCGCTCGACGCGCGCCGCACGACGATGGACCAGGGCGCCTTCGAACAGGCTGCGGCCCAGGTGCAGGTCCGCGCCAATTCGCTGCAGCGGAAGGCCCAGCAGCGCGACCGCGAGGTGCAGGCCACCGAGCAGAAGGCCCAGCAGCGGATCTTCCAGGAGATGCAGCCGCTGATCCAGCAGGTCTACCAGCAGCGGGCCTGCTCGCTGTTGCTGCAGCGCGACGCCGTGGTCATCGCCAATCCGGCGATGGACCTCACGCCGCAGGTGATCACCGCGCTGAACGCCAAGATCACCCAATTCGCCTTCGACCGCGAGCGGCTCGACCAAGCCGCCGCAGCAGCCCCCGGGGGCGCCCCGCCGATCGTGCAGACGCCGGCTCCGGCCGCGGCGCGTCCGGCTCCGAAGAAGTAGACCCCGGACGCTGGAGGCGGATCGTCGCGTCCTGACATGCCCGATCCGCGCTTCTTCGAAGACCTGGGGCCGATCACCCTCGCCGGCCTAGCCGAGGCGGCGGGGGCGACGCTTGCCGACCCGGCGCAGGGCGATCGCCTGGTGCGCGCCGTCTCGATCCTGGCCGGAGCGGGCGCGGACACCGTCACCTTCCTGAGCGACGGCAAGCGGCGAGGCGAGCTGGCCACGTCGAAGGCCTCGGCCTGCTTCATCGCCGCCAAATATGCCGACGCCTTGCCGGCGAACTGCGCCGCCCTGATTACCGAGTCTCCGCAACGAAGCTATGCGCTGGCCGCCGCGCGTCTGCACCGGCCCAGGTTCTCGGGTCGCGACGCCATCGCGCCGAGCGCCGAAGTGGAAGAGGGGGTGCTGCTGGGCGCCGGCGTCGCCATCGGGCCGGGTGCGCAGATCGGACGTGGAACCCGGATCGGCGCGAATGCGGTGATCGGGCCGGGCGTCGCCATCGGGCGGGATTGCGACATCTCCGCGAACGTGACGATAGGCTTCGCCCTGGTCGGGGACCGCGTGCGGATCCTGGTGAACGCGGTGATCGGAGAGCCGGGATTCGGAGCCACCGCCGGGACTACCGGCTTGATCGACATTCCCCAGCTCGGCCGCGTGATCCTGCAGGACGGCGTCACGATCGGCGCGGGCTGCTGCATCGACCGAGGGGCCTTCGACGACACGGTGATCGGCGAGAACACCAAGATCGACAACATGGTCCAGATTGCCCACAACGTGCGCGTCGGCCGCAACTGCGCGATCGCAGCCCAGGTGGGCGTCTCCGGCAGCGTCACGATCGGCGATGGGGCTCAACTCGGAGGACGCGTCGGAATCGCCGATCACATCGACATCGGGCGCGGCGCCCGGCTCGCAGGGGCAGCCGGCGTCATGCAGGACGTCCCCGCCGGCGAGACGTGGGGCGGCTTCCCGGCCAAGCCAATGCGCCAGTGGCTGCGGGAAGCGGTCTGGGTGACCAAGGCCGCTGGGCGCAAAGGGGACGAGGGATGAGCCGCAAGGCGCCGGTCAACACGTCGGACACGATCATCGACATCAGCGAGGTGCGCGCACGCATCCCGCATCGATACCCCTTCCTGCTGGTCGACCGCTGTGAGGCCTTCAAGGCCAACGAGTCCATCGTCGGCATCAAGTGCGTAACCGCCAACGAGCCCTTCTTCCAGGGCCACTTCCCGGACTATCCGGTGATGCCGGGCGTCCTGATCGTCGAGGCCATGGCCCAGACCGGAGCGGTGCTGATGTCCAAGTCGCTGGACGTCGACGTCGGCGGCAAGGCGATCTTCTTTATGTCGCTCGACAACTGCCGGTTCCGCAGCCCGGTCCGGCCCGGCGACGTGCTCCGGCTCTCCGTTGAGGTCCTGAAGCATCGGGGCGATGTCTTCAAGTTCAAGGGCGTGGCGCGGGTCGGCGACAAGCTCGCCGCCGAAGGCGAGTTCGCGGCCATGGTCGTGGAGACCTGAGTGGGCGTCGAAATCCATCCGACGGCGCTGGTCGCCAAGGGCGCTGAGCTGGCCGACGGCGTCTCCGTCGGGCCCTATTGCATCATCGGCGAGCACGCCCGGATCGGGCCGCGCACCAGCCTGCTGAGCCATGTGGTGGTTGAGGGGCACACGACTATCGGCGAGGACTGCACCGTCAGGAACTTCACCAACCTGGGGGGGCCGCCGCACCACACCGCCTACAAGGGTGAACCAACGGAACTGGTGATTGGCGACCGGAACCGGATCTGGGAACACGTGACGATGCATATCGGCACCGTTCAGGCCGGCGGCGTCACCCGCGTGGGAAGCGACGGGATGTACATGGCCACGTGCCACGTGGGCCACGACTGCACGGTCGGCGACAACGTCGTGCTGGCGCATTCGGCGACCCTGGGCGGTCACGTGGAGATCGGCGATTTCGTCATGGTCAGCGGGCTGGCCGCCGTGCACCAGTACTGCCGCGTCGGGCGCTATTCCTTCATCGGCGGGCTGGCCGCCGTGACCAAGGACGTCATTCCCTACGGCCTGGTGTGGGGCAACCACGCCCACCTGGAGGGGCTCAACCTCGTGGGCCTGAAGCGGCGGGACTTCAACCGCGAGACCATCAGTGAGCTGCGGTCGGCCTATCGGCTGATGTTCGCCGAGGAAGGCACATTCCAGGAGCGGATCGACGACACCGCGGCCACGTTCGGCCATAGCCAGCCGGTGATGGAGATCATCGAATTCATCCGCGCAGACGCGTCCAGGCCCCTCTGCCTGCCAGAACGCGAGGTTTGATGCAGAAGCTGGGCCTGATCGCCGGGGGCGGCGGCCTGCCCGTGGAGATCGCGGAGCACTGCGCACGGTCGGGGCGGCCCCTGTTCGTGATCCGGCTGAAGGGCTTCGCGGGCGCCGGGCTGGAGCCCTATGCCGGCGCGGAGATCGGTCTGGCGGAACTGGGCAAGTGCTTCAAGGCGCTGAAGCGCGCCGGCTGCCGCGCCATCTGCCTGGCGGGACAGGTCAACCGGCCGGATTTCGCCGCCCTGCTGCCCGACCTGCGCGGGCTGGCGGCGCTTCCGGGCGCGATATCGGCGGCCCGCAAGGGCGACGATGCCCTGCTGCGATTCTTGATCGGCGAATTCGAGAAGGAAGGCTTCGCCGTCGAGGGCGCGCACCAGGTGATGGACGACCTGGGCCTGCCGGCCGGACCTCTGGGGCGGGTCGATGCCGGCGCGAAGTCGCGGGCCGATATCGCCAAGGCCCTGGAGGTCGCCCGCGCCGTCGGGCGGCTGGACGTCGGGCAGGCGGCGGTCGTCTGCCGCGGGCACGTGCTGGCCGTCGAGGCGGCCGAAGGGACGGACGCGATGCTGGCGCGCGTCGCCGAACTGCCCGAGGCGCTGCGCGGCCGGCCCGATGCGCCCGAGGGTGTGCTCGCCAAAGCCCCAAAGCCGATCCAGGAGACGCGGGTCGACCTACCGACCATCGGCCCGGCCACCATCCAGGCCGTGGCGCGCGCTGGGCTGGCCGGCATCGTCGGCGAGGCTGGACGCCTGCTGGTGCTCGAGCGGGAGGCGGTCGTCGCGCTGGCCGACGAGCTCGGCGTATTCGTCGTGGGCGTGGAGCCGCTAGCCTCGTGAAGCGACCGCTGACCGTCATGCTGGTGGCGGCTGAGGCCTCGGGCGACGACCGCGGGGCGGGGCTGGCGCGAGCGCTCCGGCGTCGGCTGGGCGAGGACGTCCGGTTCGTGGGCGTCGGCGGCGAACGGATGGCGGCGGAAGGCGTGGAGAGCCCTTTCGAGATCGCCGACATCTCCATTCTGGGGCTGCTGGAGGGCGTCGCGGCCTATCCGCGCATCGTCCGCCGCGCTGACGAGACCGCCGCCCTGGCCGCGCGCGAAAAGCCCGACGTCGCGGTGCTGATCGACTCCTGGGGCTTTACCCTGCGGGTCGCCCAACGGCTGCGGCGGCTCGATTCCGGCCTGCCGCTGATCAAGTACGTCGGCCCGCAGGTCTGGGCGACGCGGCCGGGCCGGGCAAGGACCCTGGCCAAGGCCGTCGACCATCTGCTCTCGATCCACGCCTTCGACGCCCCCTGTTTCGAGGCGCAGGGGCTGCCGGTGACCTTTGTCGGCAACTCGGCCCTCACGCTCGACTTCTCCAAGGCCAAGGGGCCGCGGCTGAGGAAACAGCTCGGCATCGCAGAGCACGCGCCGGTGCTGCTGGTGACGCCCGGCAGCCGGCCCGGCGAGATCGAACGGATGCTGCCGGTCTTCGAGGACGCCGTGAACCTGCTGAAGGGCGACGACCCGGAGCTGCAGGTCATCGTGCCCGCCGCCCCGACCGTGGCCGACATGGTCAAGTCGCGGGTCGCCGGATGGCCGCACCGGGCGCATGTCGTGGAGGGCGAAGCGGCCAAGCTGGACGCCATGAAGGCCGCCACTGTGGCGCTGGCGTGCTCCGGCACGGTGACGACCGAGCTGGCGCTGGCCGGCGTCGCCATGGTGGTCGGTTATCGGGTGGCGCCGTTGACCGCGCTCATCGTCAGACGGCTGCTGCGGACGCGCTACATCACCCTCTTCAACATCGCCGCCGACGCCTTTGTGGCCCCGGAGCTGGTGCAGGAGCGGTGCACGGGGCCGAGCCTTGCGCGCGAAGTCGCGCTGCGCCTCGACGACGCCGAGCTGCGCCACCAGCAGGTGCTGGCGCAGTACGCCGCCCTCGACAAAATGGGCCGGGGCGGGCCGGACCCCTCCGAGGCGGCGGCCGACGCGGTGCTGAAGATCGTCGCGGAGCGGGCGGCGCCTTAGCCGCGCTTTTCCACCGGCACGTAGTCACGGTGCGAGGCGCCCGTGTAGAGCTGCCGGGGCCGGCTGATCTTCTGGGCCGGATCCTCGACCATCTCCTTCCATTGGGCGATCCAGCCGACGGTGCGGGCGACCGCGAACAGCACGGTGAACATCTCGGGCGGGAAGCCCAGGGCGCGCAGGGTGATGCCGGAATAGAAGTCGACGTTCGGGTAGAGCTTGCGCTCGATGAAGTACTCGTCGGAGAGCGCGATCCGCTCGAGCTCCATCGCCACCTTCAGCAGCGGGTCGTCGCTGTCGCCGACCTCGTCCAGCACCTCGTGGCAGGTCTTCTGCATGACCTTCGCGCGCGGGTCGTAGTTCTTGTAGACCCGGTGCCCGAAGCCCATCAGCCGGTAGCGGCGGTCCTTCACGCCCTGCACGTACTCGGGGATGCGGTCGACCGTGCCGATCTCCATCAGCATGTTCAGCGCCTCTTCGTTCGCCCCGCCGTGGGCCGGACCCCACAGGCAGGCGATGCCGGCGGCGATGCAGGCGAAGGGATTGGCCCCCGAGGAGCCGGCGCTGCGCACCGTCGAGGTGGAGGCGTTCTGCTCGTGGTCGGCGTGCAG
>JBJMQX010000145.1:0-24799 GCA_045802455.1 Phenylobacterium sp. | reverse complement strand
GGACGAGAGCAGCTCGGCGAGCTCGTCCATGTTGGCTTCCACTAGGCGCTTGAAGTCGAACATCACGCGGGCGCGGCGCTGCGGGTTGACCAGCGCCCAGGTCTGCTGCGCCCGAAGCGCCGAGGCCACGGCGGCGTCGACCTCGTCCACGCTGGCCAGCGCCACGCGGGCCTGAACCTCGCCGGTGTTGGGATTGAAGATATCGCCATAGAGGCCGCTCTTGCCGGCCACAGACGCGCCGTCGATGAAGTGGGTGATCTCACGCATGGGCGGGCTTTTAGGACGATCGCGGCGGCCCGTCGACGCCGAACGATGTCTTAAGCATAAGCTAATAGAGTGGAGCCTCGCGCACAGGAGAACACCCGTGCAGGTAACTCCAGCCCACAGCCACAAACACCATGAACCCGTGCAGCCGACGCCGCCGGTGAACGCGGTGAAGCCGAAGGCGCACCACGACAGCGACGACCATCCGAAGAAGGTCAAGCCGTCGAACCCGCCCGGCGTCGGGAGCAACCTCGACATCGACGCCTGAGGCGCGGCCCCGCCCACGCGCCCCTCTCGGCGCATGGGGGCCGCTTGCCGAGCCGCCCGGCGCCTGCGAGTCTTCGCGGGCCATGACGGCCGTCTCGCCCGCCCAGAGCCTGGCTAGCGCCAGGTCCCGCGCGCACATCATCGATGTGCTGATCGCCGAGCGTGCGCCGAAGCTGGCGGCGACCCCGGCCTGGCCCCTCCTGCGGCCGCTGCTCTACGGCGTGCTCGACTACGCCAAGGCGGTGCGCATGGCCGACGCCATCGCGCTCCTGCCGGGCAAGGCCGGCCTGGACCACGTCTCGGACCTGCTCGGCCTGCAGGTCGCCGCGGCCGGGCTCGAGCGCCTGCCGGCCAAGGGCCGCGCCATCGTGGTCTGCAACCATCCGACCGGCATCGCCGACGGGATCGCCGTCTATGACGCGCTGAAAGCGGCGCGGCCGGACATCTGTTTCTACGCCAACTCCGACGCCCACCGCGTGGCGCCGCGGCTTTCCGACGTGCTGATCCCGGTGGAATGGGTCGAAGCCAAGCGCACGCGCGAACGCACCCGCCAGACGCTGCTGATGACCCGCGAGGCCATGGAGGCCGAGCGCCTGCTGGTGATCTTCCCGGCCGGGAGGCTCGCACGCCGCCAACCCGACGGCCGGCTCAGCGATCCGCCCTGGCAGGTCTCGGCTGTGTCGCTGGCGCGGCGCTACGAGGCGCCGGTGGTCCCCGTGCACCTGACCGGGCCGTGGTCCGGCCTGTTCCACTTCTTCAACCGGTTCTCGGCGGAACTGCGCGACATCACGCTCTTCCACGAGTTCCTGAACAAGCAGGGCCGGGCTTTCTCCTTGGTCATTGGCCACCCGATCCCGGCGAGCGCGCTCGATGGCGATCCGGGAGAGGCGACGCTCAAGCTCAAGGCCTACGTCGAGCGCGCCCTGCCGGCCGAGCCGGACCGGCACTTCGCATGAAGCCCCCCGCGCGATGATCCTGGCGGACGAGGCGGCCACCGCGCGGCTGGGCGCAGCGATCGCGCGCCGGCTCGAGCCTGGCGAGGCGGTCTGCCTCTCCGGTCCGCTGGGCGCCGGCAAGTCCACGCTGGCCCGCGCCCTGGTCCGCACGCTCACCACCGCAGACGAGGACGTGCCCTCGCCCACCTTCACACTCGTGCAGTTCTACGAAGGCCCGCGGCTGAAGGTCGCCCACTTCGACCTCTATCGCCTCTCGAACCCGGAAGAGGCTTATGAGATCGGTCTCGACGAAGCGCTGGAGGACGGCGCGGCGGTCATCGAGTGGCCGGAAGGGCTGGCGGGCCGGCTTCCGCCGGATCGACTCGCTGTAGAGATCGCCCTCGACGGTGATGGCCGCCGGGCGCAACTGACGCGGCACGGCGCGTGGGAAGGACGCGAGCTTGAGCTCTGAGCGTGAGGCGGAAAAGGCGGCGTTCCTGGAGACCGCGGGGCTCGGCGACGCGCGGCGCGAGCCGCTGACCGGCGACGCGTCCACCCGCCGCTACGAGCGGGTCTATCCGCTGGGCGGCGGCAGCCTGGTGCTGATGGACCAGCCGCCGGCCGCCGAAAGCGCCGTCTGTCCGCCCGAGGCCACGCCGGAGGAGCGCATCGCGCTGGGCTACAACGCCGCCGCGCGCCTGGCGGCCGGTTCGGTGGCGGCCTTCGTGACCACCGCCGCCTATCTGCGCCAGCGGGGGCTCTCTGCGCCGCGCGTCCTGGCCCACGATGTGACCGCGGGCTTTGCGGTGCTGGAGGACCTGGGCGACGGCCTCTTCGCCACCCTGATCGCCGAAGGCCAGCCGGAGGCGCCGCTCTACGAGGCCGCGGTGGACGTGCAGGCGGCCCTGCAGGCCGAGGCGCCGCCGGACGTGCTGACCGCCGATGGCGTCGCCTGGCCGCTGCTCACCTACGACACCCTGGCGCTGAAGGTCGCCACCGACACCTTCCTCGAATGGTGGCCGAAGTTCCTGGGCCACGAACCGCTGGGCGAGGCCGCCACGGCCGAGTGGGACGCGCTCTGGGCGCCCGTGTGGGTGCGCGGCGAGGCCGGTGCGTGCGTCTTCGCCCACCGCGACTACCACGCCCAGAACCTGCTCTGGCTGCCGAGGCGCAAGGGCGTGGCGCGGGTCGGCCTGCTCGACTTCCAGGACGCGCTGAAAGCCCATCCGGCCTGGGACCTGCTGCACCTTCTGCAGGACGCCCGGCGGGACGTTTCGCCGGAGCTGGAGACGGCGATGCTGGACCGTTTCCTGAAGGCCCAGGCGTCCTTGGACCGCTCGGCTTTCCTGGCCGACTACCGCGCGCTCGCCGTCTCCAACGCCGCCCGTATCCTGGGCCGTGTGTTCGCCCGACAGGTGCTGCTCGGCCGGCCGCAGTACCGCGAGTTCATGCCGCGCACCTGGCGCTACCTGGAGCGCAACCTGGCCGACCCGGCGCTCGCCGACCTGAAAGCCTGGTTCGACCGCCACGTGCCGGCGGGTGACCGGCTGTGAGCGACGGACCCACCACGGCCATGGTGCTGGCGGCGGGGCTGGGCACGCGCATGCGGCCGCTGACCGACGACACCCCCAAGGCGTTGATCCCGCTGGCCGGGCGCGCGCTGATCGACCGGGTGCTGGACCGCCTCGTGGAGGCCGGCGTGACCCGCGCGGTTGTCAACGTGCACCACCTCGCCGACCAGGTCGAAAGTCACCTCGCGGCGCGCCGCGACATCGAAGTGCTGATCTCCGACGAGCGCGCGGGCCTGCTGGATTCCGGCGGCGGCATCCAGCATGCCCGGGCCATGCTGGGCGTGGCCCCGATCTTCGTGGCCAACATCGATTCCCTGTGGATCGAAGGCGCGGTCCCGGCTCTGGAGACCCTCAAGCGCGCCTGGGATCCGGCGCTCATGGACCTCCTGCTGCTGCTCGTGCCACGCGGCCACGGGATCGGGTTCGAGGGGCCGCAGGGCTTCTTCATGGACGACGCGGGGCGGCTCACGCACTCGACGTCGCCCGACGTGGTCACGCCGTTCGCGAACGTCGGCTTCGGCATCCTGAAGCCGCAGATCCTGGACGGCGAGGGCGACGGCGCCTTTTCCATCTACCCCGCCTGGCGACGGCTGCAGGCGGCCGGCCGGCTGCATGGCGCGGTGATGGAGGCCTTCTGGATGCATGTCGGCGATCCGGCGGCCTTGGCGGCTGCGGAGGCGCGGCTCAGGTGACCAGCCCGTTCGATCGCGCCCGGTCGAGCAAGGACAACCCGCGCTGGTTCACGATCCCCGCGCACCGGCCGTTCGCCCAGGACCTGGCGCGCGGCCTGCATGACGCCCTGGCTCCGCTCGGCCCCGAGGCGCTGTCGCAGGCGACAGTCCTGACGCCCACGCGGCGCGGGGCGCGAGCGCTGGCCGACGCCTTCCTGGGCGCCGCGGAAGGGCGCGCGGTCCTGCCGCCGCAACTGCGGCCGCTGGGCGACCTGGAGGAGGGCGAGCCGCCGTTCGAGCCGGGCGACCTCGCGCTGGACCTGCCCGCCGCCATCGACCCGCTGCGCCGCCGCTTCGAGCTCACCCGGGTCGTGGCCGACCACTGGGACCTGCTGCAACGCGGCGAGCCTACGGCGGCGGGGGCGCTGGAAATGGCCGACGCGCTCGGCCGCTTCCTGGACGGCCTGCAGATCGAGGAGGCGCCGGTCGCCAGCCTGGAGGCTTTGGTGGACGCCGAGGTCGCCGAGCACTGGCAGGTGTCGCGGATCTTCCTCGAGGCCGCGCTCGAGGCGTGGCCGCGGCGGTTGGCAGAGCTGGGCGTGATCGACGTCAGCGAGCGCCGGGTGCGGCTGTTACGACGGCTAGCCGAGCACTGGACCGACGCCCCGCCGCAGGGCGTCATCGTCGCCGCCGGCTCGACCGGTACGGCGCCGGCCACGCGGGACCTGCTGATCGCCGTGGCCGCCGCGCCGCAGGGCTGCGTCGTCCTGCCGGGCCTCGACCAGGAGCTGGCGGACCGCGCCTGGGCCAAGGTCGACGTCCAGCATCCGCAGGGGGCGCTGAAGCGGCTGCTGGACCATGCGCGCGTCGCCAAGGACCAGGTGCGGCTGTGGCCGGCCTCGATCCAAGCCGAGGCCGCCGGCCGCTGGCGACGCCGGATCGTCAACGAGGCGCTGCGGCCCGCCGAGGAGACCGCCGACTGGCTGCAAGTGATCGGGACGCTTCGCGCGGAGGCCCAGCGCGACGGCGTCGATGCCGTCGCTGAAGGGTTGAAGGGCCTGTCGCTGGTCAACGCCAGGACGGAAGAGGAGGCCGCCACCGCCGCGGCGCTGCTGCTCCGCGAGGCCCTGGAAACGCCGGGCCGTACCGCCGCCCTGGTCACGCCCGACCAAGCCCTGGCCCGGCGGGTGAGCGCCAAGCTTGGACGCTGGGGCGTCAGCCCGGACAGCTCGGCGGGCGAGAGCCTGGCCGGCTCTGCCTGCGGCGTGCTGGCGGCCCTGGCCGCGCGCGCCGCGGTCGATCCACCGGATCCCGTGACCCTGCTGGGGCTGGCCAAGCATCCGTTCGCCGGGCTCGGCGAGACCGCCGCGTTCGAGCGCGCGGCGTTGCGGGGGCCACGCGCGCGGGATTGGCCCGAGCTCGAGGCGCGACTGGAAAAGGCGGGGCCCCAAGCCCAGGCGCTGGCGGTGCGGCTGCGGTCGATCGTGGAGAGCCTTGCCTGGGAGGCCGAGGCCGATCCGGTGGCGCACGCCGCTGGGCGTACGGCGGCGGCTATGGAGGCGGTGGCGTCCGGACCCGCAGCGGACGAGCTCTGGGCCGGCCCGGGCGGCGAGGCGGTGGCGCGGCTGCTGGGCGGGTTGATCAATGACAGCGAAGGCCTGCCGCCGGTGACGCCGCGCGGCTTCGCCGAGCTGCTGGGCCGGCTGCTCGAAGGCGAGACCGTGCGGGCCGGCGGGGCGACGCACCCCAGGCTGCGCATCCTGGGGGCCATCGAGGCCAGGCTGGTCCGCGCCGACCGCCTGGTGCTCGCGGGCCTGGAGGAAGGCGTCTGGCCGGCCGGACCGCCGACCGATCCCTTCCTGTCGCGGCCCATGCGCGCGCGGCTGGGCCTGCCCTCGCCTGAGCGGCGGATCGGACTCTCCGCCCACGATTTCGCCCAGGCCGCCTGCGCGCCCGAGGTGATCCTGCTGCACACCGAGCGCCGCGAGGGCGCGCCCTCGGTGAAGTCGCGCTGGCTATGGCGGCTGGAGACCCTGGCGCGCGGCGCGGGCCTGGCCGCCCCCGAGCGGCCGGAGATCCTGGCCTGGGCGCGCGCCCTCGACGCGCCGGATGGGTACGATCCCGCCAGGCGGCCGGCGCCGACGCCGCCCGTGCCCGACCGGCCGCGGGAGCTGGCGGTGACACGGGTGGAGACCCTGACGCGCGATCCCTACGCCGTCTGGGCGCGCGACATCCTCAGGCTCTATCCGCTGGACCGGCCAGACCAGCAGGCCGACGCCCGGGCCCGCGGTACGGCAATCCACGCGGCGTTCGAGGCGTTCGCCAAAGCCTATCCCGCCGAAGTCCCGCCCAATGCGGCGAGCGTCTTCCGCGAGCTCTACCTGACGGAACTCGTGAAGGCGGGCCTGCCGCAGGAGGCGATGACCCGCGAGGCGGCCCTGGCCGTGGAGGTGGCCGACTGGGTCGCCGCGCTGGAGCGCGAGCGCCGCGACGGCCGAACCATCCATGTGGAGCTGAAGGGCGAACGGACGATCGCCGCGCCGGCGGGCCTCTTCAAGCTCACCGCCCGGGCCGACCGCATCGAGGCCACCGCCGACGGCTTCGGCCACATCCTCGACTACAAGACCGGCAAGGCCCCGTCGAAGCGGGAGGTCGACTCCGGCTTCTCGCCGCAGCTCACCCTGACCGCGGCGATCCTGGCGGACGGTGGGTTCCGCGAGCTGGGCCCGCTGGCGCCGGGCGACTTGACCTATCTGGAGATCACCGGCCGCGATCCCGCGGGCAAGGTCGAGACGCGCGCCGCGGCGGGGGACGAGAGCGCCGAGGCCGCCGCCCGCGCGCTGGACGGGCTGGCGCGGCTGGTGGCCCGCTTCGACGACCCGGCCCAGCCCTACGTCTCCCGCGTCGCGCCGCAGTTCGTGAAGGCGCGGGTCAGTGACTACGACCACCTGGCGCGGGTGTTCGAATGGTCGACCAGCGGCGAGGAGGGCGAGGAATGACAGTCGTCGACCTTCACGCGCCCGCCAACGATGTGGGCGATCCGCAGCGCCGCGCCGCGGACCCGGCGCTTTCCGCCTTCGTCACCGCCAACGCCGGGTCGGGCAAGACCAAGACGCTGATCGATCGCGTGGCGCGCCTGCTGCTGGCCGACGCCAAGCCCGAGACGATCCTCTGCGTCACCTACACCAAGGCTGCGGCCTCGGAGATGCAGCGGCGGCTGTTCGAGGTGCTAGGCGCCTGGTCCGTGGATCCGGACGCCGACCTGCGCCGCACCCTGGCCGACCTGCAGGACGGCGATCCCGAAGCCTACGACCGCGAGGCCCTGTCGCGGGCGCGGCGGCTGTTCGCCCAGGCGCTGGAGACGCCGGGCGGGCTGAAGATCCAGACGATCCACGCGTTCTGCGAAAAGCTCCTGACGCGGTTCCCGATCGAGGCGGGTATCTCGCCGGCCTTCAAGGTGATGGATGACGCCGGCTCGGCGGCCGTGGCGGCGGCGGCCCGCCGCGCCGTGGCGCGCCACGCGATGGGCGCCGGCGACGCCGTCGCCGAGGCCTACGCCCGGTTCTCGGTGGCGCTCGACTTCATGAGCTTCCAGGCGATGTTCGGGGAGTTCGAGGCGCGGCGCGGCGACCTGGCGGCCTTCTTCGCCCGGAACGGCGGCCTCGAGGGCGCGATCGCTTGGGTGTGGCGGGCGGTGGACGTGCCGCGGGATTCGACCGCCGCGACGCTGGGCGCCGAAGCGATGGCGGCTCTGCCGCGCGGCGTCTGGAGCCGCGCCGCCGAGGCCCTGTCCCGCGGCGCCAAGCGCGATCAGACCTGCGCGCAGCAGATGGCGGCGATCCTGGCCGATCCCGAGGCCGATCTCGACGCGGCCCTGGCGGTGTTCTTCACCAAGGCCGGCGATCCCGCCAAGTGGGTGGAAACCAGCGCGGCGCTGAAGGGCGCCGACGACCTGCGCCACCTGCTGCTGGCCGAACAGTCGCGGCTGGAGATCGCCCGCCAGCGCGTGCGCGCCGCCCGCGTGGCGGCCGAGACGATCGACGCGCTGATCCTGGCGGCGGCCTACCTGACCGCCTATGCGCTGGAGAAGCGGGCGGCGGGCGCGCTCGACTTCGCCGACCTGATCGAGAAGACCCGCCACCTGCTGCGCGACCGTCCCGCGGCGGCGTGGGTGCTCTACAAGCTGGACGGCGGCATCGACCACATCCTGCTGGACGAGGCGCAGGACACCGCCCCCGACCAGTGGGCGATCCTGGATGCGCTCACCGAGGAGTTCTTCTCCGGCGCGGGCGTCGGCGGCGAAGCCAGGACGCGCGACCTCTTCGTGGTCGGCGACGAGAAGCAGTCGATCTATTCGTTCCAGGGCGCGCGGCCCGAGCTGCTGCTGCGCAAGTTCGAGTTCCTCCGCGACCGGGCGACCGGCGCCGGCTGCCGGTTCGAGCGGGTGGACCTGGTCACGTCGTGGCGGTCGACGCCGGAGGTGCTGGCGTTCGTGGATGCGGTCTTCGCGCCCCGCGCCCTGGCCGACGCCATCCAGCCCCGCGCCGAGCACGAGCCGGTCGTCCATCTCGCGACGCGCACCGAGCACGCCGGCTGCGTCGACGTCTGGCCGCTGGTCGTCGAGCCCCGAGGCGAGGACCGCGAGGCCTGGGACGCGCCGCTCGACGCCGAGCCCGAGGATAGCGCGAACCGCCAGCTGGCCCGCGCCATCGCCGCCGAGATCAAGGCGCTGATCGCCCGCGGCGATGCGGTCTGGGACAAGAAGGCGGCGTGCTGGCGGCCGGCGCATGCGGGTGACGTGCTGATCCTGGTGCGCCGCAGGCGGGCGCTGTTCGAGGAGATCCTGCGGGCGCTGAAGCACGCCCGCATCCCTGTTGCGGGCGCCGATCGCCTGGCGCTCTCGGAGCACATCGTCTTCGATGACCTGACGGCGCTGGCGCGCTTCGCGCTGTTCCCGGACGACGAGCTGACTCTGGCGGCCCTGCTGAAGAGCCCCTTCTGCGGCCTCGACGACGACAGCCTCTACCGGCTGGCGCACGGCCGCGGGGCCGACGGGCTGTGGGCGCGGCTGCAACGCCGGGCAGAGGAGAAGGCCGACTGGGCCGAGTGCGCGCGGTTCCTGGCCGCAGTGATCGAGGCCGGGCGCGCGCAGCGTCCCTTCGAGTTCTACGCCGGCCTGCTGGGCATCGTCGGCGACGACGGCCGCTCCATGCGCCAGCGCCTGTTGCGCCGCCTGGGGGCCGAGGCGCAGGACGCGCTCGAGGAATTCCTGAACCAGGTGCTGGCGGCCGAGGCCCGCGGGGCCCACGACCTGGAGCGGCTGGCGGCCGAGCTCGCCGGCCTGGACATCGTGGTCAAGCGCGAGCTGGAGGCCGAGCGGCGCGAGGTCCGCGTGATGACCGCCCACGGCGCCAAGGGCCTGGAGGCGCCGATCGTCTTCCTGCCGGAAACGACGCTGACCCAGACGCAGCGGGGATCGCCGCTGATGCCGGCGGGGCGGCCGGGCGACGGGGGCTTCCTGTGGTGTTCCTCCGCCGCCAAGGACTGCGAGGCCAGCGCCGCCGCCCGCGAGCTGCGCGCCAAGCGCGAGGCCGACGAGACCTTCCGCCTGCTCTACGTGGCGCTGACCCGGGCCCGGGACCGGCTGATCCTCTGCGGCCGGCGCCACTGGCGCACCGACGAGGCCAAGCTGGCCGGCTGGTGGGGCGCGGTGCGCGACGCGCTCGCCCACGCCGAGATCGCGCCGCAGGTCCGCAAGGTCAGCTCCGGCGGGGTCGCGTTCGACCGCTATGGGGAGGATCCGAAGGTTCGAGGCCGGGACACGGCGCCCGAGGCATCCACCGAGCCGCTGCCGGCGTGGGCCTCCCAGGCGCCGGCGCCCGAGGCGTTCGCGCGGTACGCCTCGCCCTCGGACCTTGGCGACGGCGCCAGGGTCGCCGCGCCATCGCCGCTGGCCCGCGTCGGCGGTTTGGGCCGGTTCCGCCGCGGCGACCTGATCCACCGGCTGCTGCAGATCCTGCCGGACCTCGCGCCCGACCGCTGGGCCGATGGCGCGCGGGCGCTTCTGGCGCGCGAGCGCGACCTGAGCGCCGACCAGGCGGCGGAGATGGCCGAGGCCGCGCTCTCCGTCCTGCAGGACCCGCGATTCGCCGAGGTGTTCGGCCCGGGATCGCGGCCGGAGGTGGCGATCGCCGGCTCGGCGGCGGCCCTGCCCCCCGGCCTGAAGATCTCCGGCCGCATCGACCGGCTGGTCGTGCTGCCCGGCCGCGTGCTGGTGGTGGATTTCAAGACCAACCGGCCCTCGCCGGCCCGCATCGAGGACGCCGATCCGGCCTATCTGCGGCAGATGTCGATCTACGCCGCGGTGCTAGCGGAGGTCTTCCCGGGCCGTCGGATCGAGGCTGCGCTGGTCTGGACGGACGGCCCGAAGCTGATGGCGATCCCAGAAAACATCATGGCTCAGGCGCTTGCCGACCTGCGCCGTATCGGTTGATACCGGGGTGGGCCCCGCCTACATCGGTGGAGCAAGAGGCGTCAGGCCGCGTTTGGACTGGCCTGCGCTCGAAAGGAGCTTTCCATGAGCACCGTGAAGGTCACCGACGCCAGCTTCGAGAAGGACGTCCTGCAGGCCGACGGCCCTGTGCTGGTCGATTTCTGGGCGGAGTGGTGCGGGCCCTGCAAGCAGATCGCGCCGGCGCTGGAACAGATCGCCGAAGAGCTGGGCCAGAAGGTCACCATCGCCAAGCTGGACATCGAGGAAAGTCCGACCACGCCGTCGCGCTACGGCGTCCGCGGCATCCCGACCATGATGCTGTTCAAGGGCGGCCAGATGGCCTCTATGAAGGTCGGCGCCATGCCCAAGCAGAAGATCCTGGAATGGCTGAATGAGGCGGGCGTCGCAGCCTAGCTCGGCCAGGTTTCGGGGCTCATCGCCAGCACTTCGCCGGCGAAATGCAAGCCCCCGCAGATGAGGACATGAGGCGCTGGACCTGACCCGTCCAGCGCCTTTCTCACGCCTTCCGTCACATCACTGACCGGCTCGGCCGAGAGGCCGGCCAGGCGCGCGGCCTCCGCGAGGTCGCCTGCGGTGGCGGCGATGGCGGAGTCGAACGTGGTGGTGAACACCTTGGGGTGCATCTCGGCGAAGGGCCGGAAGAAGCCTTCGGAGTCCTTTCGCGCAAACATGCCGGCGACCAGCACGAGAGGCCGGGGATCGCGGTCCACCAGGCGCGAGGCCGCCTCCGCCAGCGCGCGGCCGGCGTGCGGGTTGTGCCCGCCGTCGAGCCAGAGGTCCGACCCGCGCGCCTTGGCCAGCGCCGCCAGGGGGCCCTTGGTCAGCCGCTGGAACCGCGCCGGCCAGACCGCCCACGAAACCCCCGCGCCAAGCGCCTCCTCGCTCAGGCCATGGTCGAAGGTGAGCGCCGCGGCCACCGCCAATCCGGCGTTGGCGAATTGGTAGCCGCCGAAGAGGCTGGGCGGCGGCAGGTCAAGCAGGCGGTCGGGCATCTGCACCATCAGCCGCCCGCGCTCCTCCCAGGCGTCGAAGTCGCGGCCCATCAGGAACATCGGCGCCATGCGGTCATCGGCCTCGCGCTCGATCATCTCCAGCGCCTCGTCGGGCTGGCGGGCCACGACCACCGGGCGGCCCCGCTTGATGATCCCGGCCTTCTCCCAGGCGATCTTGGGCAGCTCCGGCCCCAACATCTCGAGGTGGTCGTAGTCGACTGGGGTGATGACGCTAACGGCCGGGGCGTCGAAGACGTTGGTGGCGTCGAACCGCCCGCCGAGGCCCACCTCAACGAGGCAGAGGTCGGCGGGAGTTTCGGCGAAGGCCTCTAGCGCCAGCACCGTGGTGATCTCGAAGAAGCTGATCGGCTGCCCGGCGTTGGCGGCCTCGACGCGGTCGGTCAGTTCCTCGAGCTTCGTGTCGCTGATCAGCTGGCCTGCGATGCGGATCCGCTCGGCGAAACGCACGAGGTGCGGCGAGGTGATGGCGTGGACACGCTTGCGGTCCGCCTCGGCGATGGCCCGCAGGTAGGCGACGGTCGAGCCCTTGCCGTTGGTGCCGGCCACATGGATCACCGGCGGCAGCCGCTTTTCGGGGTGGCCCAGCGTCGCTAGCAGCCGCTCCACGCGGCCCGTCGTCAGGTCGATCAGCACGGGATGGTTGGCGCGCAGGCGCTGGATCACCGCATCCGAGGCGCGGATCGGGTCATGGTCTATGGAGGGCGGCTGAGACATCAGATCCTCCCCCTCAGGGGGAGATGGCGCGCAGCGTCGGAAGGGGTTTCAGCCCAGGCGGATGGATCGGGGGGCTTGAACCCCCTCACCGGCTTCGCCGGAGCTCCCCCTGAGGGGGAGCATCTGTTCACCATCACGCGGCCCTGGAACGCTCACGCCCCATCATCAGGGTCTTGAGGATCGAGCCCAGCACGGCCGGCAGCTCGGAGCGGGTGACGACGCGATCGACCATGCCGCGTTCGACCTGGAACTCCGCCCGCTGGAAGCCCGGCGGCAGGGTCTCGCGGATGGTCTGCTCGATCACCCGGCGGCCGGCGAAGCCGATCAGCGCGTTGGGTTCGGCCAGATGCACGTCGCCCAGCATGGCGTAGGAGGCCATCACACCGCCCGTCGTCGGGTCGGTCAGCACCACGATGTAGGGCAGGCCCGCGGCCTTCACCTCGTTGAGCGCCAGGGTCGTGCGGGCGAGCTGCATCAGGGAGAGCGTGCCCTCCTGCATTCGCGCCCCGCCGGAGGCGGTGAAGATCACGAACGGCGCCTCGCGCTTCACGGCCTCCTGGGCGGCCCGGATGAACGCCTCGCCCACCGCCATGGAGAGCGAGCCGCCCATGAAGGCGAAGTCCTGCACGGCCACCACCGCCGGCTGGCCCCTGATGGCGCCATAGCCGATGGCCAGGGCGTCCTGCTCGCCGCTGGCCTTGCGGGCCTGCTTAAGACGTTCGGGGTAGGGCTTCACGTCGGGGAACTTCAGCGGGTCGTCGGCGACCACGGGCGAAGCGATCCGCTCGAACACCGCGTCGTCGAAGGTGTAGCGCAGCCGCGCCGCGGCCCCGATCCGCATATGGTGCCCGGAGGGCGTGACCCACAGCGCCGCCTCGAGGTCGGGGCGATAGATCATCTCGCCGGTGTCGGGGCACTTCACCCAGAGGTTTTCGGGGGTTTCGCGCTTGGCGAAGGCGTTGCGGACGCCAGGGGCGATGCGCGACAGCCAGCCGGTGCGCTCGCGGGGGGCGGCAGTGGGTCGCCCGGGCTTGTCGTTTCTCTGTTCAGCCATCGCCATGGTTCTAGACCGTCGTCGTCTGGCCGACTCGCGCGAAGCGGACAGCCTTAGCCAACGTGTCGACTTTTGAAAGAACCCGCCCAGTCACGTCTTCGTTCATCTCCACCGCTTTCGCCACTTCATCCACAAGCGCGGAGCCGACGACCACGGCGTCGGCCACGCGGGCCACCGCGGCGGCCCGTTCGGGGGTGCGGATGCCGAAGCCAACGGCCACCGGCAGGCCCGAGGCCTTTCGGACGCGAGCCACGTGCGGCGCGACCGCCCGGGCGTCGGCTTCCTTGACCCCGGTCACGCCCGCGACCGAGACGTAGTAGACGAACCCGGAGGTGCGGCTGACCACCACCTTCAGGCGGGCGTCGTCGGTCGTGGGGGTGGCCAGCCGGATCAGCGAGACGCCAGCGGCGTCCAGCGCGTCGGCCAGCGGTCCGGCCTCCTCCGGCGGGCAGTCGACGACGATCAGACCATCCACGCCGGCCTCGGCGGCGTCGCGCGCAAAAGCCTCGATCCCGCGGTGCAGCACCAGGTTCATGTAGCCCATGAGGATCAGCGGCGTCGTCTCGTCGCTCGCCCGGAAGCCGCGGACCAGGTCCAGGACCCCATCCATGGTCATTCCGGCCGCCAGCGCGCGCCCGGCGGAGCGCTGGATGGGCGGCCCCTCGGCCATCGGGTCGGAGAACGGGAAGCCGAGCTCGATCAGGTCCGCGCCGGCGGCCGGCAGGCCCTTGAGGATCGCCGCCGCGGTGGCCGCGTCCGGGTCGCCGGCCATGACATAGGGGACGAAGGCGGCGCGGTCCTCCACCTTGAGCGCGGCGAAGCGGGCGTCGATGCGCGATTTGGTCAAATCGACCGCCCCAGGTGGGCCGCGACGGTCGCCACGTCCTTGTCCCCGCGCCCCGAAAGGTTGAGCACCACGATCCCCTCCTTGCCGACCGCCTCGGCGACCTGCGGCAGGCGGGCCAGGGCGTGGGCGCTCTCGATGGCGGGAAGGATGCCTTCCTTCTCGGAGAGCAGCTGGAAGGCGTCAAGCGCCTCCGCATCGGTGGCGGTGAGATAGCTGGCGCGGCCGACGTCGTGCAGCCAGGCGTGCTCGGGACCGATGCCGGGATAGTCCAGGCCGGCCGAAATGGAATGCGCCTCGGTGATCTGGCCTTCGCGGTCCTGCAGCAGGTAGGTCATGTTGCCGTGCAGGACGCCCGGCCGGCCGCCATTGATCGCCGCGGCGTGGCGGCCGGTCTCGATCCCCTCGCCCGCCGCCTCGACCCCGAACAGCTTGACGTCGGCGTCATTGAGGAATGGGTGGAACAGGCCGATGGCGTTCGACCCGCCGCCGACGCAAGCGACCAGCGCGTCGGGCAGGCGGCCCTCGGCCTCCATGATCTGCTCGCGAACCTCGCGGCCGATGATCGCCTGGAAGTCGCGCACCATGGCCGGATAGGGGTGCATGCCGGCCGCCGAGCCGATCAGGTAATAGGTGTCCTCGACATTGGTCACCCAGTCGCGGAGCGCCTCGTTCATGGCGTCTTTCAGGGTCGCCGAGCCGGAGGTGACCGGCCTGACCTCCGCGCCGAGCAGGTTCATGCGGAAGACGTTCGGCTTTTGCCGTTCCACGTCCACGGCGCCCATGTACACGACGCAGGGCAGGCCGAAGCGGGCGCAGACGGTGGCGGTAGCCACGCCGTGCTGGCCGGCGCCGGTCTCGGCGATGATCCGGGTCTTGCCCATCCGCATGGCCAGCAGGATCTGGCCCATGCAGTTGTTGATCTTGTGGGAGCCGGTGTGGTTCAGCTCCTCGCGCTTCAGATAGATGCGCGCGCCGAAGTGGTCGGAGAGCCGCTCGGCGAAATAAAGCGGGCTGGGACGGCCGACGTAGTGCTTGAGGAAGCCTGCCAGCTCGGTCTGGAAGCCCTCGTCCGCCTTGGCCGCCGCATAGGCGGCGTCCAGCTTGTGCACCAGCGGCATCAGCGTCTCGGGCACGTACTGGCCACCGTAGTCGCCGAACCGCCCGTGCGCGTCGGGATAGGCCGTGTAGTCGTTCAGGCGGGGCGAAACGCTCAAGGTCGGCTCTGGGACTGGGCTGGCGCTCAGGCGCGTCGGGCGGCGTCGAGGAACGCGGCGATCAAGGCGGGGTCCTTTAGTCCGGGACCGCGCTCCACGCCAGAGGAAACGTCGACCAGGGGCGCGCCCGACTGCTGCACCGCGTCGACCAGGTTCCAGGGATCGAGACCGCCCGCGAGGAACCAGGGCCTGCGGAAGCGGCGTCCCGCCAGCAGGGTCCAGTCGAAGGAACGGCCAAGGCCCCCGGGGCGCTCGGCATCCTTGGGGGGCTTGGTCTCGAACATCAGATGCTCGGCGATCTCCTCGAAATCGGCGGCTGCGGCCAGGTCGGAAGCGTCGGCGACGGGGAGGACCTTGACGATCCCGGCCGCAGCCCGCGCACCGATCGCCCGGGCGCGCGCCGGCATCTCGGCGCCGTGCAGCTGGATGAGGTCGGGCCTCAGCGCCTCGGCGACCCGGTCCACCTCGGCGTCCGACGGATCGACCAGCACGGCGGCGATCTTCGCCTTGCCGCGAACGGGCGCGGCCAGCCGAGCGGCGGCTTCCGGCGCGATGTTGCGCGGGCTCTTTTCGAAGAACATGAAGCCAATGAACGCGGCACCCCCCGCGAGCGCCGCAGAGACGGACTCGGGCGTGCTTACTCCGCAGATCTTGGCCTGGACGCCCATGGGCGGGGATTAGGGGCGACGATGGTCGGATCGCAAGGCCAATCCGACGGTCAGCCGCCCTGCTGCGCCTTCAGGAGGTCGCGGATCTCGGCCAGCAGCGCTTCCTGCGGCGGCGGCGCGGGCTTGTCCTCGGTCGGCGTGGCGGCCTCCCGCCGGCGGATGGCGTTGACGCCCTTGACCAGCAGGAACACCACCCAGGCGACGATGACGAACTTTATCAGGGTGTTGAAGAACTGGCCGTACTGGATCGCCACCTCGGCCACCTTGTGCGCCGGATCGGCCGGCTTCAGCACGATCTTCAGCTGCGAGAAGTCGACCCCGCTCAGCAGCAGGCCGATCGGCGGCATTACGATGTTGTCGACCAGGCCCTTCACGATGTCACCGAACGCCGCGCCGATGATCACGCCCACCGCCAGGTCGATCACGTTGCCGCGGGCGATGAACTCACGGAACTCGCCAAAGACCGTGAGGCGCCCCTTTGACGGCTCGCTCATGGTGACCCCCTACTCTTGAAGCGTTCAGTCGTCGTGCAGGTTCAGCCGCTCGCGCAGCTCCTTGCCGCTCTTGAAGAAGGGCACGTGCTTGGCGCGGACGTCCACCGGTTCGCCGGTGCGGGGATTGCGCCCTGCGCGGGCGTCGCGGGATCGGACCGACAGGGCGCCGAAGCCGCGCAGCTCCACCCGGCCGCCGCCTTCCAGCGCCTGGATCATCCGCTCCAGCACCACGCTCACCACGCGCTCGATGTCCCGCTGCGTCAGGTGCGGGTTTTCCTCGGCGAGCTTGGCGATCAGTTCGGACTTGATCATGAATTCCCCTCAAGCCGGCGTGACCATGGGCGAGTCCGCCTTTGTATTCAAGGCGGAATCCAGGGTTCCGCGACGTTACGGCGAAGCTTATCGGGCCGTCGCCGGGCCGCAACTTGGGGTCGAAGCCGCGGCGGCGCAGCCCTTAAGCGCCGCGTCGGCCGGGCCGCGCACCAGGGTATCCTCGTCGCGTTCGCGGCGAATGGTGGCGTTGGCGGCCTGGGCCTCGGCGTAGCTGACCTCCGGCGCCACCGAGCGCTGTTCGACGGTGAAGCTCGCCACGGGCCCCTTGATTTCGGCGGTGCGGACGATCTCCCGGCCGCCGATGAACTCCTTTCCGGAAAGCCCGCGGACCGAATAGCCCTTGCCGCCGTCGGGCAGCACGATCTCGGTTCGACTGCGGGTGAAGGCGGGGAACGGCACCGCGAAGGGCGCGTCGCGGTTCGGCCCCGGCTCGCGGCGAGGGAACAGGCGCAGCCCGTCCGAGAGCCCCACGCGGTACTCGCGCGCGCCCAGGTCCTGGTTCCTGTGCCAGATCATGTCGATCTCGCCGTCGAGCTGCAGGGTGAAGGTGTCCCGCTCGCGATCATCGCGCCAGCCGACGTTGTCGATGTCGAAGCCGCCGGCGAGGTTCGAGAACTGCTGACGCCACAGGCGCTCGAAGTCCGCCCGCGAGGAGCGCGCCAGCGTCGCGCGCATGGTCGTCGCATAGATGCCGCTCCAGGTGATTGTCACGTGCCCGGTGGCTTTTTCGTCGACGCCCTTGGAGGCGTCGAGTCGCAGGACGGTCTCCTGGCTGGGCACGTTGATCGGCGGCTCGACGATCTTCTCCAGGCCTGCGCCCTCGGCGCGCAGCGGCAGGCCCCACTTGTGGTTCGGCGGTTTCATGGCCTGCGGATTGGTGTCGCCCACCCGGGTGCCGTCGAGCCAGTAGGACCGGTCGCCGATCCGGACCCGGACGATCACGTGATTGAAGGTGGCGAGCGCCGGCGGCAGCTCGTCGATCCCGTCGCCGGCGGCCAGGTTGACCAGCACGGGCTCGGCGTCGATGCCCAGGCGGTGCAGGATCGCCAGCAGCAGGGCCGTCTTGGCCTTGCAGTCGCCGAAGCGCCGCTCCCAGGTCTCTTCGGCCTTGGCCGGCACATAGCCGCCGTCGCCCATCAGGAGCGCGAAGTAGCGGGTCTTCTCCTCGACCAGCTGCAGGGCCGCGAAGGCGCGGTCCTCGGGCTTCGCGTGCCTGGCAGCGATGGCGTCGGCTTCAGCCTCGATCGGGGACCCCTTGGGGATCTCGGCCGCCTTGGCGAACAGCGGCGCCATCAGCTTGGAGACGTCCTGCCAGGACTGGAAGCTCGAGGCCTCGACGCCGCCCACGCGGCGGAAGCGCAGCGGCGCCCCGATCGGCGGCTTGGGCGCGAGCACGTTGGTCTTGTCGAGGGTCAGCACCGTGCGCCCGCCCTTCTGGCTGATGGAGGGTGCATCGAAGCCGGCGGTGGCCTTCCATTGGACCGCCTTGTCCCTTGGCCAGGAGATCACCGCGCGGTAGCGGCCGGCGACCCCTGCGAAGCCGATCTGTTCGGCGGCGAAGGAGTGGCCCTGCACGACAGGGTCGGCGCGCACCAGGGTGTAGGCGAAGTCGACGATGTCGCCGGTCTGCAGGCCGTCGATCTGGCGTGACGCGGTGAGCCGGCCGTCCAGGCTCGCCTGTTCCAGGCTGGTCTCCCGGCGCAGCACCAGCACGTCCTTGCCCGCGCCCAAGAGGTCGATGGTCCTGTCGCCGCGGATGATCCGCAGCGTGTGCAGCGTGACGGTGTCCGAGTCCGGGCTCCAGATCACGCTCGCCGACTTGATCGCGGTCAGGCCCTCCGGCTTGAGGATCCTGAACACGCGGCGGGTGTAGCGGGCGTCGCCGGCCGCATCGAGCCGATTCTGGTTGTCGTCCAGCAGCATCTGCACGGCCGGCGCGCCCTCCTCGCTGGGCGCGGGCGGGATCGGAGCCACGTCCACCCAGGCCGCGGGCGGGCCATAGAGCGGCTTGTCGGCGGCCAGGGCGGAAGACGCCCACGCGAAAGCCGCGGCGGCCAGGATCGAGCAGAGCACAAGACGCAAGAGAGCCAACTCCTCGACGCCCCCAAATTGGCGTTCCCGCACGATAGGGCGGCCGCACAAAAAGAAAACGGCGGACCGGTCACCCGATCCGCCGCTTCCCAGCGTTCTAGAGGCGCCTAGTCCTTCTGGGCCTTCTCGCGAAGGGCCGCGCCCAGGATGTCGCCCAGCGAGGCGCCCGAGTCCGAAGCCCCGAACTTCTCGATGGCTTCCTTCTCCTCGGCCATTTCCAGGGCCTTCACCGACAGGGACACGCGACGCGCGGCCTTGTCGACGTTGGCGACCTGGGCGTCCAGGCGGTCGCCGACGGCGAACCGTTCCGGCCGCTGGTCGGCGCGGTCGCGGGAAAGGTCCGACTTGCGGATGAAGGCGGTCATCGGCGCGTTGTCCTCGCCGAACTTCACCTCGATGCCGCCCGACGTGACCTCGGTGACCGTGACGGTGACCGTCTGGCCCTTGCGGTAGGTGTCGCCCTGCATCGGGTCGCCGGAGAGCTGCTTGATGCCGAGCGAGATGCGCTCCTTCTCGACATCGACGTCGAGCACGCGGGCCTGGACCGTGTCGCCCTTGTTGTACTTGGCGATCGCTTCCTCGCCGGGCGCGGCCCAGTCGAGGTCGGAGAGGTGCACCATGCCGTCGATGTCGTTGTCGAGGCCGATGAAGAGGCCGAACTCGGTGGCGTTCTTGACCTCGCCCTCGACGGTCGAGCCGATCGGGTGGGCGGCCAGGAAGGCGTCCCAGGGGTTGGCCATGGCCTGCTTGAGGCCCAGCGACACCCGGCGCTTGGAGGGATCCACGTCGAGCACGACGACTTCCACTTCCTGCGAGGTGGAGACGATCTTGCCCGGATGGACGTTCTTCTTGGTCCAGGACATCTCGGAGACGTGCACCAGGCCCTCGACGCCCGGCTCCAGCTCCACGAAGGCGCCGTAGTCGGTGATGTTGGTGATGCGGCCGGTGAACTTCGCGCCCACCGGGTACTTCGCCTCGACGCCGTCCCAGGGGTCGGACTGCAGCTGCTTCATGCCGAGCGAGATGCGCTGGGTCTCGGGGTTGATCTTGACGATCTGCACCTTGACCGTGTCGCCCACCGCCAGCACCTGGCTCGGGTGGTTGACGCGCTTCCAGCTCATGTCGGTGACGTGCAGCAGGCCGTCGATGCCGCCCAGGTCGACGAACGCGCCGTAGTCGGTGATGTTCTTGACCACGCCTTCGCGGACTTCGCCTTCCTGAAGCTGGGAAACGAGCTCAGTCCTTTGTTCAGCGCGAGCTTCTTCAAGTATAGCGCGGCGAGAAACTACAATATTCCCCCTCGGCCGGTCCATTTTTAGTATGGCGAAGGGCTGTTCGCGACCCATCAGCGGTCCGACATCTCTGACCGGGCGGATATCGACTTGCGAACCCGGCAGGAAGGCCGAGGCGCCGCCGAGGTCGACGGTGAAGCCGCCCTTCACGCGGCCGACGATGGAGCCCATCACCGGCTCGTTCTTCTCGTAGACGGCCTCGAGGCGGGTCCAGGCCTCCTCGCGGCGGGCCTTGTCGCGCGACAGGACGGCCTCGCCCATGGCGTTCTCGACGCGTTCGAGGAACACCTCGACGGTGTCGCCGACCTTGATGGGGGCCCGGCCCTCTTCGTCGCCGAATTCCTTCAGCGAGACGCGGCCCTCGGTCTTCAGGCCGACGTCGATGATCGCGATGTCCTTCTCGATGGCCACGACCTTCCCGTGGACCACCTGGCCCTCCATGAAGTCGCGCCCGCCCATGCTCTCGTCGAGCAGGGCGGAGAAGTCGTCCCGCGAGGGGTTCAGGCTCATATCGTCAGCCATTGGGTCTCTTCTTCAAATGACGTGCGGCTCCCCTGCGGGCGCAGGCGGAGTCCAGGCGTCGGGTTCAAGGGTTTGATCTGCCCGCAGCCGTCCGGGGCGAAAGCGCGGTGGGATTGCCTTACCGGGAAGCTTCCCAGCGGGCGCGCGCGGCCTCGACGATGCGGCGGGCGGCATCGGCGGCCTGCTCTATAGTCATTTGAGAGGTGTCGAGCAAGGTCGCGTCGGCGGCGGGGCGCATCGGGGCGGCGTCGCGGCCGCCGTCGCGGGCGTCGCGCCGGCGGATGTCCTGCAGGACGTCCGGCAGGGAGACCGCCTCGCCCTGGGCGGCGAGCTGCTTCCAGCGGCGCTCGGCGCGCACCTGCGGCGAGGCGGTGACGTAGAGCTTGGCGGGCGCCTCGGGGACGATGACGGTGCCGATGTCGCGGCCGTCGAGGATCGCGCCGCCCTCCTGGCGGGCGAAGGTGCGCTGGAAATCCATCAGGGCGGCGCGGACGCGGGCGTGGACGGCGACACGGCTGGCGAGCTCGCCGGCGGCCCGGGTGCGCAGGGCGGGGTCGGCGAGCTGGTCGGCGGTCAGGATGACGGCGGCCGCGGCGGCGGCGTCCTCGTCGTCCAGGTCCTTGCCGGCGCGCTGCACCAGGGCACCCACGCAGCGGTAGAGCAGGCCGGTGTCCAGCACCGGCAGCCCGAAGTCGCGGCCCAGCCCTTGGGCGATGGTCCCCTTGCCCGACGCCGCCGGGCCGTCCACCGCGACCACGAAGCTGCGCAGCGGCTCCTGTTCCGGAAGGCTCATGCCTATTCGATGTCCGCGCCGAGGCCGCGCATGAGCTCGACGAAGCCCGGGAAGCTGGTGGCGATCATGGCGGGGTCGTCGACGGTGACGGGGGACCCGGCCGCCAAGCCGAGGACCAGGTGGCTCATGGCGATGCGGTGGTCGCCGCGGGTCGTGACCCTGGCGCCGCCCCTGACCGCGTGGTTGCCGCCGGAGCCGCCGAAGACGGTGAGGCCCTCCGGCTCCTCCTCGACGGCGACGCCGCAGGCGGCCAAGCCCGCGGCCATCAGGGCGATGCGGTCGCTTTCCTTGACCCGCAGCTCGGCCAGGCCGCGCATCACCGTCGGGCCCTCGGCGAAGGCGGAGGCGACGGCCAGGACCGGGTACTCGTCGATCATCGAGGGCGCGCGCTCGGGCGGGACCTCGACACCCTCGAGCTGCGAGTGCCGGGCGGTGACGTCGCCGACCAGCTCGCCGCCCTCCTCGCGCACGTTGGCGACCGAGAGGTCGGCCCCCATGTCGCCCAGGGTGTCGAGGAGGCCGATGCGCAGGGGGTTGAGCAGCATGCCCTGGACGGTGACCTCCGAGCCCGGGACGATCAGGGCGGCGACCAGCGGGAAGGCCGCCGAGGACGGGTCGCCCGGCACGCGGACGCGGGCGGCGTGCAGGCGCTCGCCGCCGGAGACGTGGATCCGGCGGCCCCCTGAAGGCCCGTCTCCGAGCTCATCCACCACCACGTTGACGCCGAAGGCGCGCAGCATGCGCTCGGTGTGGTCGCGGGTGGCCTCGGGCTCGATCACCTCGGCGCCCCCCTCGGCGGAGAGGCCGGCCAGGAGGACGGCGGACTTCACCTGGGCGGAGGGCTCCGGTAGCTCATAGGCGATGCGCTTCAGCGCGCCGCCCTTCAGCGTCAGCGGCAGGCGGCCGCCCTCGCGGCAGAGCCAGGTCGCGCCCATCTGGCCCAGCGGCTTCAGCACCCGGTTCATCGGCCGCGCGCGCAGGGAGGCGTCGCCGGTGAAGCTGGCGGCCAGCGGGAAGCCCGCGGCCGCGCCCATGATCAGCCGCACGCCGGTGCCGGCGTTGCCGCAATCGATGATGTCGAGGGGTTCGCGAAGGCCGCCGCGGCCCTCGACGCGCCAGCTCCCCTCGCCCACCCGCTCGACCGCGGCGCCGAAGGCCGCCATGGCGCGGGCCGTCGCCTTGACGTCCTCGCCTTCCAGCAGGCCCTCGACCTCGCTCAGCCCATGGGCCAGCGCGCCCAGGATGAGCGCGCGGTGCGAGATGGATTTGTCCCCCGGAGCCCGCACGGTCCCCCTGAGCGGGCCGGCGCGACGCGCCGTCATCTGGGCGGTCATCTGAGCCGCCGTCATTTTCGAAAAACCAGCCTCCCGAAGGCCCAGGGATCACGAGGGGATTTGGGTTTTGACAGCCGCCCCCCTGCGTGGCAAGGGAGCCCGCCTTCCGCCCCCGCCATTTCTGCTACTCGAGGGATCATCGCCTTTGGCCATTCCAGAGCTGGGCTCCAAACAGGTCTGCCCCAACTGCCAGGCTAAGTTCTACGACCTGGGCAAGCGCCCGGCGCATTGCCCCAAGTGCGAGACCGAGTTCGACCCCGACGAGGCGGTGAAGAACCGCCGCGTGCGAGCGCGCGCGATCGTCCCCGAGCCCGAGGCCGACGAGGAGCGCGAGGACCAGGTCGCCGCCGCCGCCGAGACCGAGGAGGACGAGGAGGAGGAAGAGGTCGTCACGCCGGAGCTGGACGAGGTGGCCGACGAGCCGCCGCTGGTCGCCGACGAGGACGACGACACCGCCGAGCCCGCCCCGCCGGTCAGCGAGGACCTGGGCGAGTTCACCGACGAGGAAGAGGTCGAGGACGACGCCGACGTGCCGTTCCTGGAAGAGGACGAGGACGACGACTTCGACGACAGCGAGATCGAGGGCCTGCCCGACGAGGGCGGGGTGGACGACTAGGACACGTGAGGCAATTGGCCCGTCCGAGCGCCAGATCGGACGGGGTTGATCGGCGGGCGCGGTTTCACTAGGTTCCGCGCCTTCCCGAGCCGCCCCGAGTTTGATGGGGCGGTCCTGGGGCTATAGCTCAGCTGGTAGAGCGCTTGAATGGCATTCAAGAGGTCAGCGGTTCGACTCCGCTTAGCTCCACCATGAACCCCCGCGGTTAGCGCCGCGGGGGTTCGCCGTTTTCGGGGAGCGGATTTGGACTCGTGGACAGACGGGGGAGGCTCGCTTGATGCGAATGCGAGAGCCAATCGCGTGACGGCTTCGCCCATCACGGCAAGGCCCCTAGCGTGGCCGTGCTCGGCTTCACCGCATCCATCGGAACTCGCCGAAGAGCAGCTTCAGGTTGCTCTCTGCCAGCACCAGGTAGTTGGCGTCGCCACGACCAAATCCGGCGGCGGCCACCTTGGCCCGTCGATCCTGACCAAACACCGCTGAAGTCACCTCGGTCTTGTTCTCGTCGTTCCAGCCAACCCGCCCGACAGGTGCCCACAAGGCGTTTCGTCGCTCGTTGCCCTCGACAGCGGCCCGTAGGTCCTCGGTGGTCGCCGAGAGGCCGAGGTGGGCGAGATATCCGAAGGTCTCGAACGTCTCGAATGCGATCTCCAGGTCCTTGCCGCTGGGGAATTCGCTACTCAGCCATCGGCTGAATACGGTGAGCAGATGGTCGCTCAGCGGCGTCTTATGCCGCTCAAGGCCCTCAAGCGAGCGCCATGTGTTGTCTTCGCTTGCCTCCCAAGCCCAAAGGAAGAGTTGTTCGACCACTGTCGATGGCTCGCTCTTGTAGGGGTTGCGTAGCGATGTGGTGAGCCAGCGGCGTAGCTCCTCGATCCTGTCGGCCCGGACGAGTCCGATGCCGTAGGCGTAGAGCGCGAGCACGCCCGGATAGCTACGCATCGCGAGCCAAAAGGTGCTGCCGCCCAGAGCGGGCAGCTGCGCCAGGCCTTTCAGGATTTCGGACGCCAGCCCGAACTCGTCGCCTAAGCCCCAGCGGCCCATCGTAAAGAGGACGCGCATCAGGCCCTCGTGGATCGCTTCGTGAGCCCCGACCCGGCGGGCGAACTCGAAGGTATCGACGCGGGTATCCACGCTGAACGCACCCTCCGCCACCAGTCGACGGGCACGCCGGGCCTCCTCGGCGGCTAGATCGCTGAGCTGAATCCGGTGCTCTGGCTTGGCGAGATAGCGCTTTGCGCTTGCGACCAGCAGATCGACGCTTAGCGGGTTCGGGCGCATCAGCGTTGCTTGCGTTTCTACGTCGCGTTGCAGCCGCTCGAACAGGGCGTCGGCACTGGCAATCGTCAGGACGCGACCGGCACGCTGCGAGATCAGATCCGCGGCGAACCCACTAGGCTCGCCACGCGTGGCCCAAAACAGCGGATACCGGCGGCTTGGCGCGCGCGTGATGGCCGATCGAAGCGCCCCATCCCAATCTGCGGACCAGCCGCTGACGATGAGACCATGCTCGTCGAAGATGCGGTCGAGGAACGCGTTGAGCCCAGACGAATAGGTGTCGAGTTCACTTTCGGTATTGCGAATGCGTGTGT